>NZ_JAKFCB010000377.1:0-6606 GCF_036676885.1 Aeromicrobium sp.
CAATAGTGACTCACGCCACACGTGGGGGCCATGCTCGGGGTCGACCACAGGAGGTTGTATGACGAGAAGACGCGCCCACGCAAGGGTCGCAGCAGTCATCCTCGCAGTCATCACTGCGATGGTTCTGGCGAGCTGCGGGGTCACCCGCGACTCAGATGACGAAGCCCACCGCCGACTGCAGCTGTGGATCCCCAACAGCCCCGGAGGCGGCTACGACCTCACCGGGCGCGCCGCCGCGCACGTTCTCGAGGACGCCGACCTGGCGGGCCGGTTCGAGATCACGAACGTGCTCGGAGCCAGCGGCACCGTGGCGATGCAGCGACTGCTCAACGCCAAGGGCGCCAACGACGTCGTGATGGCGATGGGCCTCGGTGTCGTCGGGGCGGTCTACACCAACGAGTCCGACGCGCGGGTCTCCAAGGCCACGCCGATCGCCCGGCTGATCGAGGACCAGGAGGCCCTCATCGTGCCGAAGGACTCGAAGTTCCAGACCATCGACGACCTGGTCGCCGCCTGGAAGGCAGATCCCAAGAGCGTCACGATCGGCGGCGGATCGTCACCCGGCGGTCCGGACCATCTCTTCCCGATGCAGCTCGCCAAGGCGATCGGCATCGAGCCCAAGGAGGTCAAGTACATCGCGTACGACGGCGGTGGCCCGCTGACGACTGCGCTGCTCGGCGAGAAGATCGACGTCGGCACCTCGGGGCCGAGCGAGTTCGAGGGGCAGATCAAGGACGGCTCACTCCGCGTCCTGGCCGTCTCGGGGGAGGAGCGCCTCGACAACATCGACGCGCCGACCCTCAAGGAATCGGGCGTCGACATGTCCTTCACCAACTGGCGCGGCATTCTTGCGCCGCCCGGCATCTCTGACGAGACGCGGGACTACCTGATCAAGCTCTTCGCGGACATGCACAAGACCGAGGGCTGGCAGGCAGAGCTCAAGCGCAACGGCTGGATCGACGCCTTCATCACCGGCGACGAGTTCGGCACCTTCTTGAAGGAACAGGACCAACGGGTCGCCACGACCCTCGAGGAGCTGGGACTCGCATGACCATCACACAGCAAACCACCGGACCGCGCGAGAACCGCGTGGTCGACCGGGCGCAGTACGGCCTCGCGGCCGGCATCGGCATCGCCGGCGCCTACGTCATCTACGACGCCACGACCATGCGCAAGGGATTCGCCGACCAGACGGTCCAGCCCTATGCCGTCCCGTACGTCGTGGGGGCCACGCTGGTCCTCCTCGCCGTGCTGCTGGCGTTCGCCACGGCGCGCGGCGACGTCGCCGAGTCCGAGGAGGGTGAGGACGTCGACCTGACCAAGGGCAGTGACTGGGTCACGGTCGGCAAGCTCGTCGCGGTCTTCGTGCTCAACCTCGCGCTGATCAACTGGCTCGGCTGGGCCATCACCGGCGCGCTGCTGTTCGCCGGCACGGCTCACGTGCTGGGCGCGCGTTCCATCGTCCGATCACTCGCGATCGGTGCCGTCCTCTCGGTCGGCACCTGGTACGGCTTCTACTCCGGCCTCGGGCTCGCGATCCCGGCCGGCATCCTGGACGGAGTCCTCTGATGGGATCCTTTGACCTCCTGATGCAGGGCTTCGAAAGCGCCCTGACGCCGACCAACCTGCTGTACGCCTGCATCGGCGTGCTGCTCGGCACCGCCGTCGGCGTCCTGCCCGGCATCGGCCCGGCCATGACCCTGGCGCTGCTGCTGCCGATCACCTACAGCGTCGAGCCCGCGAGCGCCCTGATCATGTTCGCCGGCATCTACTACGGCGGCATGTACGGCGGCTCGACGACCTCGATCCTGCTCAACACGCCGGGGGAGTCGTCCTCGGTCGTCACGGCGATCGAGGGCAACAAGATGGCCAAGGCGGGGCGAGCGGCCCAGGCCCTCGCGACCGCGGCGATCGGCTCGTTCGTCGCCGGCACGATCGGCACGATCCTGCTGGTGCTGTTCGCCCCGTCCGTCGCCAAGCAGGTCGTCAAGCTGGGCAACCCGTCCAACTTCGCCCTGATGGCGCTGGCACTCTTCGCCGTCACCGCGGTCCTGGGCAACTCCCGCCTCCGCGGGTTCATCGCCCTGTTCTTCGGACTGGCGATCGGTCTGGTCGGCACCGAGACGGGCCAGCCGCGACTGACCTTCGGCAGCCCGCTGCTGGCCGACGGCATCGACATCGTCGTCGTGGCCGTGGCGATCTTCGCGATCGGTGAAGCACTGTGGGTCGCCTCGCACCTGCGTCGTCGACCGCTCGACATCATCCCGGTCGGCCAGCCGTGGATGAGCAAGAGCGACTGGGGCCGCTCCTGGAAGCCGTGGCTGCGTGGCACGGCGTTCGGCTTCCCGTTCGGCGCACTGCCGGCCGGCGGCGCGGAGCTGCCGACCTTCCTGTCGTACATCACCGAGCGCAAGCTGTCGAAGAAGCCCGAGGAGTTCGGCCACGGCGCGATCGAGGGCGTCGCCGGACCCGAGGCGGCCAACAACGCCTCGGCCGCCGGCACCCTGGTGCCCCTGCTCGCGATCGGCCTGCCGACGACAGCGACCGCTGCCGTCATGCTGCTCGCGTTCCAGAGCTACGGCATCGAGACCGGTCCGCAGCTGTTCGACACCCAGCCGATCCTGGTGTGGACGCTGCTTGCCAGCCTGTTCATCGGCAACGCGTTGCTGCTGGTCCTCAACCTGCCGCTGGCTCCGCTCTGGGCGAAGCTCCTGCAGATCCCGCGGCCGTACCTCTACGCGGGCATCCTGTTCTTCGCCTCGCTCGGCGCCTACAGCGTCAACTTCCAGTGGTTCGACCTGCTGATCCTGCTGATCCTCGGCCTGCTGGGCCTGGCGATGCGGCGGTTCGGCCTCCCGGTCCTGCCGCTCATCATCGGGGTCATCCTCGGCCCCAGGATGGAGTACCAGCTCACACAGGCACTCGCGATCTCGTCCGGAGACATCAGCACGCTCTGGAGCGAGCCGGTCGCCGTCATCGTGTACGTCATCATCGGCGCCGCGCTGGTGTTCATCATCGGCAACGGCATCCGGACCTTTGCACGCAACAACAACCAGGAGAAGGTGGCGGCATGAGCGTGGTCGTGGCATACAGCCCTGATGTGTACGGCAAGGCGGCTCTTTCGTACGGAGCCACCGAGGCGTCGCGGCGGGAGGAAAAGCTCATCGTCGTCAACGACACCAAGGGCGACGCCTACGTCGACAAGCGGCTGGCTCCCGAGAAGGAGATCGACGCACTGCGCGCCGAGCTCAGCCGCCTGGACGTCGAGACGGAGGTCCGCCAGGACGTCGTCGCGGACGTCGCCGAGGCGGTTCTGCAGGTCAGTGCCGAGTCGTCCGCGAGCCTGATCGTGGTCGGCGTACGTCCACGGTCGCCGGTCGGCAAGCTGCTGCTCGGCAGCGTCGCCCAGCGGATCATCCTCGACGCCACGTGCCCCGTGCTCGCGGTCAAGCCGGACGGCGCCGAAGGCCTCAGCTAGTCGTCGGACTCGGGAATCACGCAGACGCCGTCCTCGCACACGAGGGCGGCGTCTGCGCCGATGATCTCGAGCGGCTCGTTCATTCGCCCGAAGCCGCCTTCTGCAGCACCTCGACGAACACCGAAGGATCCTGCGCACCGGAGACGCCGAGCTTCCCGTCGATGACGAAGAACGGCACGCCCGAGATCCCGTACGCGATCGCCTGGTCCTTGTCGGCCTGCACGGCGGGGAGGAACTGCTCGGACTTCAGCGCCTCGACGACCTCGGCCCGGTCGAGCCCGATCTCCTCGGCGAGGTCGGCCAGGTCGTCGATCCGACCGACGTGCCGGCCCTGCTCGAAGTACGCCGAGAGCAGCCGCTCCTTCATGTCGAGCTGCCGCCCCTGCGCCTTCGCGTAGTGCAGCAGCTCGTGTGCCTTGATCGTGTTGGTGTGCTGGAGAGCGTCGAAGTCGTACGACAGGCCCTCGGTGCTCGCGAGCTGCGTCATCTGCGCCAGCATCGACTCGACCTGCGCCGCCGGCATCCGCTTGTGGCCCACCAGGAAGTCCACCTCGGTGCCCTCGAAGTCGACCGGAGTGTCCGGCGCCAGCTCGAAGGAGTGGTACTCGACCTCGAGGGAGCCACCGCCCTCGGCGAACTCGGCGGCTGCGGTCTCGAACCGGCGCTTGCCGACGAAGCACCACGGGCACGCGATGTCTGACCAGATGTCTACCTTGACTGTCTCGCTCACGACGTGTGCAACGTCATCACTTGTCGGACATATTCCGCTCGCCACCAGCAGGCTTTCGCCGCTACCCTTATGTCATGACAATTGCCGTCGCCTACCGTCCCGACGACTTCGGGCGCGCCGCCCTTGACTGGGCCGCCGCCGAGGCGCGCACCAAGGGCGAGTCCCTCCTCATCATCAACGTCCACCGGGTCGAGCCACGTCTCGACACGGGTCACGCCAAGGGCCGCCACGTGCAGGACATCACCGAGGCGCTGGCCAAGGACAACGTGCCGTACGAGCTGCGCCAGGTCGAGGGCGAGAACGTCGCCAGCACCGTGCTGTTCGAGGCGGAGCAAGCCGGCGCGTCCCTCGTCGTGATCGGCGTACGCCCGCGCAGCCCGGTCGGCAAGATCCTGATGGGCAGCGTCGCGCAGCAGATCCTGCTCGACTCGGCGGTCCCCGTCGTCGCGGTCAAGCCCTAACGGCGACGGGGGAGTGCCGCGCTAAAGTCGCGGTGCATCCCCGACCCCGAAGGACTGGCCAGTGACCCACGTACTCGACGACCTCGACGCGCGAGGACTCATCGCGCACGCGACGGACCGCGACGCCCTGCGCGCGGAGCTGTCAGCGGGGCCGATCACCTACTACGTGGGCTTCGACCCGACGGCGCCGAGCCTGCACATCGGCAACCTTCTCCAGATACTGACGGCGCGCCGGCTCCAGCTCGCGGGGCACAGGCCCCTGATGCTGGTCGGCGGGTCCACCGGGCTCATCGGTGATCCGAAGGAGGCCGGCGAGCGGGTCATGAACCCCAAGGAGACCGTCGGCGAGTGGGTCGACAACATCCGCGAGCAGGTCTCCCGCTTCGTCGAGTTCGGCGGCGCCAACGGTGCGACGATCGTCAACAACCTCGACTGGACCGCCGGCCTCAGCACGATCGACTACCTCCGCGACATCGGCAAGCACTTCCCGGTCAACCGGATGCTGGCCCGCGACGTCGTCAGCAGCCGGCTCGAGTCGGGCATCAGCTACACCGAGTTCAGCTACGTCCTGTTGCAGTCGCTCGACTACCTCGAGCTCCATCGCCGCTACGGCTGCGTCCTCCAGACGGGCGGCAGCGACCAGTGGGGCAACATCACCGCTGGCGTCGAGCTGGTCCGTCGCGCTGACGGCCACAAGGTCCACGCGCTCGCGACGCCGCTCATCACCAAGGCCGACGGCACCAAGTTCGGCAAGACCGAGTCCGGCACGGTGTGGCTCGACCCGGGACTCACGAGTCCCTACGCCTTCTACCAGTCGTGGATCCAGGCCGAGGACTCCAAGGTCATCGAGTACCTCCGGCAGTTCACGTTCCTCGATCTCGACGAGATCAGCGTCATCGAGGCCGAGCACATCGAGAAGCCCGGCCTGCGAGCCGCGCAGAGGCGACTGGCCGCCGAGGTGACGACGATCGTGCACGGCCAGGAGGAGACCGCCGCAGCAGAGCTCGCGTCCCGTGCGTTGTTCGGCAGGGGAGAGCTCGCGGAGCTTTCGGAGTCGACGCTCGCGGCCGCCCTCCGCGAGGCCGGCGCTGTCGACCTCGCCGCGGCCGATCGACCCAACGTCGTGGACGCCTTCGTGGCCGCTGGACTCGCCGACAGCAAGTCCGCGGCACGCCGTGCCGTCGCCGACGGGGGAGCGTACGTCAACAACGAACGCGTCTCCGATCCCGATCTCGAGCTATCCACTGAGCTCCTCCTGCACGGCAAGTGGGCGGTCCTGCGCAAAGGAAAGCGGTCGATCTCGGGCGTGTCGGTGTCCTGAACCCCGTCATTTCAGGGGCTCGAAACCGTGTGACGTGGACCATACGGACCCGATTTGACGAAGCGGGAAAGGCCCCCGTAATGTTCTTCTTGTTGGACAGCACGGCGGAGCGAAAGGCCGAAAGGCCGGTCACTCGGAGCTTCCAACCAGCTCAACCGAAACGGTCGACGGCACGGCGCCTCAGGCGCCCGGAGACGGACCGCGGACAACGAAGCTGAACATGGTGACCGACCCGGTTTGACCGGTGAAAACGAGCCGTGTAAGTTAGACGAGTTGCCCCAAGGCGGAGACCGAAAGGTCGAGGCTGAGGTGAGCGTCTGATCCTTGAGAACTCAACAGTGTGCCAAAAGTCGACGAGATTAATTAGTAATACCCCGTCGAGACCCGTCGGTGAGCTTCGGCTCGCCGATCTCGATGGAATCAATTCCGACAATTTATTTGTCAGCAAATAGTTTGTCAGAGTCGAACTGAAGTTTGACAGCGCTTTAGCTGTTTCAACGGAGAGTTTGATCCTGGCTCAGGACGAACGCTGGCGGCGTGCTTAACACATGCAAGTCGAGCGGTAAGGCTCCTTCGGGAGTACACGAGCGGCGAACGGGTGAGTAACACGTGAGCA
>NZ_JAKFCB010000378.1:0-2002 GCF_036676885.1 Aeromicrobium sp.
CGCCGCCGCTTGGGGTCGCTCAGCGTTCGGCCCACCACCGCGGGAGGTCGGCGATCGAGTCGAGCACCGCGTCGGGCGCGACCTCACCGGTGAGGTCCGACGCGGAGAACTTGCCCGTACGGACGAGAACCCCGGTCAGGCCAGCGCGCTGCGCACCCTCGACATCGGTGCGGATGTCGTCGCCGACCATGACGACCTGGCCTGCCTCCAGACCCAGGGCGTCGACCGCAGTGGCGTAGAACGCCGGATCGGGCTTGCCCACAACGACCGCGGGGCGCCCGGCGGCATACTCCAGCCCCCGCACGAATGCACCCACGTCGAGGCGAAGCCCGTCCTCGGCGCGCCAGTACCGGGTCATCCCGAGGGCGACCAGTGGCGGCGCTGGGTCACTCATGAGGAGGCGAAGAGCACGATTGAGCGTCGCGTACGCCCAGCCCTCCCCCATGTCGCCGACGATCACGGCGCCGGCGCCGTCCTCAGCCCCGTCCGGGAGCGGGCCCAGCTCGGCGAACTCCGCCGCAGTGGCATCCGGGACGAACAGCGCCGGACGCTCGATGTCGTGACTGCGCAGCCAGGCCACCGCCGCAACTGCCGGGGTGAGGATCATGTCCGCGTCAGCGCGGATGCCCATACCGGTCAGCTTGTCGACGATCGCCCGCCGTGGACGAGAGGTGGTGTTGGTCAAGAAGCGGTACGGGACACCCTCACGCGCGAGCCAGTCGACGGTCCCGGCCGCGCCCGGCACTGGCTGGTCGCCCACGTAGACGACACCATCGAGATCCAGCAACACTCCACGCACGTATCCATCATGGGACCATGCCGGTCGGTGTGAAGCTCAAAGCCGGACGCGTCTATCCGATTGCGCGCCGTCATCGGTCCCATCTCAACAGCACGTGCTGCGGTGACTCGGGCGACCACTCGGGCGTACGGACTTCGAAGGACTCCTCGGCGAAGTTGACGACGACGCGGAGCGAGCCGCGATGCATGACGAGCCACGAGTCGTCCGGAGCCACCTCGACGACGAAACCCTCCAGCGACGGATCAGCCAGCTCAAGGTGTGACCGGCGGAGTGCGATCAACGAGCGATACAGGTCGAGCATCTCCCGATGCGGACCAGAGGACACCTCCGACCAGTCAAGCGTCGAACGCTCGACCGTCGCGGGATCCATCGGATCGGGCACCTCGGACTCGCCCCACCCGTGCCGGCCGAACTCGCGGCGACGACCGGTGCGTACGGCCTCGGCGAGCTCGGGATCGGGGAACGACGCGAAGAACTGCCACGGTGTGCTGGCCGCCCACTCCTCCCCCATGAACAGCATCGGCGTGTAGGGCCCGAGCAGCACGATCGCCGCACCGCACGCCTGCAGGCCGGGCGAGATGGACGCCGAGATGCGGTCGCCGGTGGCGCGGTTGCCGATCTGATCGTGGTTCTGCAGGTACGCGAGGAAGGAGGTGCCGGTCAGGCGGGAGGTGTCGACGGGACGGCCGTGCGTACGTTCGCGGAACGACGACCACGTGCCGGCGTGGAAGAACACGCCACGCAACGTCGTGGCCAGCGCACCGGGCGCGGCGAAGTCGGCGTAGTAGCCGTCGGTCTCCCCCGTCAGGCGTACGTGCAGCGCGTGGTGCAGGTCGTCGGACCACTGCGCGTCCATGCCGAGCCCGCCCGCCGAACGCGGCGTGACCATGCGCGGATCGTTGAGGTCGGACTCCGCGATCAGGGTCAGCGGCCGGCCGACCACCGAGGACATATGCGCGGTCTCCGCCGACAGCTCCTCGAGCAGCGTCAGCGCGCGCCGATCCGCCAGCGCGTGCACCGCATCGAGCCGCAGCGCGTCGACGTGGAAGTGCTCGAACCAGCCGAGCGCGTTGTCGAGCACGTACCGCCGCACCTCGTCGGACTGCGGCCCGTCGAGGTTGAGCCCGGGCCCCCAGTCGTTCTGGCCGGCGAAGTAGGGGCCGAAGCGGTCGAGGTAGGCACCCGACGGCCCGAGGTGGTTGT
>NZ_JAKFCB010000379.1:0-2247 GCF_036676885.1 Aeromicrobium sp.
GAAGGTCAACTCGGCCGTCGACAATCCGGTCAACTTCTTCACCTCGGCCGGCCTGAACGACCGCGCCGGCCAGCTCACCGGCCTCCTCGACGGCATCTCCAACGGCGTCCAGACGATCCAGGCGGCTTCGCAGGGCATCGACTCGGCCGTCAAGCTGGTCGAGTCGCTGCAGTCGACCGTCAAGCAGGCCCAGGCCGACGCCGCCGCCAACCGCCCCACCAAGGTCGGTGCGGCTGACATCCTCGCCAACGCGACCGAAGTGACCGACACCGGCGGCAAGAGCCGCAAGGACATCGCTCTCGACAAGCGCCTCGGCGAGGCCGGCGTCGCCGCTCGCGCCACCGCTTCCGATGCCGGTCACCTGATCGACACCACCACCAACTCCAGCCTGGCCCTGTCGGTCTCGGCCGGCTCGACGACCTTTACCGTCGATCTTTCCGCTACCGCGACGGTCCGCGATCTCGTCAACGAGATCAACAAATCCGGCATCGCCACCGCCTCGGTTGACGATTCCGGTCGCCTGAACGTCACCGGCGCTGGTTCGGACACGCTGCGCGTCGGCCTCGGCGCCGGCACCGATGCTGCCACTGCCCGCACCAACGCCTCCAGCGGCACCAACCAGAACGTTGCCATCGGCCTCGCCGTCGCCGACGGCAACTCGGCCGGCGCCGGTATCGTCTCGGCCGGTGGCAACTCGACCGTCCGCTCCAACCTGATCAAGCAGTTCAACGACCTGCGCACGCAGATCGACGAGCTTGCCAAGGATTCGAGCTTCAACGGCAAGAACCTGCTCAACGGCGACAAGCTGTCGATCACCTTCAACGAGAAGACCGGTTCGCAGCAGTCGAAGCTGGATGTCCAGGGTTCGGTGCTGAACTCCGCCAATCTCGGCGTGCTGACTGCCACCAGCGCGACCGCGGTGACCGGAACCTTCAACATCCAGAGCGACACCGACCTCTCCGCGGTCGGCGACTCCCTGACCAGCGCGCTCGGCTCGCTGCGCTCGACGGCCTCCTCGCTGGGCTCCAGCCTGTCGGTCGTTCAGGCTCGCCAGGACTTCACCAAGAACCTGGTGAACACCCTGACGCAGGGCGCCGACAATCTGGTGCTCGCCGACAACAACGAGGAAGGCGCCAAGCTCCTCGCCCTGCAGACCCGCCAGCAGCTGTCGCAGACGGCTCTGACGCTGGCCTCGCAGGCCGACCAGGCCGTGCTGCGCCTGTTCTGATCCTTCGGTCCCGCAGGAGCGGGCCAGCCCACAGAAGTGGGTCGAAGACAAGAAAGACGGCGGAGCGCGAGCTCCGCCGTCTTTTCGTTGCTTCAGCCCGGGCGCGAAGCGCCCCGCTCAACCGTTAACCGGTTGTTAGCCTTAACGAAGGATTATCCGGCCAGACCAAACCGCATGGGCGCTGAATCGCGCTTTCAGGGGACCGAAGATGGCGAACACGATTCTCACGAGCGGCGTCAGGGCGAACCTCCTCACCCTGCAGCAGACCACTGCCGAGCAGGGCGTCATCCAGAACCGCCTCGCCACCGGCAAGCGCGTCAACTCGGCCATCGACAACCCCGTCAACTTCTTCACTTCGCTGGGCCTGAACGACCGCTCCAACGAGCTCAAGGGCTTGCTCGACGGCATCTCGAACGGCATCCAGACCATCACTGCCGCCTCGCAGGGCATCGACTCGATCACCAAGCTGGTGCAGTCGCTGCAGTCGACGATCAAGCAGGCCCAGGCCGACGCCGCCGCCAACCGCCCCAACAAGGTCGGCACCGCCGACGTGCTGGCGAACGCGGTCGAAGTCACCGACACCGGCGGCAAGAGCCGCAAGGACATCGCTCTCGACAAGCGTCTCGGCGAGGCCGCTGTTCCGGCCCGCGCCACCGCGGCCGACACCGGCCACCTGATCAACACCACCGTCAATACCAACATGGCCCTGACGGTCTCCGCCGGCTCGACGACCTATACGGTCGATCTCGCCGCGACCGCGACCGTCCGTGACCTCGTCAACGAGATCAACAAGTCCGGCATCGCCACGGCGACCGTCGACGATTCCGGCCGTCTGAACGTCACCGGCGCAGGCTCCAACACGCTGCGCGTCGGCGTCGGCGCCGGCACCGATGCTGCCACTGCCCGCACCAACGCCTCCAGCGCCACCAACCAGAACCTTGCCATCGGCCTCGCCGTCGCCGACGGCGACACCGCCGGCGCCGGCATCGTCTCGGCCGGTGGCAACTCGACCGTCCGCT
>NZ_JAKFCB010000380.1:0-18459 GCF_036676885.1 Aeromicrobium sp.
GAACTCCGCAATGTGGCCGTCGTCCTGGCCGGTGGCACCGGTACGAGGGTCGGCCTGTCGATCCCCAAGCAGCTCATCAAGATCGCCGGCAAGACGATCATCGAGCACACCATCGCGGCGTTCGAGGCGTCCTCGCTGATCGACGAGATCGTGATCCTCATGGCTCCGGGCCACCTGGATCCCGTACGCGCGATCGTGCAGAACGGTGGCTACGACAAGGTCACCCAGATCGTCGAGGGCGGCGAGACGCGCAACGAGTCGACGAGCCGCGCGCTCGAGGCCCTCGGGTCCGAGGAGTGCAACGTCCTGTTCCACGACGCCGTACGCCCGCTGGTCTCGCAGACCATCATCGGTGACGTCGTCGCCGCGCTGGCGACCCACGAGGCCGTCGACACGGCGATCCCTTCGGCCGACACCGTCGTGCAGGTGCACGACACCCCGGACGAGACCCACACGATCGAGGACGTGCTCCCGCGTCACCTGCTCCGCCGCGGGCAGACCCCGCAGGCGTTCCGGCTCTCGGTGATCCGCAAGGCGTACGAGCTGGCGTGGAAGGACCCCGACTTCACCGCGACCGACGACTGCACCGTCGTGCTGCGTTACCTGCCCGAGGTGCCGATCGCGGTCGTCACTGGCCACGAACGCAACATGAAGGTCACCGAGCCGATCGACGTCTACATCGCCGACAAGCTCTTCCAGCTGCACTCGGCCGACACCCCGGACCAGCTGACCGACGACCAGTACCGTGCCGCGCTCGAGGGCAAGACCATGGTCGTGTTCGGCGGCTCGTACGGCATCGGCGGCGACATCGCCGAGCTCGCCCGTGGATTCGGCGCGACGGTGCACTCTTTCTCTCGCTCGTCGACCAACACGCACGTCGATCGCCGCGAGGACATCGCGGCGGCGGCCGCGGTGGTGCTCAAGGAGTCCGACTCGATCGACTTCGTGGTCAACACCGCCGGAGTTCTCGTGATCGAGGACCTCGCGGACACGTCGGAGGAGACGATCTTCGCCGCCACCGAGATCAACTACCTCGCACCGATCTTCATCGCGCAGGAGTTCTATCCGCATCTCGCGCGGTCGTCGGGCTCGTTGCTGCTGTTCACGTCCTCGTCCTACACGCGCGGTCGCGGCGGCTACTCGCTCTACTCCTCGGCCAAGGCGGCCGTCGTCAACCTGACCCAGGCGCTGGCCGACGAATGGGCCGGCGAGGTGCGGGTCAACTGCGTCAACCCCGAACGTACGGGCACACCGATGCGCACCAAGGCATTCGGCGAGGAGCCCGAGGGCACGCTGCTGAGCTCGATGGAGGTCGCGCGTCAGTCGCTCGACGTCCTGCTGGCCGAGCAGACCGGGCACATCATCGACATCCGGCGCGAGGACGGCCCGGCCGCGGTCGGCGGGGGCTCCTAGCCGGGGATGCTCGACGCCGCTGCCACCCGGTGAGAGGGTGTCCAGATGGAGGAGCCCGAGGACCCCGACCAGTGGGTCGTCGACTCACCGGCGGTCGGATCCGGGCTCCAACCCGAGCGGTTCCGTGGTGACAGGCCACCCCGCAAGCCGCCGCGGTCGGCTGCGCCGGTCGCCCTGACGATCTCCGGCGGTGGGTTCCGCGCGACGCTCGCAGGCCTCGGCGCGATCCGGCTGCTCGCCGACGCCCGGATGCTGACGGATCTGCGGTACGTCTCGTCGGTCTCCGGTGGATCGCTGGCCAACGGGCTGCTGGCATCGCGGTGGCCGCTGTTGCGCGCGGCGGGGTTCACGGGAGCCGCGGTGCAGGAGCACCTGATCGACCCGTTCATCGCGCGGATCTCGTCGCAGTCGCTCAAGTGGTCACTGGTGCGCGGGATCTGGCGCGCGGCCGGGCCGTCGACGCGTACGGACCTGCTGGCCCGGCGCTTCGACGAGTGGTGGTTCGACGGCGTCGAGCTCGAGCAGCTCGACCGCGGCGTGCGCTGGATCATCAATGCGGCGAACCTGACGACCGGTGTCCGCTTCGGGTTCGAGCGCGACATGGTCGGCGACTACACGATCGGGCATGTGCCCACGGCCGGCACCGGGCTGCGGCTCAGCACCGCCGTGGCGGCCTCGGCGGCGGTCCCTGGTGCGTTCGCGCCGGTGGTGCTGACGTCGCCGGAGTTCCCGGGCGCCGAGCACGCCCCGGTGCTGATGGACGGCGGGACGTACGACAACACCGGCCTGCAGGCGCTGGACGACAAGGCATACCGGGAGGTTTTCCTCGTGGCGCTCAACGCCGGCGGGCTGTTGCGCCCCGGCGCGTACGGGCGGGTCCCGGTCATCCGGGACCTCGCCCGCGCCAACTCGCTGCTCTACCGGCAGAGCGTCGCGTTGCGCACCTCGAGTCTGGTTGCGCAGTTCCAGCGCGGACGGAAGGCCGGAGCCGGGCCGCTGCCTCCGGATGGTCGCCGTGGCGTGCTGACCGGACTGGTCACGGCGCTGCCCGACCCGGGGCCCGCGTCGCTGCGGGCCTGGCGCGCGGCGTTCCCGGAGTCACGCACCCACGATGATCGCGATCTCGCCTTGGTGCCGACGGTGTTCGACAAGCTCGATCCGGCCCTGTGCCGCGCTCTGGTGCACCGCGGTTGGTGGACCGTGGGTGCCGCATTGGCCACCTTCTTCCCGCGGCGACTGGGTGACTTCAGCGCGTGGGAAGCGCCGGAGGTGTAGGTCAGGGACACTGACACGTCTTTGGACTGCAATCCCGGCTGTGGCCCACCGCTCACAGGTCGAAGAAGCGCACGTCCTCACCCGTCACGAGGACGACCCGGCCGTCCGGCAGACCCACAGTTCGTACGTCATCGGCATCGTCGCCGTACTCGACGTTCGTGAACGTGCTGCTGAGGCGTCCGTGGGTGACCTTCAGCGCCACGACCTCGACCCGCTGGGCGTTCCGGATGACCGTCAGGGCCGTGTCGCGATTGGGCAGCCAGGTGAACGCTCGCGGCTCGCGGGCCGCAATCGGCTCTGCCCCTGGATAGTTCTCGACGGCGGTTCGCCTGACGTCAGCGAGGTCGGAGGTGTCGAACAACGCGATCTGGGCACCCTGCGATCCGTAGCCGATCCCGAGCATCCAGGCGTCGCTCAACGGGTGCAGGTAGTCGCTGTAGCCCGGGATCTTGAGCTTGCCGATCAGGCGCGGCTTCGCGGGATCCGCGAGGTCGATCGTGAACAGCGGGTCGACCTCGCGGAACGTCACCAGGACGGCGAGGTCGTCGAACCAGCGCACACCCTTGAGCTCCTCGTTCTTGCCGAGCCCGTCGACGCGCCCGATCTCGGTGAGCGCCTCACCTTCACGGCGGAACGTGACCACGGAGTTGAAGTTGCCCGTCTCGCTCGACGGTCCGACGGCGACGCGCAGGACGTCGTCAGCCTCGTCGAGCGACCACCGGTCCGCGATCGTGCCCTCGACCTCGCCGGAGGCGACGTGGATCGCGTCGATCCCGTCGAGCTCGAAGTCATACAGGTGGGTGGTGCCGCTCCCGCGTGCGGGGACGACGACGTCACCGCGCAAGCGGGGCGCGCACACGCGGCAGTCCCACTGCGGCCGCCCGTCGGCGAGGTAGAGATGATCCGCCGACTCGTACGCGATCGTGGTCGCGCCGGCGAGCCCGATCGCGTGAGGCTTCGTCGGAGCACTTGCCGTGAAGCCGACGATGCTGACGGTGTCGAGCCCAGCGGAGTCCGGTGGCACCGCCACGTTGGTGCAGTCGAGCAGCCGCTCGGAGCCTGAGCCGCTGTCGTACGCCGGCAGCCAGTCACCGATCGTGGACTCCTCGACCGCCTCGCGGTTGGCGATCAGCGCCTGCCGCTCGGTGACCTGGCCCCCGGGCCGGACGAAGTCGAGGGCCGGAAGGCCTGCCGCGAGCACCAGCCTCACCGTCGACCCGTGCTGTCGCGCGGAGATCACCCGCGAGGAGTACGTCACCGTCGACTCGATCCTCGGATCAGCCGGCTTGGCAAGAGAGACCGTGATGACGCGTCCGCCGCGACGCAGGCCGGTCCGCTCGTCGCGGGGACTCGGCGCGTCGGCGCCGATCGCGACGACCCTCGTGCCGGACAGCAGGATCTCGCCGTCCTCCAACCGGGGGAGGTGGATCCTCGAGCGTTCCACCACGGATGGGCCGGACGCGTCATAGACGACCAAGTCCCTTCCGCGGAGCCGCACCACGAGCCTGCCGTCGGTCTTGACCGTGTCGGGCTCGTCGACGCCGTCCTCCTGCACGTTGGTCCCGGTGTCGCTCGAGGTCTGCGAGCGCTGGCCCTTCGGTGCGCCGAACCCCTCCGCCACGCGCTGATCCAGGTTCGTCAGGGCATCTCGCCCGGACGTCCCGTCGGTCGGCCACACCCGGTCGTCCTGCCATCCCCACGCCGTCACCATCTCGAGCGCACGGTCGTGGTACGACTCGAGCAGCTGGTCGCAGGACTGCGCCGGCTCGAGATCAGCCTGGAACGCCACGGGCCTGGCATCGCTCTGCGTCCCTGAGGTGATCGGACCCGGCCGGTTGCCGATCTGCGCGCCGGCGACGAATGCGCCGACGACCGCAGCGGTCGCGCCCACGGCGGTCACGGCACGCATGAGCCTGCGGCGCCGCGCGACGTCAGCACGGCCGGCGGCCAGGATCGCGTCCACCGGCGGCTCACCGGTCGGCAACCCGTCCCACTGGTCTTCAAGCTTGCTCATTGGTGCTCCTCGGACAGTTCGGTGAGGTGGTGGGAGTCGGCGAGGCCGGCGAGCGCACGGGACAGCCGGCTCTTGACGGTGCCGACAGGTACGCCGAGCGCCGCGGCTGTCTGGGCCTCGGTGAGCTGGACGAAGTAGCGCAGCACGACAACATCGCGCTGTGGCTTGCTCAGGCCATCGAGCGCCTGGTGGATCGCATCGGCGATGACGACCTGGCTGCTCGCGTCGTCGACGCGGCCATCCGGCTCGGCGTCGACCCGGCTGCGCCACCAGCGCGTACGACGGGCGTCCCGCAGCTGGTTGAGCAGCATCCGGTAGACGTACGCGTCGCGGTTCGTCGCATCGGTGACCCGCTGCCAGCTGGCGTAGCAGCGGACCAGGGTCTGCTGTGCGAGGTCCTCGGCCTCGTCGGGGCCGGCTCCGAGGAAGATGGCCGCGCGGACGAGGTCACGCCACTGCGTTCGTACGAACTCGGCGAAGCTCGCCTCGGACGTCGCGTCCACGCCGCCTCCTCAGATGACCTGTCACCTTACGACGGATCCCGAGGCAGATCGGTTCCATCGGCGAGACACGAATGTTCCGAGGCGGGTCAGGCGAGGGGAGGGGAAGCTGGTCGCGGATGGGTTCGTTCCCACCAGCTGCACCCGATCATCACGACCGCAGCGAGCAGCCAGCCGGCCAGGATGTCGATGACGTAGTGCTCGGAGGCGTAGACCAGCGCGAAGCCCATGAGCAGCGGGTAGAGCAGCAGCAGCCAACGCCATTGGGTGCGCAGCCGGCTCACTCCATAGAGCGCGATCAGCATCGCGAGGCCCCCGTGCAGGGAGGGCATCGCCGCGACCGGGTTGCCGACCTTGGCCAGCAGCACGTGGAATCCGCCGAGACCGAGATCGTCCCAACCGCGCCCGGTCAGGCGGGGGAGGTGGGCGTCGATGTAGCCCTCCTTGGACGCGAGCCACGGCGGGGCCATCGGGTAGGCGATGTAGACCACGAGGGCCGAGAAGTTGATGACCAGGTAGCGGCGCATCCACGGGATCCATGCCTCGCGGTTGCGCAGCCACAGCACGACCGCGAGCGTCAGTCCGGTGACGAAGTGCGTGAAGTACGTCGTGGTGAGCACGGCGTCGTACCAGCGCGGGTCACTGGCGCCGCTGCACGGATCGCCGCACAGCCCCGACTGCAGCCGCTGCGTCGGGAGCGCGTCGCCGCCGATCCAGCGGTCGATCGTGATCGGCTCGGTCCAGTGCACCGGTATCGGGACGACCTCGTCGACGAACCCGCGGCTGTAGAGATAGACGACGAGCGCCGCGAACACCGGCGACCAGTCGCGCGCGAACGCGAGGTGGTAGCGCCACGGCGCGCTGGGGCGCCAGGCGATCGTCGCGAGCCAGAGCCAGAAGAACATCTGGAACGGGTCGGTCGGCACGCCGATCAGCGCGATCCAGGCGGCAAGCGCCGTGAGGTAGGCGCCGAGGGTCGGCGCACGCCAGCGATCGGGCTCGCGAGCGATGACCGCGAAGTCGGTCTTGATCGTCATGGGCAATCCTTGGGGACTGCCGGCAGGGTACGCGCGTCGGTCGTCAGCAACCAGACCGACCTCCCGCAGATCGTCGCGACCTTGCGGTAGCCGTCACGGAGCACCGCCTCCGTACGCCCCGGCTCGATGCCCCACGAGTTGGGCCCCGACCAGTTGACGACCCACGTCGGGCGACGAGGAGAGGACAGGACCGCCGAGAGCTCGCGCAGCTGGGAGTCTCGGGTGCGGACCGGCAGGCTCCACAGGTATCCGTAAGGGCTCGACATCTCCGCCTCGTAAAGGACATTGGGCTGGCCGAACATGATGACCCCGGTGTCCGTGGGCAGTCGCGCCTCGCGCAGCCAGCGGCCGACGGTGTGCTGCTCGCCGTTGTCGTCCGGCTCGAACCCGAGCGCGAACACCAGGTTGGCCAGTGTCACCACCACCGTGGCGACAGCCACGCGGCGCAGGAGACGCAAGGGGACGCGGCTGACCAGGAGGCCGGCGGCAAGACTCGCGGCGGGAACCATCTGGATCAGGTAGTGCGCCCAGTAGCTGCCGCCGAACAGGGCGATGACCAGGCTGCAGAGCAGGGTCGCGGCGGTCGCCAGCAGCAAGGGTTCCTTGCGACGGACGCCCTGCCACACGGCGAGGACGGTCGCCGCCCCCAGACCGCTGACCGTCCACGTGCCCATCATGACAACCAGACGCAAAGGAGTCGCGCCGCTGGCCGACGACCGGATCACCTCGCCCGCCTCGGCCCGGAACGTGATGACCGCGTCGAACAGGTCGGACGGGGTCGTGCCCCGCGCGTTGGCGCCGATCAGCATGACCGTGGCGGCCACCACGCCGCCCGCGATGCCGCACGCCAGCACGCGTACGACGACGCGGCGGGACTCCGGGCGTTGGACGGCCATCGCGAGGGAAAGGGCGATCGCGAACACGAATGCCTCGATGACGCTCTGCTTGACCGCGAGCGCGCAGACCGCCAGCACGCCGGCGCCGAGAGCCGCGGGAACGCGCCATGCGGGCCGCAGCACGGCATGCAGGGTCAGGGCGATGCTCCACGCCACGAACGGCGCGGCGAGCATCTCGCCATTGACCCGTGCGACGCCGAGCCACTGGGCGGCGCCGAACAACGCCGCGGCCCCGGCTGCCCAGCGCGCGGCGTCGGCGCCGCGGGCGAGGTGCGCGGCCCACGCGGCGCCGAGCAGCGTCAGCACCGACGCCAGGAGTCCGAGGATGCGCAGCGTGGTGACGTCCCCGGCGAGCTCGGTGAGCCAGAGCAACAGCGGAGGGCGGTCGACCCAGTAGTCGCCGTAGAGCGACGTCCCGTCGTGCCAGGCGTTGCCGACCATCAGGAATCCGGCCTCGTCGCCACCGACATACGCCCGGAACAGCAGGAGGCGCACGGCGACGAGCGCGGCGATGGCAGCGGAGATGGCCGCCAGTGGCGAGACCCGACGGCCAACGCGCGTCGACACTACGTCCCGTTGGCGCCGCGAGCCCTTGCGGCGTCCCACTCACGGTCGCGGACGGCCATGACCTCTTCGCAGGCCGCGATGAACCGCTCTGTCGCCGCACCCGGTGTCGGATCCCCGAGGTAGTGGTCGACGAGAGCGTCTCGATCGGCCTTCGTCGGATCGGCCGACAGGTGCTCGGCCACGACGGCGGCGAAGTCGTCCGTCGCGGCCAGCTGCGGCACGACCTCCATCAAGCGGCTCGGCGGGTAGGCGACGAGCGGCCTGGTCACGAGGAGCGGCTTGCCGGTCGGCAGCCAGTTGAGCGTCACGGCCGAGACATCGGTGACGAGCAGGTCGGCATCGGCGAACGACTGCTCGAGCGTGACCTCGGTGTCGACGCGGTCGGCGAGGCCCCGCACGACGGCGTCGGCGGCGGCGTACGACGGCCGGATCACGCCGTTGAGCGGGTGCGGCCGGTAGATCACCCGGTATGCCGGAGACAGTGCGCGCACGAGGGCCTCGCCGTGCGTCTCCAGCGATCCGTACGACACCGATGGCTGCGACGCCTCCCACGTGGGCGCGTAGAGCACGGTCTGCCGGCCGTCGGGCGACGGCGTGCCGGAGATCGTGGCGGCCCCGTCGAGCTGTGGCTGACCGATCAGGATGCTGCGGGCCGGTGCGTCGTAGAGCATGACGGCCGACGCCGTACGGTCGAGCGCCGCCTGGCCGGCGAGGAAGCACCAGTCGTACGCCTTGACCTGGTTGGACACCGAGACGCCCTTGTCGCTGTCACCGTGGCCGAGATAGACGTGGACCAGCGACGTGAATCGCAGCGACTCGAAGTTGATCGGGTCGTGGTTGATGTAGAGCGCGAGCTTGACCTCGGACATCGACAGGATCTCGTCGAGCTGGCCGTAGCGGGCGAGCGTCACGCAGTCGAAGCCGGTCTCCTCGCGTACGACCTTGGCCGTCCGTGAGTCCTTGAAGACGCACACGATCGGATGGACGCGGTCGAGGGCCCTGAGCGCGTGGTACCACGGTCGCAGCTGGTAGAGGCTGTCCTGCGGCGTCGGGAAGTAGAGCATGACGTGCTGCGAGAACGGCGTGCCGAGCCGCGACTCGTCGGTCAGCTTGTCGGGCACGCCGACGGGCAGGAAGCGCGAGCGACGCAGGCGGCCGATCGCCCACAGCTGGAAGCGGCGGACCAGCCCGACGCGCGCCTCAGAGCCCATGATCGGCGAAGGCCTTCCCGTCGGTGAAGTGCGGCGCCAGCTTGTTGTCGAACATGCTCAGCGCCGAGCCGATCGCCATGTGCATGTCGAGGTACTGGTAGGTCCCGAGGCGGCCGCCGAACAGCACGTTCGACTCGTTCTTGGCGAGCTCGCGATAGGCCAGCAGCCGCTCGCGGTCCTGCGGCGTGTTGATCGGGTAGTACGGCTCGTCGCTGTGCTCGGCGAACCGGCTGAACTCCCGCATGATGACGGTCTTGTCGGTCGGGTAGTCGCGCTCGGGGTAGAAGTGCCGGAACTCGTGGATGCGCGTGTAGTCGATGTCGGTGTCGGCGTAGTTCATGACGGTCGTGCCCTGGAAGTCGCCGATCGGCAGGACCTCGGTCTCGAAGTCGAGCGTGCGCCACGTCAGGTCGCCATGGGCGAAGTCGAAGTAGCGGTCGACCGGGCCCGTGTACACGACAGGTACCCGGCTTACTACCTGCTTCTTGTTGAACGGTTGCGACTCGTCGAAGAAGTCCGCCTCGAGGGTCACGGTGATGTTGGGGTGGTCGGCCATGCGCTCGAGCCAGGCGGTGTAGCCGTCGACCGGCAGGCCCTCGTAGGTGTCGGAGAAGTAGCGGTTGTCGTACGTGTAGCGCACCGGCAGGCGGGAGATGATCTCGGCACTGAGCTCGCGCGGATCGGTCTGCCACTGCTTGGCGGTGTAGCCCTTGATGAACGCCTCGTAGAGCGGCTGCCCGATCAGCGAGATCGCCTTCTCCTCGAAGTTGGCCGGCTCACCGGTCAGCATCGAGGCCTGCTCGGCGACCCATGCGCGCGCCTCGGCGGGGGTGTAGGCCGCCCGCTGGAACTGGTTGATCGTGCCGAGGTTGATCGGCATCGGGAACACTTCGTTGTGATAGGTCGTGTAGACGCGGTGCTGGTAGGGCGTGAAGTCGGTGAACCGGTTGACGTACTCCCAGACGCGCTGGTTGGACGTGTGGAACAGGTGCGCGCCGTAGCGGTGCACCTCGATGCCGGTCTCGGGCTCGACCTCGGTGTAGGCGTTGCCGCCGATGTGATCGCGGCGGTCGATCACCTGGACACGAAGTCCCAGTTGGGTGGCACATCGTTCGGCAACTGTCAGGCCGAAGAAGCCCGAGCCCACAACCAACAGGTCTGGGCTGCCTTCGCCCGTGTGCTCAGCGGTCATTGGTCAATTGTGCCGGTACGTCCGCGGGATCCATCGGTCGCCACGACTTGTCCCGCCACAGCGCCCGATTGGCCCGGAATCCCCGCGCGAGGTCGCCGAGCCCCTTGAGGGTGTGCTGGACGACCACGAGGCGGAAGACCTCCTTGGCCAGCGTCAGCGCCGTGCCGAGCCCGAAGCCGAACCGGTTGAGCTTGCCGTACTCGGCGAAGTACTTGCCGACGTACGCGCGGTTGCGGATCACGTGGAAGCGGAACAGTGGGCTGCCGTCGTTGAGGTGGCGGATGCCGAGGTTGACCTGCTTCTGCTCACGCTTGCGCTTGAGCACGAACGCGTCGACGTAGACGACATCGGTGTGCTGGGCGGCGAGCCAGGCGTATGCGGCGTCGTCCCACGAGATGAAGAACCGCGGATCGGGCAGCCCGATCTTGCGGACCACGTCGGCGTGGATCAGCATGCCCTCGAACGTGCCGGAGTTGGTCACGGCGAAGCCCTCGCGGTTGAACTGCTTGCCGCTGTAGGGGAGCGGCACGCCGAGGAACTCGTTGAACTTGGCCTGCCAGTAGAACGGCGTGCCGTCGAAGTCGTAGCGGCGCCCGTGGATGACCTGGAACCGCTGCATCCACGGCGCGAACTGCTCCAGCGCGTCGGGCAGGATCTCGACGTCGTCGTCCATGAGCCACACCCAGTCGGCGCCGAGCTCGAGCGCGACCTTGGTGCCTTCGCTGAACCCGCCGGAGCCGCCCGTGTTCGTCTCGAGCCTGTGGTTGACGAGCAGACCTGCCGGGAAGTCCTTGGCAGCGGCTGCGAGCACGTCCTGTGTGTCGTCGGTGCTGGCGTTGTCGACGACGACGATCCTGAACGGCGGGGTGTCCATCGCGGCCGCGCTGACGAGGAGCTCCTTGAGGAACGTCGATCGGTTGAACGTCACGATCGCGATCGCGATCTTCCCAGGAGCCGAATTCACCCACCTACCCTAACGTCACCCGGCCCGGGCTCCGAACCAACCGGCCCCTAGCGACGAAGTCGCGGGAGGGAGCGAGGAACGAGCGACCGAAGGGGCGTAGGCCGAGAGGCTCGCTCGAGCCGTCGACCTCACCACGCTTCGCTCGCAGAGCTCGCTCCCGCTCGGCCGCGGGCGGCCTCACCAGCGGGCGAGACGGGCCTAGAGCACCGTCTCGTCGTCGGAGTCGCTCGGCTCGAGGGCGTACGACTGGCCGCGGTAGTCCGCCCGCTCCGCCTCGGAGCGGGCGATGAAGGCGTCGACCGAGGCCCGGAACGCCTCGAGGGTGCGCTGCTCCGGAGGCCCGAGCAGGTAGGTCGCGAGCTCGGCGCGGGCACCGGCCTGCGAGTCGGGCACCTTCTGCGTCACGACATCGATGAACTCGGAGATGCCGCGGCCGTCCCGCCCGATCGTCGTGCCCGCGCCGGTCGACGGGTACTCGGCCCGGAACGTCGCGTCATCGTGGTCGGTGTGGTTGAACACCGCGTACGGCTTCTCGCTCGCCAGGAAGTCGCTGACGACGCTCGAGATGTCGGTGATGAGCGCCGATGCGCGGTTGAACCACTCGTTGATCGAGCCGCCCTTGACGACCCGGTGGTCGACGCCCGTACGACTGGACGCCTCGTCGAGCATCGCCGCGATGCGGGCGAGGACCTCGCGGTACTTCGCGTCGCGCTGGCCCGTGAACGGGTGCGCCTTGAACACGATGCGCACGGGGGGCTCGGCGGCCAGCAGTGCCTCGACGACCTTGACGCCGACGGCTGACACCGAGGAGTACTCCTGGTCGTGGTTGACGCCCTCCCAGGTCGGCGCGTAGAGCACCGTCGGGACGGTCTCCTCGCCGAGCCGCGGCTCACGGGAGATGCCGTGCACCTGGGGACGGCCGACGTGCCGGTACTGGTCCTCGTGCACCCCGAGCTTGGATCGGCGGTAGCGGTCGGCGCCGGCCTCGCCCGCGACCCACAGCTCGTCGTACGCCCGGGAGAACGGGTTGTTGGACGCGCTCTTGTCACTGTCACCGTGGCCGATGAAGGCGCTCATGAGCGTCGGCAGCCGCAACAGGTGGATGTTGTTGCCGGTGTTGGACGGGAAGAGCGCGATGCGTGCGGATGAGAAGTCGAGCATCAGCAGCTCGCCGGGATCCTTGAGCTCGAGTGTCGGGATCGTGGTCGAGGCCATCCGGGTGAACAACGGGTGGTCGCGCAGCACGATGAACACCCGGCGGTCGAGTGCCTCGAGGCTCTCCAGCCAGGTGTTGATCTGGTAGCCGGCCACGTCCGGCCCGCTGAGGTGCACGATGACGTCGGGTTGGTAGTCGTCGAGGAACTCCTGGATCTGGCGCAGCGGCGCCGTGAATCCCGTGGCGCGCTTCTGCTGGCGCAGGGCCCACGACGTCCGTGCATCCGGGATCGTCACCGCGGCCAGCAACAGGACGGCCGCCGTGCCCGCGAGCAGGACCGCCCACCACGGCGCTCCGAACAGCACCGGCGCCAGGACCAGCAGCTGGGTCACGACGACCTCGAACGCCCGGCGCGGCGGAGCGTTGTGGATGCGCGGGGACCCGGGGATGTTTCGGGTCTCCATGGGCTTGAGCGGCCCGACGCGGCGGTACTCCTGGTGCAGGGCCCGCACGCCCAGCACGAGGGCGTACGCGACGGCGACCGCCGTGAACGTGCGCACGGCGCCGCTGCCGTCGAGCTGGTCGCCGACGACGAGGCCGGCCAGGACCCTCAGCACGAACCGCATCGGCAGGCCGAACTCCGCCTGGTCCAGCAGCTCCGAGGCGCTGGAGGACCTGACCTCGAACGGGAGCTCGCCGACGACCGACAGCAGCAGGAAGACCAGCGCGCCGATCTCGAGTCCCAGGACCGCGAGGAGCAGGGCGATGAAGAGGCAACCGACCGACAGGAGGAACCCGGGAAGCTCCTCGGCCCGGCCCAGTCGGTGGAAGGTGGCCTGAGCAGCACGAACGGGCGAGACCATGCCGACGAAATTATCACGCGGCCCCGCAGCGCCCTCTGCGGTAACGTCATCGCGTGCCCCGCCTCCGGCGCCTCCGCATCCCTGCCGAGATCGCGCATCCCGTGCGCCTGCTGCCGTTGACGTTCCTGACCCTGATCATCGTCGGCACGATCCTGCTCCTGCTGCCGTTCGCCAGGTCCGGAGCCGGGTCGGCCGGGTTCATGCCGGCGTTCTTCACCTCGACCTCAGCGGTGACGGTCACGGGCCTCGCGACCGTGGACACGGGCACGTACTGGTCGCCGGCAGGTCAGGGCATCATCCTCGCGCTCGTCGAGATCGGCGGGCTCGGCATCATCGCCCTCGCCACGGTCCTGGGCCTGTTCATCGGTGGCCGGCTCGGACTCCGCACGCGCCTGGTCGCCCAGGTCGACATGCACGTCGTGAGCCTCGGCGAGGTGGGCCCGCTGTTCCGCCGGGTTGCCGTCACGATGTTGTTCTTCCAGTCGCTGACCGCGCTGGTCCTGACGCTTCGCTATCGCGCGCACTACTTCGACGACCTGCCGTCGGCGCTGTGGCACGGCGTGTTCGACTCCGTCATGGCGTTCAACAACGCCGGGTTCTCGCTCAACCGCGACAGCCTCACGGGCTATGCGGGCGACGGCCTGATCATCATCCCGATCTGCATCGCGGTCTTCGTCGGCGCGATCGGGTTCCCGGTGCTCGCGGAGCTGTTCCAGGAGTGGCGTACGCCCGACCGCTGGACGATCCACACGCGCCTGACGGTGTGGGGCTCGATCGGGCTGCTCCTCGTCGGCGCGATCGCCTTCCTCGTGCTGGAGTGGAGCAACCCCGACACGCTCGGCGACCTCTCGCTCGGGCACAAGATCGTGTCCGGCATCGAGGGCGGCATCATGCCGCGGTCTGGTGGGCTCAACAGCTTCGACTGGGGCGCCGTCCGGCCCGAGACCCTCAACATCGGCGTCGTGCTGATGTTCATCGGCGGTGGCAGCGCGAGCACGGCCGGCGGCATCAAGATCACGACGTTCCTCCTGCTCGCGTACGTCATCCTCGCCGAGCTGCGCGGCGACCCCGACGTGACGATCGGCAACCGGTCGATCGGCACCGCGGTCATCCGCTCCGCCCTGACGATCGCGCTGCTGGCAGTGATGCTGGTCTCGGTCACCACGCTGCTCCTGATGTTGATGACCGACGTCGGTTTCGACGCTGCGCTCTTCGAGTCCACGTCGGCGTTCGCGACGGTCGGTTTGAGCACGGGAATCACGCCGGGCCTGCCCGCCAACGCGCAGCTCGTGCTCATCGGCTTGATGTTCCTGGGCAGAGTGGGCACGATTACGGCTGCGTCCGCGTTCGTCCTTCGACAGCGTGTCCCGAGGTACCACCTTCCCGAGGAGCAACCGATCATTGGCTAAGAGCGCAGAATCCCCGACTGCTCCTGTCATCGTCATCGGCCTGGGGCGCTTCGGCTCGTCCGTGGCCAAGTCCCTGGTCCGCCTGGGGCACGAGGTCCTGGCCGTCGACGAGCGGGCTGACATCGTCCAGAAGTTCGCCGGCGAGTTCACCCACGTCGTCGCGGCCGACACCACCGACACCGAGGCGCTGCGGCAGATCGGTGCCGAGCAGTTCCCGCGTGCCGTCGTGGGCATCGGCACCGACATCGAGGCCAGCGTCCTGACGGTGCTGGGCCTTTCCGATCTCGGTGTCGCGGAGATCTGGGCCAAGGCCATCAGCGGCAAGCACGCGGCGATCCTCGAGCGGGTCGGCGCGACGCACGTCGTACGCCCGGAGGCCGACATGGGCATGCGGGTGGCGCACCTGGTCACCGGCACCATGACCGACTACATCGAGTTCGACGACGGCTTCGCCCTCGCCCGGACCCGGACACCCCAGGTGGCGTGCGGCAAGACGCTCGCCGAGTCGGCGTTGCGCCAGAAGTACGGCATCACGGTCGTCGGCGTGAAGACCCGCGGCGAGGACTTCACCTATGCCCGGCCCGAGACCCCGATCGCGCAGTCGGACGAGCTGATCGTGTCCGGTCCCACCAACAAGGTCGAGGCGTTCTGCGCCCTGCCCTGAAGCCGGCCACGGATCGCTGAGACCGCGGCCGGCTGGCCCGCGAGCACGCCGCCGAGCACGAGGGCGACGCCGAGCAGCTGCGCCGGCCCGAATGCCTCGTGCATCACGATCACGCCGAGCGTCGTGCCGACCACCGGGTTGACCAGGCCGACCAGCGCGGTCGAGCCGGCCGTCATGCGGCTCAGCCCGTGGAACCAGCAGACGTACGCCAGGCCGGTGCCGATCGTGGCCAGGTAGACGTACGCCGTGACGTTCGTGGCGTCCACGTGCGGCGGCCGCCCCTCGACGACCAGGGCGATCGGCAGCAGCACCAGGCCCGCCGCCGTCAGCTGCCATCCGGTGACCGTGAGGAGGTCGGTCGGCCGCGGCCAGCGCTTGAGCAGGACGAAGCCGACCCCGGACACCAGCACGGCGCCGATCGCCGCCAGCAGCCCCACCGGGTCGACCGCCGCGTCGGCCCGCAGGACCAGGAGCGCGACCCCGGCGACGCCGACGATGCCACCGCCGACCGAGGCGGCAGTCGCGCGTTCGCGGATCAGCAGCGCGGCCAGCAGCATCACCGCGAGCGGCGACATCGCCGTCACGGTCGACGCGAGCCCACCCGGCAACCGGTATGCCGCGGTGAACAGGAGCGCGAAGAACAGGCCCATGTTGCAGGTGCCGAGCACGAGCGACTTCCACCACCAGGACCCGCGGGGGAGCTGCCCGCGCGCGGCGACGATCACGATCCCGATCGGGAGCGCTCGCACGACCGCGGAGAACAGCGGCCGGTCCGGCGGGAGGAAGTTCTCGGTGACGACGTACGTGCTGCCCCAGGCCACCGGAGCGACCATGGTGATGGCCGGAGTGCGCCAGCTCCACGAAGTAGTTTCCATGGAAGAGATTATATCTTCCATGGAAGGTATGATGCAAGCATGACCAGGCCCGAACCCGACCACGTCGATGCGATCGTCGCCCAGTGGGAGCGCGAGCGCCCCGACCTGGACCCGTCGCCGATGCACGTCATCGGCCGCATCTCCAGGCTGGCCGCGACCGTCGAGGAGCTCCTTCGACCCGTGTTCGCGGCCCGAGGCCTCGGAGACGGCGACTTCGACGTGCTCGCCACCCTGCGACGCAGCGGTGCCCCGTACGAGCTCACGCCCACCGAGCTCGGCGCGAGCACGATGGTGACGTCCGGCGCGGTGACGAAACGGGTGGACCGGCTCGAGCGGGCCGGGCTGGTCGAGCGGCGGGTCGACGACTCGGACGCACGGGGCCGGCGCATCCGGCTCACGCAACAGGGACTCGCCCTGATCGACGAGTCCTTCGCGGTCCACATGGACAACGAGGCACGCATGCTGGCCGGTCTCACGGCCGCGGAGCGCTCCGATCTCGTACGGCTCCTGCGGCGCCTCGCGGAGTCGTTCGCGGCCGGATCCCCTCATCGCCCGGCCCCTGGAGACCGGAGGTCACGTGCGCCGGGGACTCGCCGGCGGGTGGGTGCTGCCGACGACGGCGAGGAGTAGGCCGCACGGGCGTGGCTCGTTGCAGGGCGGGCCGCGTACGACCGGTAACATTCGGGCGGTGACCACGCCTGACCTGACTCCTGCCTCCTACCGCTACACGAGCGCGCTCGCGGGCGAGATCGAGCAGCGCTGGCAGGACCGCTGGGATGCCGAGGGCACGTTCGAGGCGCCCAATCCTGTCGGCGACCTGGCCGGCGAGGCCACGGGCGACAAGTACTTCATCATGGACATGTTCCCGTACCCGTCGGGTGCGGGCCTGCATGTCGGACACCCGCTCGGCTACATCGCCACCGACGTCGTCGGCCGCTACCGCCGGATGCGCGGCGACAACGTCCTGCACGCCCTCGGCTACGACGCCTTCGGGCTCCCGGCGGAGATCCATGCCGTGCAGACCGGCGAGCACCCGCGCACCAACACGGTGTCCAACATCGCCAACATGCGCCGGCAGCTGCGCCGGCTCGGGCTGGCGCACGACCCGCGCCGCAGCTTCGCCACGATCGACCCCGCGTTCATGCGCTGGACGCAGTGGATCTTCGTCCAGATCTTCGAGTCCTGGTACGACGAGGAGCAGGGCCGGGCCCGCCCGATCAGCGAGCTGCGCGCTGAGTACGAGTCCGGCGCCCGCATGGCACCCGACGGCACCGCCTGGGCGGACCTCACGCCGATCGAGCGCAGCGTCCTGATCGACTCGGTGCGGCTGGCGTACGTCGACGAGTCCCCGGTCAACTGGTGCCCCGGGCTCGGCACGGTCCTGGCCAACGAGGAGGTCACGGCCGAGGGCCGCAGCGAACGCGGCAACTTCCCGGTCTTCACCCGCAACCTGCGCCAGTGGAAGATGCGGATCACGGCCTACTCCGACCGCCTGATCGACGACCTGGAGCGCGTCGACTGGCCGCACTCGGTCAAGAACATGCAGCGCAACTGGATCGGCCGCTCCCACGGCGCGCGGATCAGCTTCCCGGTCGAGGCGCTGGCGACCCCGATCGACGTGTTCACGACGCGGCCCGACACGATCTTCGGGACGACCTACATGGTGCTGGCACCTGAGCACGAGCTCGTCGACCAGCTCACCGCCGAGGCCTGGCCCGAGGACACGCCGCTCGCCTGGACCAACGGTGCCGAGACGCCGGTTGCGGCCGTCACGGCATACCGGGCCATGGCCGCGGCCAAGACCGATCTCGAGCGCCAGGAGAACAAGGACAAGACCGGGGTCTTCACCGGCGCGTTCGCGACCAATCCGGTCAACGGCGCCAGCATCCCGGTGTTCATCGCCGACTACGTCCTCACGGGATACGGCACCGGCGCGATCATGGCCGTGCCCGGCGGCGACGAGCGCGACCACGAGTTCGCCGAGACGTACGGGCTGCCGATCATCCACACGGTGCAGCCGCCCGACGGGTTCGAGGGTGGCGCCTACAGCGGACAGGGCCCGGTCATCAACTCGGCCAACGAGGGCCTCAGCCTCGACGGCCTGGAGATCGACGACGCGAAGGCCACGGTCATCACCTGGCTGCAGGAGCACGGCGCCGGCGAGGGCACCACGACCTACCGGCTGCGCGACTGGCTGTTCAGCCGCCAGCGCTACTGGGGCGAGCCCTTCCCGATCGTCTACGACGACCAGGACCAGCCGATCGCACTGCCCGACTCGATGCTGCCGGTCGAGCTGCCGGAGGTGCCGGACTACTCGCCCAAGACCTACGAGCCCGAGGACGCCGACAGCAATCCCGAGCCGCCGCTGGCGAGGGTGCCGGAGTGGGTCAACGTCGAGCTCGACCTCGGCGACGGCCCCAAGA
>NZ_JAKFCB010000381.1:0-2150 GCF_036676885.1 Aeromicrobium sp.
GCCGGCCGTACGCCCAACCCGTGCCTGCGCTGCAACGAGAAGATCAAGTTCGCCGCGGTGCTCGACCGCGCGCTGGCGCTGGGCTTCGACGCGGTCGCGACCGGGCACTACGCGCAGCTCGAGACCGCCGCCGACGGCACGATCGAGATGCACCGCGCGATCGACATGGGCAAGGACCAGTCGTACGTGCTCGGCGTGCTGACGCAGGAGCAGCTGGCGCACTCGCTGTTCCCCCTCGGCGACACGACCAAGGACGTCGTCCGTGCCGAAGCAGCGCGGCGGGGCATCCAGGTCGCGCAGAAGCCCGACAGCCACGACATCTGCTTCATCCCCGACGGCGACAACGCCGGCTGGCTCGGCGAGAAGCTCGGGCCCAAGCCCGGCACGATCGTCGACGAGGACGGCGCCGTCCTGCGCGAGCACGACGGGGCGTACGCCTTCACGATCGGCCAGCGACGCGGGCTGCGGCTCGGTGTGCCGGCCGACGACGGCAAGCCGCGCTTCGTGCTCGACATCGAGCCGGTCAGCGGCACCGTGACGGTCGGCTCCCGCGAGTCGCTCGTGGTCGATGCGCTCGACTGCATCAAGCCGCTGTGGTGCGGCACGGCTCCGGCCGGCTCGCTCGACTGCACGGTCCAGCTCCGCGCGCACGGCGACGAGCACCGCGCGACGGTGCACGTCAGCGGCGACGACGTACGCGTCGAGCTCCATGACCCTGCCAGCGGCATCGCGCCGGGACAGGCGTGCGTGATCTACGACGCCACCCGCGTCGTCGGCTCGGCCACCATCAGTCGTACCGCCCGGGTGGCGGTGAGTTAGCGTCCACCGTGCGTCGCGGGCGGTGAGTTAGCGTCCACGGTGCGTCGCGGGCGGTGAGTTAGCGTCCACCTTGACCCCTCAAGTGGACGCTAACTCACCGCTCCCGGTTGCAAGTGGACGCCAGGTCACCGCTCACGGTTGCGGGTGGACGCCAAGTCACCGCTCCAACGTCAGACGAAGGAATCACATGAGCATCGCCACCGGTATCGGCTCGATGCCGGGCACCGACTTCGCCGAGTCTCTGCGCCTCGTGATGGGGGAGGTCGGCGACTTCGTGTACGTCCCCGAGCTCCCGGCGCGCGGTGTGCACGCCGGCATGATCGGCCGCACCCTCGCGGTGCTGGACGGGCTCGACGCCGACCTGCAGCCCGATGGCTGGCGCGTCGGCGTGGGGGAGGGCAGCGACCTGCGCCGCGCGCGCTCGTTGCTCGCCCAGGACCTCGACGTAGCCGAGGAGCTCGCCGGTACGCACGAGGGTCCGCTCAAGCTCCAGGTCACCGGGCCGCTGACCCTCGCCGCGTCCGTCGAGCGCCCGCGTGGCGACAAGATGCTCGCCGACCACGGCGCCCGGCGCGAGATCGCCGAGTCGCTCGCGGAGGGCCTCCGTACGCAGGTCACCGGCGTGCGCCGGCGCTTCCCGCATGCTGACCTCGTCGTGCAGGTCGACGAGCCGTCGATCGTCGCGGTCCTCACCGGCGGCATCCCGACGGCCAGTGGATTCTCCCGGCATCGCAGCGTCCACCCGCCGGAAGCCGATGCGCTCCTGCGCCTCCTCGTCGACGCGATCACGGGGTCCGGAGCGCGGGCGGCGGTGCACTCGTGCGCGCCGGACGTACCGGTCGAGCTGCTCGTCGGCGCCGGCTTCACCGCGATCTCGTTCGACCTCTCGCTGGCCCGACCTGACGACGTGTGGGCCGAGTCGTTCGAGAAGGGCGTCGACCTGTGGCTCGGCGTCGTCCCGTCGACCGACACGACGGGCGTCACCGACAAGGCGTTGGCGACTCGCGTGGAGACCTTCTTCGGGCGCTTCGGATTCGACGAGGAGGCGTACGCGGACCGGCTCGTCGTCACTCCGACCTGCGGGCTGGCCGGGGCGTCGCCCGCGTGGGCGCGCCAGGCGTTGGCGCTCGCACAGCGCGTGGCGGCAGGCTGACGCAGGTATGGCGCCGAGTGTCGCCGGGCGGCGATAAAGTCGACGCATGGCGACCGATGACGACCTGAGGCAGCGGCACAAGGAGCTCGCCGAGACGATCGAGGAGCATCGGCAGCGCTATCACCGCGACGACGCCCCGGTCATCTCCGACTACGACTACGACCAGCTGATCCGCGAG
>NZ_JAKFCB010000382.1:0-15514 GCF_036676885.1 Aeromicrobium sp.
ACTTGAGTCGCTGCAGCCAAGCAACGACACCGACAAATTTCGACGGGTGCCGGGTCTTTCGTGATCTCCGGCGCCCCGCCTTTGGCAGTGGGATGATGGCCGTGAACGACGGCTGAGGTTCCGGCTTGTCGTCGCAGGAGGTGCGTGCCGATGCGCAGCAGCGGACTTCTTCTGGCCGCAGCACTGATGCTCGTCGCCGCCTGCGGAGAAGAGCCGTCCGACGAGTCGGACACCAGCACAGGGGTTTCAGCCTCGCCGTCACCCGCTGAACGACGAACCGGCACCTTCAAGCTGCGTTCAGGCGAATCCATCTATTACTGGTGCGCTGGTGAGGGGAGCCCGGGCGTGCTGCTGGAGGCGGGCACCGACTCCGGGGGCACGGATGCGTACCCGTCCGCATTCGTCGACCCGCTGGTCGCGAAGACGACCGTCTGTACGTACGACCGCCTGGGCACCGGGAGGAGTGACCCGCCTCCTCGCACGCGTCGCACGATGCGCGACCTGTGCGCCGTCCAGGATCAGGTGGTGGCAAAGCTTGACCTCTCCTCGCCTTACGTGCTCGTCGGACAGTCGGGCGGCGGCAATCTCAACATCGGTTGCGCGACCCGGCACCCGGAACGCGTAGCCGGCTTGGTGACCATCGACAGCTACCACGACGACCCCGATGATCTGCGTGCGGAAGGGTTCGTGTGGAGCGGCAATCCGGAGTTCGTCGACTACGTCGACTACTCCGAGGAATTGGACACTTTGACCATGCCGATCGGCGACTTCCCTGTCCTGGTGGTCAGCGCCACGGAAGCTGACCCGGGAGGCGAGAAGAATCAGAGCCACTGGTTGCGGCTCTCCCCCAACTCCCGTCAGGTTGCGATACAAGGCCCGCACGACTTGCAGGAGGTTGCCCCCGAACGGGTCGTCACAGAGGTCCTCAAAGTGCTCGGAAGCCTCTAGCGCGACCGCTGATTTCACGGTCCCTGGGTGAGAACCGTCGGAGGTGGACTCGCCCTGGAAGGACCAACGTCCAGCGGCGATGGGTCCGCAGGCCCTAAACGCAGTTTCAGATCCGAAACATGCTGGCACATGCGTATTCAGAACCCCCACTCCACTCCCGCCGAGGGAGGCGCGATGGACCGCCAGACCAAGACCCTGCTCGGGTTGCTGCTGTTCAACGGCGTCACGGCCGTGGCCGGAGGGCTCGCGCTGATGACGGACTGGATCCCTGAACAGGCGTCGTGGGTCCGGAACACCGACTTCCCCAGCAACTACTTCCCCGGCGTGATCCTGATGGCCGTGGTCGGTGGCAGCTCCCTGATCGCCGCCACAGCACTGGTCAAACGCAGCGACGGCTGGCAACTCGCCAGCATCGTCGCTGGGGTGGTCATGGTGTTCTGGATCGTCGGCGAAGTGGCCTCGATCCGTGGATTCCATTTCCTGCAAGTGATCTACCTCGCGACCGGTGCGCTCGTCGTGTTGTGGACGCCAGGGCGCCACCCTGGTCGAGGCCCGTCCGGCGATCGGGTGAACCCCGCGAGGCGCAACGCTGAGACGGGAGGATGGCAATGAGACCCGAAGCGGCGGCCACAGCGACCGCAGCGGTGGCGGCGGCCGGTGCGCTTCAGTGGCTCGGCCGAACCTACGGCTCCACTGCCGACGAGCGACGACGAGCACTCCCCGGCGATGAGCTGGTCGAGGCGCCGCAGGTCATCACCAATCACGCCACGACCATCAACGCGTCCCCCGAATCGGTGTGGCCGTGGCTGGCTCAGATGGGATGGGGGCGCGGACAGTGGTACACCGCACGGTGGGTCGACAAGCTCCTGTTTCCCAGCAACGGACCGAGCGCCGACGTGATCGTGCCGGAGCTGCAGAACCTCAACGTCGGGGACGTGGTGCTGGACGGTCCACCAGAAGCCAACTGCAGCTTCACGGTCGAAGGGCTTGAGCAGAACCGCTATCTGGTCCTTCACTCCCGAGAGCACCTACCGCCGGGATGGGCCGAGCGCGGGGCGGGTATCGACTTCACCTGGGTGTTCGTGCTCGATGACCTCGGGGATGGGCGCACCCGGTTGCTCTTCCGCTGCCGCGCGCGTTTGTGGCCCTTATGGGTGCGCGCGATCTACCTCGCGGCGATGATCCCTGCCGATTTCGTCATGTCGCGCCAGATGCTGCGTGGCATCAGTAGCCGCGTGGAACGTACGAGCTTTGCCGGTACCTACGACGCTCCAGCCGCAACGAGTGCGGCCAAGGCCGAGGCGGTGAGGAGCGTGACGACTATTCGGTCGTAGTGGGAGCCGGCGAAGCGGTGGAAAGCCATCGTGCCGAGGAACTGGCCCGCAAGTGCGGCCACGATCAGCGGCAGCCAGTGCTCGTACACCTCCCAGACACCCGCAGTCATCAGGGCTAGCAGGCTCAGGGGCAGGCGCACCAGCGACAGGGTGACGAGGGTGTCGCGCATCGTTCGGGGTGCCAGCCCTCGCTGAGCCAGATACAGGACGGTGGGAGGACCACCAAGCGACGTGGCCGTGCTGAGCGCCCCGGACGTGAAGCCTGCTGCGGCCGCCCGTCCCGGGCGTCGCACGGCGGGAGCCCGAGGGGCGCCAGCGGACCGCGCACGAAGCGCCACCGTGAGAATGACGAGGCATGCCACGAATATCTGGAGCCAGCGGGACGGCAGTATCCCCAGTAGCCACGCTCCCGCCAGCATGCCGGGCGCAGACCACAGCCCGAGGACCAAGACCTCCCTGCCCGCCGGGCGCGGCACGCTTCGTCTGAGCGCCAAGATCGCCAGATCGCAGGCCGTGCCAGTGATCAGCACCGTGGACACCGTCTGCGGTCCCCCGATCAAGATGACGAGAATCGGGACGCTCAGCAGGGCGAACCCAAAGCCAGAAAGGGACTGCAGTGCTGCGCTCACCACGATCAGGGCAAAGATTCCGGCAAGCAAGGCGCTCTCGGGAGAGATGGGCTGAACCTCAGTTCACGTCGATTCCGGGCGAGAGACTCCGCCAGCATGGCAGGCATTGCCCAGGGGTCCCTCGTCAGGCCGTCGGAACGGCACGCGGGGCAGCGAAGCTCATGCAGGCGACGTCCGCGCCGCGTTCAGCCTCCGACGTACGCCGCCAGGTGCTCGCCGGTGAGCGTGGATTGCTTGGCTACGAGGTCGGCGGGCGTTCCCTCGAAGACGATCGTGCCGCCGTCGTGACCGGCACCCGGACCGAGGTCGATGATCCAGTCGGCATGCGCCATGACCGCCTGATGGTGCTCGATGACGATGACCGACTTGCCGGAATCGACGAGCCGGTCGAGCATGCCCAGCAGGTTCTCGACGTCGGCCAGGTGCAGGCCGGTCGTGGGTTCGTCGAGCACATAGACGGCAGCGCCCTTGTCCCCCATCTGCGTGGCGAGCTTGAGCCGTTGCCGCTCGCCACCGGACAGCGTGGTGAGCGGCTGACCGAGGCTGAGGTAGCCCAGCCCGACGTCAGCGAGCCGGTCGAGAATCTTGAGGGCTGCCGGCGTGCTGGCCTCGCCCTCGCCGAAGAACTGGACGGCCTCGGTCACCGGCATGGCGAGCACTTCGGCGATGTTGCGGTCGCCGAGCGTGTATTCGAGCACCGCAGCCTGGAAGCGCTTGCCCTCACACTCCTCGCAGGTGGACTGGACCGTGGCCATGACGCCCAGCTCGGTGTAGATCACGCCTGCGCCGTTGCACGTGGGACACGCGCCCTCGGAGTTGGAGCTGAACAGGGCGGGCTTGACGCCGTTGGCCTTGGCGAACGCCTTGCGGATCGGCTCGAGCAGCCCGGTGTAGGTCGCCGGGTTGCTGCGGCGTGAGCCGCGGATCGCACCCTGGTCGACCACCACAACCCCGTCGCGGCCGGCGACCGAGCCGTGGATCAGCGAGCTCTTGCCGGAGCCGGCGACTCCGGTGACCACGCACAGCACTCCGAGCGGGACGTCGACATCGACGTTGCGGAGGTTGTGCGTCGATGCACCGCGGACTTCCATCGCCCCGGACGGCGTACGGACGGACTCTTTGAGTGCCGCCCGGTCGTCGAGGTGGCGTCCGGTGATGGTGTCGCTCCCCCGCAGCCCTTCGACCGTGCCCTCGAACACCACTTCCCCACCGCCGGTGCCCGCGCCGGGTCCGAGGTCGATGACGTGGTCGGCGATCGCGATGGACTCGGGCTTGTGCTCGACGACCAGGACGGTGTTGCCCTTGTCGCGGAGCTGCAGCAGCAGGGCGTTCATGCGCTCGATGTCGTGCGGATGGAGGCCGATCGTCGGCTCGTCGAAGACGTACGTGATGTCGGTGAGCGACGAGCCGAGGTGACGGATCATCTTGGTGCGCTGCGCCTCTCCCCCGGACAACGTGCCCGACGGCCGGTCGAGCGAGAGGTAGCCCAGGCCGATGTCGGCGAACGAGTCGAGCAGGTGCTGGAGCCCGGTGAGCAGCGGGGCGACGGTCGGCTCATCGAGGTCACGCACCCAGTCGGCCAGGTCGCTGATCTGCATCGTGCACACCTCGGCGATGTTCTTGCCGTTGATCTTGGAGGCCAGGACCTCCTTGGTGAGCCGGGTGCCATCACAGTCGGGGCAGGTCTGGAACGTGACCGCACGCTCCACGAACGCCCGGATGTGGGGCTGCATCGCGTCGACATCCTTGGAGAGCATCGACTTCTGGATCTTGGGGATCACGCCCTCGTACGTCAGGTTGATCCCTTCGACCTTGATCTTGGTCGGTTGCCCGTAGAGCAGCTTGTCGAGGTCCTTCTTGGTGAACGCGCCGATCGGCTTGTCCATGTCGAAGCCGGCGCCGGCGAAGATGCGGCCGTACCAGCCGTCCATGCTGTAGCCGGGAACCGTCAGCGCGCCCTCGCTGAGTGACTTGGTCTCGTCATAGATCGCCGTGAGGTCGAAGTCGCTGACCGCGCCCTTGCCCTCGCAGCGCGGGCACATGCCGCCCAGGTAGACGGCGTTGCGCACCACGTCCTTCTCGACCCGCCCGGCCTTCTCGGTGCTCATGCTCCCACTCGCCGTCCGGGTGGGGACGTTGAAGGAGTAGGCGGTCGGCGGCCCGATGTGCGGCTCGCCGAGCCGGCTGTAGAGAATGCGCAGCATCGCATGGGCGTCGGTCACCGTGCCGACCGTCGAGCGGGGGTTGGAGCCCATGCGCTCCTGGTCGACGATGATCGCGGTCGTCAGGCCGTCGAGGAAGTCGACCTCGGGCCTGGCCAGTGTCGGCATGAATCCCTGCACGAACGCGCTGTAGGTCTCGTTGATCATGCGCTGTGACTCGGCGGCGATCGTGCCGAACACCAGCGAGCTCTTGCCGGAGCCCGAGACCCCGGTGAACACCGTCAGCCGGCGCTTGGGGATCTCGACGCTGACATCCTTGAGGTTGTTCTCCCGCGCGCCCTGCACGCGGATCAGGTCGTGGCTGTCGGCAGCGTGCGGTTCGCGCGAGTGACGGTCGGTCCTCGTGGCCGGGCTCATCGTGTCTCCATCCGTGGGGCGAGGGCTGCATGCGCCGCCGCCGAAGTCGTCGTCTCGATCTAATCAGATCCGGGCTGTGGGACTAGCTCACTTCCTGGATGCGGATCATGTTGCCCGCGGGGTCGCGGAAGGCGCAGTCGCGTACGCCGTAAGGCTGGTCGGTGGGCTCCTGGACGACCTCGGCGTCGGTGGCCTGCACCCGGTCGAACGTGCCGTTGAGGTCCTTGGTGGCGAGGAGGATCCAGCCGTAGGTGCCCTTGGCCATCATCTCGGCGATCGTGCGGCGCTCGTCGTCGGTGATGCCGGGGTCAGCTGCCGGAGGCGCCAGGAGGATCGAGGTGCCGGGCTGGTCGGGCGGGCCGACCGTGATCCAGCGCATCTGGCCCTGTCCGACGTCCTGGCGAACCTCGAAGCCCAGCGCATCGCGGAAGAACGCCACGGAGGCGTCGGGATCGGTGTGCGGGAGAACGGTGGTGTGAATCGTGATGTCCATGGCCGTCACGTTAGTGGCGGCTCCGGACGCAGCGCTTCTTGATTCCTGATCGGTCGGCCAGGAGTGTGACTGGAACCGGGGCGGTTCTTTCGGCATGGTGGGCAAAATGCGCCGAATTGGCGGGGCCGGAGATCTATCCTTTGCACATGACCGACACACACCTGGCGAACCGTCACATCGCGCCACCCATGGTCCGCAGCATGGACCTGACGGCGAAGGCCGGTCTGCTGATCCTCCTCGCCATCGCGCTGATATTTCCCGACCTCGGTCACATGCGGGGCAAGGCAGCCGGGCTGCGAGCGGTCACCTATCCCCTGCTGGCGTTCTCGGTCCCGGCGCTCTGGTACGTCTTCTGGCGCGACCGCGCGTCGTTCCCGTGGCTGGCCGACCTGCTGGTGACGATCACGTGCTTCACGGACACGCTCGGCAACCGGATGGACATGTACGACACGATCGTCTGGTTCGACGACTGGATGCACTTCATGAACACCGGCTTCCTGACTGCCGCGGTCATTCTGCTGACCATGCATCGCACGTCGTCTCTCAAGGCGACGCTGGAGCGAGCGCTCGCGTACGGTGCCACCTCGGCGATCGCCTGGGAGATCGCGGAGTACTACGCCTTCATCAGCACCTCGTCCGAGCGTCGCGGCGCCTACACCGACACCCTCAGCGACCTCGCGCTGAACGTGACCGGGGCGGTCGTCGCCGCCCTTGTCGTGCACTCGCTGTGGCGTGCGGGCCGGCTCGCGTCGGCCGCACCACAGCTCGAACCGATGCCGGCCTGAGGCTCAGCCGGGCTCGTCGCGCGGCGCGAGCAACCACGCGGCCAGCGCGCCGCCGAGGGCACCGAAGAGGTGGCCCTCCCAGGAGATGCCGGGGCGGCCGGGGATGACGCCCCACAGCACGCTGCCGTAGACCAGGAAGACCACGACGCCCAGTGCGAGCTGCCTGAGGCTGCGGGCGAAGATCCCCCGCACGATCAGGTGCACGAGCCAGCCGAACACCAGACCGGACGCTCCGATGTGGACCGTGTTCGAGTCGCCGAACAGCCACACCCCGAGGCCGCCGACGACCCAGACGATCACCGTGACGGACAGCCATGTGCGTACGCCCGACAGGGCCAGCAGGAAGCCCAGCACCAGAAGCGGGATCGTGTTGGCGACGAGGTGCGCCCAGCCGCCGTGCAGCAGCGGTGCGAACACGACACCGAGCAGGCCTTCGTCGGTCCGCGGGCGTACGCCATGGCTGTCGAGCCGGTCGCTCACCACCGTGTCGACGACCTCGATGGCATAGAGCAGCGCGACGAATCCCCCGACCACCGTGCCGGCGCGGGCCGACACCGAGAGCGCGGAGTCACCGGAGGGCTGGGTCATGGCCTCGATGCTAGGGCGTCGGTGGTGGGCCCTCGCAGGTCCTTGTCACATCCCGGCGGACAGTGTCGTCTGTGGGGTATGACCTCGACTCTGCAACGCATGGTGCTCCTCGTCCTCGCTGCGACCGGCGCCTACACCGGACCATGGGCGTCGATCGCGCCACGCTCGTTCTATGACTCGTTCCCCGGCCTCGGCCGCGTGTGGATCGCCGTCGACGGGCCCTACAACGAGCACCTGATCCGCGACGTCGGTGCCACCTACACCGCGCTGTTCGTCCTCAGCATCGTCGCGGCCCTCAGCCTGCAGCCGGTCGCCGTGACGCTCGCGGGCTGGACGTGGCTGACGTTCGGCGCCCTCCACCTCTCGTACCACCTCCCCCACCTGGGTGAGCTCGACGTCACCGATCAGGTGCTCAACGTCATCGCCCTCGGTGGCTCACTCGTCCTGGCGGCGCTGCTGGTACTCCCTCGCCGTGAACGGGTGCCCGCACCGTGATGTGGCTACCATCACCGGCATGACCGTCGCGTTCCTCGTCACGACGCTGATTGTCGTGGCCTCCCCCGGGACAGGTGTCCTCTACACGATGGCGGCAGGGCTCACGCGCGGCGCACGCGCGAGCCTCGTCGCTGCGTTCGGCTGCACCCTGGGCACGCTCCCCCACATCGTCGCCGCGATCACCGGTCTGGCCGCGCTGCTGCACACCAGCGCCGTGGCGTTCCAGACGTTGAAGTACGCCGGCGTCGCCTACCTTCTCTACATGGCGTGGAACACCGTGCGCGACAAGGGCGCGCTGAGCGTCGAGGCCGGGAGTGAGCCGAAATCCGCTCGCCAGGTCATCACGTCCGGAGTGTTGGTCAACATCCTCAACCCGAAACTCTCGATCTTCTTCGTCGCGTTCCTGCCGCAGTTCGTGAGCTCCGGTGAGCCGCACTACGTCCTGCGGATGCTCGAGCTCAGCGCCGTGTTCATGCTGATCACGTTCGTGGTGTTCATCGCGTACGGCGTCTTCGCCGCGGTGATCCGCGACCGGGTGATCTCCCGTCCGGCGGTGCTGGCCTGGATGCGGCGTGTGTTCGCCGGTGCGTTCGTCGCCCTCGGCGCCAAGCTGGCGTTCGCGGAACGCTGACGGCTCGCATTCTGTCGCCTCCGCGCGTCATCGGGACGCTTCGACGTACTGAAGACCAGCGTGATATTGCACGTGACACAGCGCTGACGAGCCGCCCGGGTCAGTCGTAGACTCGCGCCATGACGACAGACCAAGCCATCCACGAGCGCATCTCTGCGCTCGTTGCCGAGGAGAAGGAGCTGCGCGAGCGGTTCAGCAAGCATGAGGTCACGCCGGCCGAAGAGCACGCACGGCTGAAGAAGCTCGAGGTCGAGCTCGACCAGGCATGGGACCTCCTGCGCCAGCGCAACGCCAAGCGACAGTACGGCGAGTCGCCGGACGACGCGGCCGAGCGTTCGCCCGACGTCGTCGAGAAGTATCTCGGCTGACCATGCGGATCACCCGATTCGGCCACGCCGCGATCCTCGTCGAGGCCGCCGAAACGCGCATCCTGATCGATCCCGGCTGCTTCAGTCTCGACGCGACCTTCGAGCTCGAGGACCTCGACGCGATCGTCGTGACGCATCAACATCCCGACCACATCGACCGGGATCGCGGGCCGAACCTGATCGCGCGCAACCCCGAGGCGACGCTGCTGTGTGACCCGGAGACCGCCTCGGTCCTGGAGTTCGGCTCGTGGCTCGAACATGGTGACGAGGTCGAGACCGGGATCAAGGGCATCACGCTGCGCGGCGTGGGTGCCGAGCACGCCGTGATCGTTCCCGAGCTCCCCCGCATCGCCAACGTCGGCGTCCTGCTGGGCGCCGACGGTGAGCCGACGCTGTTCCACCCCGGCGACACCTACGCCCACGCCCCCGAAGGCGTCGACGTGCTGGCGCTGCCGCTGAGTGCTCCGTGGGGCAAGATCAGCGAGACCGTCGACTTCGTCCAGCGGGTCTCCCCCACGACGCTGTTCCCGATCCACGACCTCACGATCTCCGAGCTCTCGTACGGGACCTACTGGGGCCACGTGTCGAACTTCGGGGGCGTCGCGGACGTACGCAAGCTGGGTCAGGGTGCCGCCACAGAGGTCTGACACACCTCGCGACACTTCCGAATTCCGTCGAATTGAATTATCTCATATCTGAGATATGGTGAAGGACATGACCGTTCGCGACGACTACCTTTCCCGCATCGGGGCACTCATACGTGACGCCCGCCAGCACAGTGGCCTGACCCAGGCTGAGCTCGCCACGGAGCTCAAGACCAGTCAAAGTGCGGTGAACCGCATCGAGAAGGGGCAGCAGAACTTGACGCTCGACATGCTGGCCCGCATCGGTAGCGCACTCGACTCCGAGCTGGTGACCGTCGGGACCTCCGGGCCCAGCCACCTTCGCGTGGCCGGCGGCACGACGCTCTCAGGATCGATCGACGTCAAGTCCAGCAAGAACGCCGGCGTCGCCCTGCTGTGCGCCTCGCTGCTCAACGCCGGGACCACGGTGCTGCGCAAGGTCGCCCGCATCGAGGAGGTCAATCGCCTGCTCGAGGTGCTGACGTCGATCGGCGTCAAGGCAACCTGGCTCAACGAGCAGAACGACCTCGAGCTCATCGTTCCCGAGACCCTCAACCTAGCGGCCATGGACGCCGAGGCCGCCAGGCGTACGCGCAGCATCATCATGTTCCTCGGCCCGCTGATGCACCGCTACAACGACTTCGAGCTGCCGTACGCCGGTGGTTGCGACCTCGGCTCGCGCACCGTCGAGCCCCACATGACGGCGCTGCGGCCGTTCGGGCTCAAGGTCGTCGCGACGGAGGGCAGCTATCACGCCACCACCGCTGAGGGCGTGGGTCCCGAGCGACCGATCGTGCTCACCGAGCGCGGCGACACCGTCACGGAGAACGCGCTGCTCGCCGCCGCGCGTTATGACGGCGTCACCGTGATCCGCAACGCCAGCCCCAACTACATGGTCCAGGACCTGTGCTTCTTCCTGGTCAAGCTCGGCGTCGGCATCGACGGCATCGGCACCACGACCCTCCGGGTCACCGGCAAGCCGGTCATCAACTGCGATGTCGAGTACGCCCCCAGCGAGGACCCGATCGAGGCCATGAGCCTCATCGCGGCCGCGATCGTCACCAAGTCGAGCATCACCGTGCGGCGCGTACCGATCGAGTTCATGGAGATCGAGCTCGCGCTGCTCGAGGAGATGGGCTTCCAGTACGACCGCGGCGAGGAATACCCCGCCGAGAACGGCGAGACCCGCCTCGTCGACATCACGACGCACCCGTCGCCGCTGCACGCGCCGATCGACAAGATCCACCCCATGCCGTTCCCGGGCCTCAACATCGACAACCTCCCGTTCTTCGCGGTCATCGCCGCGACGGCCGAGGGCCAGACGATGCTGCACGACTGGGTCTACGAGAACCGCGCGATCTACCTCACCGAGCTCAACAAGCTCGGCGCCTCGGTCAAGCTGCTCGACCCGCACCGTGTGCTGATCGAAGGGCCGACGCACTGGAGTGGCACGGAGCTCGTCTGCCCGCCTGCGCTGCGTCCGGCCGTCGTGATCCTGCTGGCGATGCTCGCCGCCAAGGGCACCTCGGTGCTGCGCAGCGTCTACGTCATCAACCGCGGCTACGAGGACCTCGCCGAGCGCCTCAACGCCCTGGGCGCCCAGATCGAGACCTTCCGCGACATCTGAGCAGGCCGCGGTGGTCGCGTGACCAATCGCCGGTCGAGTAGCCCTGCTACTCGACCGGCGAGAGACCGCCGCTTCAGCCCCAGGCTCCGGCGACCTGGCGGGTCGAGACGTTGACGCGGTTCCAGACGTTGATGGCCGCGATCGACAGGATGAGCCCGCCGAGCTGCCGCTCGTCGTAGTGCGCGGCCGCCTCGGCGTACACGTCATCCGGCACCGGGTCCGACCGGTCGCTGAGCCGGGTCACCGCTTCGGTCAGTGCGAGGGCGGCGCGTTCGGCGTCGTCGAAGTGCGGCGCGTCGCGCCACCCAGCGACGGTGTCGATCTTCTCGTCGCTCTCTCCCGCCTTTCTGAGGTCACGTGCGTGCATCTGCAGGCAGACGCTGCAGCCATTGATCTGGCTCGCGCGCAGGTGGACCAGCTCGAGCGTCGTGTCCGGTATGCCGGTCTGCTGAGCCGACTTGCTCAGCGCCAGCAGCGCGTCCATGGCGCCGGGGACCGTGACTGCCGGGTTGTTCATACGTGCCTGCATCATGATTCTCCTCAGTTCGTGTCACATCGTTGGCGTGTGATCCGTCAGGGCTATGACGAACGACGAGAAGGGAATGTGACCGATGTCCGACACCGAGTTCCTGGCGGAGCGATTCGAGCAGAACCGCGAGCACCTGCGCGCCGTGGCCTACCGCATGCTCGGATCGCTGAGTGAGGCCGACGACGCCGTGCAGGAGTCCTGGCTGCGCCTCAGCCGTACGGACACCGACGGCATCGACAATCTCGGCGGGTGGCTGACGACGGTCGTGGGCCGCGTGTGCCTGGACATGCTGCGCTCCCGCAAGACGCGCCGCGAGCAGCCGCTCGACGTACGCCCGACCGACCCGGCGAGCGCACCCGAGGGCGTCGATCCGGAGCAGGAGGCGCTGCTGGCTGATTCGGTCGGTCTCGCGATGCTCGTGGTCCTCGAAAAGCTGACGCCGGCCGAGCGCCTGGCATTCGTGCTGCACGACATGTTCGCGGTCCCGTTCGATGACATCGCACCCATGGTCGGGCGGACGCCTGACGCCGCGCGACAGCTCGCCAGCCGCGCTCGCCGTCGGGTGCAGGGCGCAGATCCGGTTCCCAGCACTCCGCTGGACGGCCAGCGCGAGGTGATTGACGCGTTTCTCGCCGCGGCACGCGGCGGCGACTTCGATGCGCTCGTCGCGGTGCTCGACCCGGACGTCGTGCTGCGTGCGGACACCGGCGAGGGTGCACCCACGTTGGTGCGCGGTGCCCGCCAGGTCGCGAGTGGAGCCATCAGGTTCCGGTTCGGCATCCGGCGTCCCGTGCTCGTCAACGGTGCAGTCGGTGTCGCCGCATTCGTCGACGATCGCCTCGTGTCCGTCCTGGAAGCCACGATTGCGGACGGCAAGATCGCCACGATCGACATCACGGCCGATCCCGAGCGCGCGGCCGCCATGGAGCTGACGTTTCTCGACTGACGGAGTCGATCAGCGACGCGCTGGGGTGGAGCGGCCCATCTGCACCCGGAAGGGCTTAGTTTGAGCGCGTGACCGGATTTCTCGACGCCCCTCCCCTGGCGTTCGCGCACCGGGGAGGCTCAACGACGGCGGGCAACGTCGGCATCGAGAACTCGCTCGCCGCCTTCGCGCATGCGTACGAGCTGGGCTACCGCTACCTCGAGACCGATGTCCGGATGTCGTCGGACGGCGTGGTCTACGCGATCCACGACGACGTGCTCGATCGCTTGACCGGAAGCCCGGACCCGGTTGCCGCGCTCACCGCCGAGTCGATCGACCTGCAGCGGCTCGACCAGCGCGAGCCGTTCGCGCGGCTCGAGGCGCTCTACGAGGCATTCCCCGACGCGCGCCTCAACATCGACGTGAAGTCCGACGATGCGGTGGAGGCGACCTGCGCCATCGTCACGGCTCACGACGCCGTCGATCGGACCTGTCTGTCCTCGTTCTCCCACGCCCGGCTGTCTCGCATCCGCGAGATCCTCCCCGACGTCGCGACATCGGCCTCGAGGCTGGAGGTCGCGCTCGTCAAGTTCCTGCCCCGGCTTCTGCTCAGGCCTCGTGCGGTATGCCTGCAGGTGCCCGCCGTGCACCGCGGGATCCGGGTCGTCACCGCCCGCTTCGTCCGCCGGGCGCATGCTCTCGGCCTGCAGGTCCACGTGTGGACGATCGACGATCCGGACCAGATGCACGAGCTGCTCGACCTCGGTGTCGACGGCATCATCACCGACCGCACGGACCTCCTCAAGGACGTCCTCATCGCCCGAGGATCGTGGAAGGACCCAGCATGACCAAGGTCAAGGCCAACCCGGAGCAGAGGGCCTGGTTCTTCTACGACTGGGCCAACTCGGCGTACATCACGACGATCGGAACGGTCCTCTACGCGCCCTACCTCACGAGCGTCGCCGAGCGAGCGGCGTGCGGATTCGTCGGTGATGACGACCGCAAGTGCGCCGAGCACCTCTCGGTACTCGGTCTGTCGGTGTCGGCCGGCTCGCTGGTGTTCTACGTCGTGACGATCGCGACCGTCATCTCGGCGTTCGTGCTCCCGATCGTCGGCGCGATCGCTGATCGGGTCGAGTCCAAGAAGACCATGATGGCCGGCCTTGCCTGGTCCGGCGCCGCGGTGGCTGCCCTGATGTTCTTCGTCACCGGCACCAACTGGCAGCTCGGCGCTGGTCTGCTGGTGGTGGCCAACCTGTTCTACGCGTCGTCGATCGTCGTCTACGACGCAATCCTTGTCGAGATCGCCGAGCCCGACGAACGGGACCGGATCTCCTCGCGGGGTTGGGCACTGGGCTACCTCGGTGGCGGCCTGCTCCTCGCCGTCAACCTGGCCACCGTGACGGTCAAGCCGTTCGGCCTGTCGACCGAGATGGCCGTGCGCATCAGCCTGCTGTCGGCCGCGATCTGGTGGGCGTACTTCACGCTGATCCCCTATCGCGGCATCAAGGACCGCCCGCCGAGGGGCGTCGTCCCCGTCGAGGGCGCGACCCTGATGCAGCGCAGCTTCGGCCAGCTGTGGCGTACGCTCCGCGAGCTGCGCAACTATCCCCAGACGCTGCTGTTCCTCGTGGCGTACCTGTTCTACAACGACGGCATCCAGACCGTGATCTACTCGGCGTCGGTCTACGGCGAGAAACAGCTGGGCTTCGAGACCAGCACGCTCATCGCGACGATCCTGATCGTGCAGTTCGTCGGTGTCGTCGGCGCCCTGGTGTTCGGTCGGGTCGCGGCCCGGATCGGCAGCCATCGCACGATCCTGTACGGCCTCGGGGTCTGGATCCTGGTGGTCTGCTTCGGCTACTTCCTGCCGGCAGAGCAGATCGCGCCGTTCCTGGTGCTCGCCGTGGCGATCGGGCTCGTCCTGGGCGGCACGCAGGCGCTCTCGCGGGCGTTCTTCTCCCAGCTGATCCCCCGCGGCCGCGAAGCCGAGTACTTCAGCCTCTACCAGGCCTGCGAACGTGGCACGAGCTGGCTCGGGACGCTGGTGTTCGGCGTCGTGCACCAGCTCACCGACTCCTACCGGCCGGCGATCCTGGCGCTGATCATCTTCTTCGTGGTCGGGGGCGGACTGCTGTGGAAGCTGGACGCTCGGCAGGGCATTGTCGAGGCGGGAAACCGGGCTCCGGAGATTGTGTGACGTCCCTCGCGTGTACGCATGCGCGTTTAGGGGAATCTCATGTGCGTCATTTACGTTGTAAGAGGTAAGCACACGAGAGGGGACGCACATGGCTGAACGTGCATTGCGAGGTGCTCGGCTCGGGACACAGAGCTTCGAGGACGAGCGCGGCGTGGAAATGGCTCCCCGTCAGCAGGTCGAGTACGTATGCCCCGACGGGCACACGTTCACGGTGACGATGGCGGACGAGGCGGAGATCCCGTTCGAATGGGAAGACCCCAAGACCGGTCAGATCGGTCAGCTGGCCGACGGCGTCAAGCCTGAGGGCAAGGCCGAGAAGCCGATCCGCACTCACTGGGACATGCTGCTCGAGCGCCGGTCTGAGGCCGAGCTCGAGGAGATCCTCACCGAGCGGCTCGAGCTGCTCCGTGGCGGTGAGATCGGACCGCCGCATCTCCACCGGCCCGCCAAGAAGAGCGCCAAGAAGAGCACGACCAAGAAGAGCGCCTGACGCGCAGGATTTCCAGCACGACGAAGGACCCCGGCCATGGCCGGGGTCCCTTTTTCGTGGGCGGCGACAGCGCGTCGTCTACGGTGACGGCGCCGCGTGACGCGCCCTGAGCCGTCGGGGCTTGGAGACCAGGCGCTGGATGCCCCACACCGTGACTCGCCACAGGGCCTCGCGGACGATCCCGCCGCTCATCTTGGACTCACCGCGCTCGCGTTCGACGAACGTGATCGGCACCTCGACGATCGTCATGCCGGCGGCGAGCACCCGCCG
>NZ_JAKFCB010000383.1:0-15538 GCF_036676885.1 Aeromicrobium sp.
AGTGTCTGAGGCGTACTGGCAAACCGTGATGCAGAACGGGATGAACGTACCCGGCGATCGCAGCCTCGACGAGTGCACCGTCGAGCTCGTCGAGATGCTGGGCCACTCCAACCCCCGCTGGCGCGAGGACCTCGCCTACCCGCTGCTGACCACGTGGATCACGCGGGGCGTCTACGACGAGTTGCTGTCCGGGCTGGGCGACGGCATCGCGCCGGGCCTGCGCTACGGCCTGGGCCACGACGGCGACGTGTCGGTCATGCGCCGCTCCTACAGCGCGCTGATGCTCGCCGAGATCATCGGCCGTGACAACAACGAGCACCTGATGTCGGCCTCCTCTGTCCTGGACTGGGGCGACCGGGCGACGGCCTGGTACGTCCGGGAGCAGGACCATCGCGGCTGGATCCCCGAGCAGGGCTGGGCCAACTCGATCGCCCATGGCGCCGACCTGTTGGCCGCCCTTGCCCGCTCGCGGCACTTCGGCCGGCTCGAGCTCACGGTGCTGCTCGACGTCATCGCCGACCGGGTCCTGACGCCGACGGCATACATCTGGCGCCACGGCGAGGACGACCGGCTGGCATACGCCGTCATGACGCTGCTGCACCGCAACGCGCTGGACCCGAGCATCGTCGAGCCGTGGCTCGCTCGACTGGGCGCCGGCATCAAGCCGCCCCGCACGCGCGGTCACCTCGAAGCCGAGTGGCCGTCCCCCGGCGTGCGCAACACGTCGTCGTTCCTGCGCGCCCTGCACCTGCAGCTCGCGCTCGGCGTCCAGGGTCGCGACGACCTGCGCGCCGACGCCGAGCTGTTCGCCGAGCAGCCCGCGCACCGCGCCGACCTCCTGCTCGCGGTGCTCGACCAGATCCGGGCCGAGAGCCCGTGGCTCTACCGGCCGACGACGAGGGCCAAGCCGCTCGGCTGATGCGGACGCATGGTCCAGTAACCTGCGTCACATGACTGAGAGCGAACCCCGCGAAGGCCACGGCGGCATCCACGCGCTCGACGTGGCCCGCGCGCACGGCGTCGAGACGATGTTCACCCTCTCGGGCGCGCACGTCTTCCCGATGTACGACGCGGCGGTCAAGGCCGAGCCGCCGATGCCGATCATCGACGTCCGCCATGAGCCGACGGCCGTGTTCGCCGCCGAGGCGATCGGCAAGCTGACGCGTACGCCGGGCCTCGCCGTGCTGACCGCCGGACCCGGTGTGACCAACGGCGTCAGCCCCATCGCCCAGGCCAGCTTCTCCGGATCGCCGCTCGTCGTGGTGGGCGGCCGCGCACCCAACAACCGCTGGGGCTCGGGCAGCCTGCAGGAGCTCGACCAGCCGCCGATCCTCCAGAGCATCTCCAAGTCCGCCACCACGGCGCACAAGGTCGACGACATCGCCCCGGCGATGGACGAGGCGTTCACGCTCGCCGGGTCATCACACCGGGGCCCGACGTTCGTCGACGTGCCGATGGACGAGTTCTTCAACAGCACGACCGCAACGACGCAGTCGCAGGGCAACACCACGGCACCGATCGAGCCCGATCCGGCCTCGCTGGACCAGATCGCCGAGCTCATCCGGCAGTCCGCGCGTCCCGTGCTCGTCCTGGGCACCGACGTCTGGGCCGACCACGCCGAGGAGGCCGCGCTGCGCTTCGTCGAGGAGACCGGCATCCCGGTGATCTCCAACGGCATGGGCCGCGGCATCGTGCCCGGCGGCCACCCGCAGCTCGTCACCAAGGCCCGCTCCACGTCGTTCAACCAGGCCGACCTCGTGATCGTGGTCGGCACACCTTTGGACTTCCGCCTCGGCTACGGCATCTTCGGCGGCAAGGACGGCGCGACCCCCGCACGTACCGTGCATGTCGCCGACTCCCCCGGCCAGGTCTCGACGCACGCCGAGCTCGCCGCATCCGCGAGCGGCGACCTGACGTGGTTCTTCACCCGGCTGTTCGACGCGTTGACCGCGCCGTCGCAGCACGGCCGGCGCCCCGACTGGTCGCCGTGGATCGGCACGCTCCAGGCCGAAGTCGCCGCGGCGATACAGCGTGACAGCGAGCTGCTGATGGCCGAGGCCGATCCGATCCACCCGGCGCGCATCTACGGCGAGCTGCTCCCCCGGCTGGCCGACGACGCCGTGGTGATCGGTGACGGCGGCGACTTCGTGTCGTTCGCCGGCAAGTTCGTCGAGCCCAAGCGACCCGGCGGCTGGCTCGACCCCGGACCGTACGGCTGCCTCGGCGCCGGCATGGGCGCCGCGATGGCCGCCCGCATCGCCCGGCCGTCGAGCCAGGTCGTGCTGCTGTACGGCGACGGTGCCGCCGGCATGTCGCTGATGGACGTCGACAGCCTCGTACGGCACAATCTCCCGGTCGTCATGGTCGTCGGCAACAACTCGGCGTGGGGTCTCGAGAAGGGCCCCATGCAGTGGCTCTACGGCTATGACGTCGCCGCGGACCTCGCCCCCCAGACCCGCTACGACCAGGTCGTCACGGCGCTGGGCGGTGGTGGCGAGATGGTGACCGACCCCAAGCAGATCGGCCCGGCCCTCGACCGGGCGTTCGCCTCCGGCATCCCCTATCTCGTCAACGTCATGACGGACGTCAACGCCGCCTATCCGCGCAACACCACCGGCATCTGACGTGATCATCCGGCCTGCCCGCGAGGAGGAATATGCCGCCGTCGGCGCGCTGACCGTGGCCGGCTACGACGCCGACGGCTATTTGACCTACCCCGACGGCACGTACGACCACGGCTACGCCGGCTGGCTCGCGGACGCCGCGTCCCGCGCGCAGAACAGCACGCTCCTGGTGGCGTACGACGGCGATGCGCTGGTCGGCACCGTGACGTGGTGCCCGTACGGGTCGGCCGATGCGCAGCTCGCCAAGGAGCCGCACCAGGGCGAGTTCCGTACGCTCTCGATCGCGCCGGAGGCACGCGGTCGCGGGGTGGGCCGCGCCCTGGTGGAGCACTGCCTCGAACGCGCACGCGCGACCGGTCTCACCGAGGTCCTGCTGTTCTCGCTCAAGGAGATGGCACCCGCACACCGGCTGTACTTCGCGCTGGGCTTCGTACGCCGCCCCGACCTCGACTGGTCGCCCGAGCCCGACGTCGACCTCTGGGCCTTCTCGCTGACGCTCTGACGCCGGACCTGGGTGGCTCGCGCCCCGGCGGGTGAGGTTACCCTTACCCGGTGCCCCTCGACGCTCCTGCTCCGCCCCGGAGCGCAGCGGCACTCCTGCGCCGAGGACTCCGCCGCCACCGCAGGAAGCTGTTCGGCTGCTACGCCCTGATCTGCTCCTGGCTGCTGTGCGAGGCGCTCGTACCAGTCGTCATCGGCGTCATCATCGACCGCGCGGTCGCGACGGGTGACGCGACGGAGCTCGCGATCTGGGGCGGCATGCTCGTCGCGCTGTTCGTGGTGCTGAGCTACTCGTACCGATTCGGGGCGCGCCTGGGCGTCGGGGCGCTGGAGCTCGAGACCCACCTGCTGAGGGTCGAGGTCAGCGAGCACGTCCTGGGGCCGGACGGTGCGCGTACGGGCCTGCTGCCCGGCGAGACACTGTCACTCGCGACGTCCGACGCCGAGACGATCGGCCGGTTCCTGTGGCACGTCGGCTACACCCTGGCCGGGCTGCTCGGCGTGCTGGTGAGCGCGATCGTGCTGTTCCGCATCGATCTCACGATCGGCATCGTGGTGCTGCTCGGCGTGCCGCTCGTGCTCGTGCTGATCCAGGTCGTGACACCGCTCATCGCCCGCCACACCACCGATCAGCAGGCCGGCATCGCCAAGGCGACGGGCATCGCGACCGACCTCGTCAACGGGCTCCGGCCGCTCAAGGGCGTCGGCGCCGAGGACGTCGCGACGGGCAGGTACCGCACGCACAGCGCCGCCGCTCGCGACGCGAGCATCCGGACGGCGAAGTCGATGGGCTACCTGTTCGGCCTCACCGCGACCCTGAGCGGGCTCTTCCTCGGCCTCGTCGCCTACCTCGCCGGCACCCGCGCGCTCGACGGCACGATCAGCATCGGTGAGCTCATCGCGATCGTCGGACTCACCCAGTTCCTCGCCGAGCCGATCACCGGACTCGGTGAGACCAGCGCCCAGGCCGCGTCGTCGTTCGCGTCGGCGCGGCGAGTCGTCGACTTCCTCCACACCCCGGCCCTCGCGACGTACGGGAGCACGGTCCTCGAGGAGAGCCGCCCGGAGCTCGCGGTCACGAAGCTGACCAGCGGTCCGCTGTACGACCTCGACATCACCCCGCGACGCGGCGAGCTGCTCGGGATCGTGGTCGACGACACCGCGAGCAGCGACACCCTCGTGCGGCTCGTACGCGGCGAGGTGCTGCCTGAGGACCGAGCTGGCTCGCTGACCCTCGGCGGGCACCCGATCGACGACCTGACGATCGACTCGCTGCGTTCACGGGTCGTGGTGAGCCAGCACCACGTCGACCTGTTCGAAGGGACCCTGCGGTCGACGATCGACCCGGACGACGTCCTCGACGACGATGCGCTGGCCGAGATCCTCGCCGCGTCGGCGGCGAGCGACGTCGTCGACCTGCACCCGGCTGGGCTGCTGCAACCGATCACCGCCGGAGCGGCCACGTTCTCCGGCGGGCAGCGCCAGCGCATCGCCCTGGCCCGCGCCCTGGCGACCCGGGCCCCGATCCTCGTCCTGGCCGAGCCGACGAGCGCCGTCGACGCCATGACCGAGCAGCGGATCGCCGAGGGCATCCAGTCGCTCCGCCACCCCGAGGGCTCCGACCTCGCCACGATCGTCATCACCTCCAGCCCGGCCATCCTGGCGAGCGCGGACCGCGTCCTGATGATCACGAAGGGCCGGATCGTCGCGAGCGGCACGCATCACGAGCTGTCGCATGACGACGACTACCGGCAGGCGGTGCTGCGATGAGCCGTCAGCTGTTGCCGATCGCCTCCCGGGGCGAGACGACCCGCCTCGCGGCCGGCATGCTGCGGTGGCATCGCGGGCCCCTGCTCGTCTCGGCCACCGCGTTCGTGCTCGTGGGCCTCGCCGGGCTCGTCGCCCCGTGGATCCTCGGCGACATCGTCGACACCGTCACGACCGGCGGCGACTCGTCGCGCATCCTCCAGGGCGCCCTCCTGATCGCCGCTGCGAGCGTTGTGGGGGGCCTCGGCACCTCGCTGTCGGTGACCTACCTGGCCAAGTCCGGCGAGCCGGCCCTCGCGGACCTGCGTGAGCAGGCACTCGACCGGGCCCTGCACCTCGACAGCATCCGGCTCGAGGAGGCCGGTGCCGGCGACCTGCTGTCCCGCATGGGCGACGACGTGCGCACCGTGGCCCAGTCGCTGACCCAGATCGTCCCGCTCCTGATCCAGTCGCTCGTCGCGATCGTGTTCACGGCCGGCGGCATGTTCGCGCTCGACTGGCGGCTCGGCCTTGCCGGGCTCGCGGCAGCGCCGTTCTACGTCCTGGGCCTGCGCTGGTACCTCCCGCGGTCCGGACCCTATTACCGGCGGGAGCGCATCGCGCAGGGCGAGCGGGCCGAGGTGCTCGTCAACGGCGTGCAGGGCGCATCCACCTTGCGCGCACTGTCGCGCGAGCAGGCGCAGATCGACCGCATCACCCACCACTCGCACCATGCCATGACGATCGCGCTCGACGTGTTCTCGCTGCTGACCCGCTTCGGCGCCCGCACCAACCGGTCGGAGCTGATCGGGCTGAGCCTGGTGCTCGGCACCGGTTTCCTCCTGGTGCGCGAGGACCTGACGACGGTCGGTGCCGTGACCGCCGCCGCGCTGTACTTCCACCGGTTGTTCAACCCCATCGGCGCGCTGCTGATGATCTTCGACGACATCCAGTCGGCCGGCGCCTCGCTCGCCCGCCTCGCGGGGGTTGCCCTGCTCGAGCCGCCGCCGGCACCCGGCGGTCCCTCCCCGGTCCGCTCCGGGGCCTTCGAGATGATCGGCATCGGCCACGAGTACGTCGAGGGGCACCGGGTCCTGGCCGACGTGACCCTGCGGGTCGCCGACGGAGAGCGGGTCGCCCTGGTCGGCGCGACCGGAGCCGGCAAGAGCACCCTCGGCGCCATCGCGGCCGGGCTGCTGCAGCCCACCTCCGGCACGACCAGGATCGGCGGATTCCCCCTCGCCTCGCTCGACCCGTCCCACATCCGGTCGGGCATCGCCCTGGTCACCCAGGACGTCCACGTCTTCTCCGGCACGGTCCGCGAGAACGTCGACCTGGCCCGGCCGGGCGCCGACGACGAACAGATCAGGTCGGCCCTCGGCACGGTGCGCGCCCTCTCATGGCTGGATGCGCTGCCCGAGGGACTCGACACCGTGGTGGGCGACCACGGTCATTCGCTGACCCCGTCACAGGCGCAGCAGCTGGCGCTGGCGCGGGTGCTGCTGCACGACCCCTGGGTTGCCGTGTTCGACGAGGCGACAGCCGAGGCAGGATCGTCCGGCGCGCGAGAGCTCGAGGACGCCGCGATCGCCGTGACCCGCGGGCGTACGTCCCTGGTGGTCGCCCATCGACTGACCCAGGCCCAGTCGGCCGACCGGGTCGTCGTGATGCACGAGGGCCGCATCGTCGAAGAGGGCACGCACGACGACCTGGTCGCTGCGGGCGGCCGCTATGCCGACCTCTGGTCCGCCTGGTCGTCGTAGTCTTCTCGGCATGGACACCGCCAGCGTCACGCACAAGGTCACGGCGGCCGACACCGCGCGGGTGCTCGGCAGCGGCGACCTCGCGGTCCTCGGCACCCCTCGCGTGCTCGCCTGGTGCGAGGAGGCGACGTGCGCGGCGCTCGAGCTCGAGCCGACCCAGACCAGCGTCGGCACGCGGGTCGACCTGGAGCACCTCGCCGCGAGCCCGGTCGGCGCCGAGGTCACCGCAACCGCCACCGTCATCCACACCGACGGTCGGCTCGTACGCTTTCAGGTCGCAGCCCACGACGCCGGCGGCACGCTGCTCGCCTCCGGCGAGATCCGCCGGGTCATCGTGGACCGGGAGCGATTCCTGGCGCGAATCGCCCCTGTGGGAGACTGAGACCTCGACTTCCGAGGAGGATCATCATGGGCAAGACCGGTCGCAAGCGTCGTGCGCGTCGCAAGAAGGGCGCCAACCACGGCAAGCGCCCCAACGCGTGAGCTGTGGACATCAACACATGAGAAATCCCCGTCCGATGGACGGGGATTTCTTCGTGTGAACGAGGTTAGGTCGACTTCTGCTCGGTGATCTCGATGTGCACCTGGCGGATCGAGAACAGCACCTTCTCACGCAGCGGCTCGGGTGCCACCTCGGAGCATGAGCGCGACACGAGGGACTTGACGACGCGCTCGAGGTCGTACTCGCCGAGGCAGTCGGTGCACTCGTCGATGTGCGACTGGATCTCGGCGCAGCTCGCGGTGTCGATCTCCTGGTCGATGAACAGATAGAGGTTCTCGAGTGCCTTCTCGCAGTCGGGTCCTTCGCACGGATCAGTCATCACTTGTCACCTGCTCCCGTGACGGCCATGCCGCGATCGCGGGCGTAGTCGGACAGCATCTCGCGGAGCATGCGGCGACCGCGGTGCAGCCGCGACATCACGGTGCCGATCGGCGTGTCCATGATCTCGGCGATCTCCTTGTAGGGAAAACCTTCGACGTCGGCGAGGTAGACCGCGTAGCGGAAGTCGTCGGGAAGCGCCTGGAGCGCGTCCTTGACGTCGCTGTCGGGGAGGTGCTCGAGCGCCTCCATCTCGGCCGACTTGAGGCCGCTCGACCCGTGCGACTCGGCGCGCGCGATCTGCCAGTCCTCGATCTCGTCCGTGACCTGCTGCGGCTGGCGCTGCTTCTTGCGGTAGGAGTTGATGTAGGTGTTGGTCAGGATGCGGTAGAGCCAGGCCTTGAGGTTGGTGCCGGGCTTGAACTGGTGGAACGCGCTGAACGCCTTGGCGTAGGTCTCCTGGACGAGGTCCTCCGCGTCGTGCGGGCTGCGGGTCATGCGTAGCGCGGCGGAGTAGAGCTGGTCCAGGAATGGCAGGGCGTCGGCCTCGAAGCGCGCCTGCTGCTGCTCCGAGGTCTCGGTCTCGCGCTGGTCGGCGCTTTCGGGGGTTTCGCCGGTGAGGGTCATCGCCTCCCAGCCTACTCCGGGCTGGGGACGTGGGCTCAGCGGCGTGAGGGACCTCTCACGCGGATACATCTGTGTCTGCATCTGACCTCCTGGGGTGTTCAACCGTGCGGAGGTGCCCGCTATTCCGGGGGCAGCGGCTTGATCAGATCGGGTCCGTTGTTGGCGACGTTGTTGACCTCGGTCGACACCGGGAAGGCGTCGAGGCGACCGGGGGCTGCCGGGATCAGCAGCTCGAGCAGCTGCTCCGGAGGCTTCGGTGCGGGGTCGAGCCAGGCATCGAACGCATCGGGCTCGAGGAACATCGGCATGCGGTCGTGGATGTGGCCCATCCCGTCCTCGGCGCTGGTGGTGAGGATCGTGTAGCTGATGACCCACTCACCCGTCGCCGGGTCCTTCCAGAACTCGTAGAGACCCGCCATCGCGAGCACCGAACGGTCCTTGGGCGTGATGTAGAACGGCTGCTTCTTGGGCTTGCGCTCGCCTTCGCGGGCCTCGCCGGCGTACCACTCGTAGTAGCCGTCGGCGGGCACGAGCCCGCGTCGCCGGGCGAAGGCCTTCTTGAACGCAGGCTTCTCGGCGGCGGTCTCTGACCGGGCGTTGATCATGCGGCTGCCGATCGACGGGTCCTTGGCCCAGCTCGGGATGAGCCCCCACCGCGCCGTCAGGAGCTCGCGCTGCGGCGGTGCGTCGGCTGCGAGCTCCTCGGGACGGCGCCCGATGATCAACGGCGCGAGCTTGGTCGGCGCCATGTTGTAGTCGGCCTCGAGCTCGACAAAGGAGTTGGCCAGGTCGACCTCGAACGCCTGGTTGAGCGATGCCGAGGTCTGGGTCGTCGCATAGCGCCCGCACATACCTTCAGCCTAGGTGGTGACACCGACAGGGCGGCCTACTCCGACAGGCCGGCCAGCACGTGGGCAACGGCGTCGGCCGACGCCGGCAGCTCCTCGACCCACAACCGCGGATGCAGGTGCCTGCCGAGGGCGCGTTCGAGCAGGATCCGCAGCAGGCTCATCGACAGCGCGTCGGTTCGCTCCCGCCCGGCCAGCGCGGCGAAGCGGCGCGGCGACATCTGGGCCACGGTCTCATCGCCTGTGAACACGGCGCGCATGGCCTCGGCGACGTCGAGCGCACGGAGTGACTGCTCGATCTCGTGACCCGTGTGCCCGCGCGGCAGCTCGACGACCACGAGGGCGCTGCTGTCGGCGACCCGGTGGCCGTCACGTTCGGCCCCGCGGTAGATCTCCGCAAGTCGGGAGCGCAGGTACGCCCCGGTGGCCAGCGACGTCAGGGGGTCCTCGCACGAGACGTCGGCGTGCAGGACGAGTGCCCATTCGGCCCACGCGAGGACGGCCGCTCGGGTCGCCGCGAACGAGGGCTCCCGACCGGCGTAGGCCCGCTCCACGTGGTCCAAGACCTCGTGGAGCGGGGCGCCGATCCGCGCTGCACTCGCTCCCACCTCGAGTGCAACGTCGGCGACGTCCGGGCGGTTCTCCCTTACCGCGTCGGCAAGGAGCGCTTCATCGATCCCCGAGCTGAACATGAGGAACTCCCTTCGCCATCCGGACATGTATGAGACGCTCGGGGAACGCCGGTATGACGCGATTACGCCGAGGCATTCGTGACCGCTTCGTCAGCAGGTCGTTGTCCTCATGGGAGGGGGGAACGTGGCAGACACCAGCACGACGCTCGTCGAGGCGAGCGATGCGCAGCTCATCGCTGCCGTTCGCGACGGCGACACCGAGGCGTACGGCGAGCTCTTCGACCGCCATCGCGAGGCCGCAACGCGGCTCTCCTCGCAGCTCGTCCCAGGGCCTGACGCCGACGACCTGGTCGCCGAGTCGTTCACCCGTGTGCTGACGCTCCTGCAGGCCGGCAAGGGCCCCGATGAGTTCTTCCGCGCCTATCTGCTGACCTCGATCCGGCGACTCCACATCGACCGCACGCGACTGGAGAAGCGGGTCAGGACGACCGACGACGAGGCCGAGCTCGATCGCGCGATCGAGTTCGTCGACCCGGCCGAGATGCGCTTCGAGCAGGGCGCCGCGGCCGCTGCGTTCGCCGCCCTGCCCGAGAGGTGGCAGCTCGTCCTGTGGCACCTCGACGTCGAGGGGCAGAAGCCCGCCGACATCGCGCCGCTGCTCGGCATGAGCCCCAACAGCGTCTCGGCACTCGCCTACCGCGCCCGTGAAGGACTGCGTCAGGCCTACCTGCAGAGCCATCTGGCACCGAGCCTGCATGCGAGCTGCCACAAGACCACCGGAATGCTCGGCTCGTACGTCCGCAGGGGCCTTTCCACGCGCGACTCGGCCCGGGTCGAGGCACACCTCGACGAGTGCAGCCGGTGCATGGGGCTCTACCTCGAGCTGTCCGAGATCAACTCGAACCTCTCCGGCATCCTCGGCCCGGCGCTCCTCGGAACCGCCGCGGCAGGCTACGTCACGAGCGGTGCGGCGTTCGCCGGCATCGGCGCCGCCGTCGATGCGGTGTTCGCCCCGGTCAAGGCCGCGGTCGCCAGCGCAGGCACACAGGGCGTCGTCGCTGCAGCGGTCGTCGTGACGGTCGCGGCGGTCGGCACGATCGCGGTCACGAACGACTTCGGCGCGAACACCGAGGACCCGCCGCACGTCTCGGCGCCGCGGGTCAGCACGCCGGCGCCGGCGCCCCCGACCGCCGGTGGCGACGAGACGGCAGGTCCGGAGCCCACGACCACGGCGACCACACCCGGACCGACGACGACCACGCCGACGACACCCGGACCGACGACGACCACGTCGGCGCCCGCGGTCACGGCACCGACCGACCCCGAGCCCACCACGTCGAGGCCCTCGCCCGAACCGGAGACGTCGCCTTCGCCGTCACCGTCACCGTCGCCGACCGTCGAGCCGATCGTCCCCACCGACTACGCGATCGCCTCGGTTCGGGTCACGGATGCGATCCTGCCGCTCCTGCAGCGGCAGCTCACGATCGACGTCAGCGCCACCAACAGCGGGCGCGCCGCGGCCGAGACCGTGACCCTCACCCTCGCGTTCCGGCGCAGCGTCCAGTTCCGCGGAGTCGTGAGTCCCGGGTGGGACTGCGGCAGCACAGCTCGCAACCAGCATCTGGAAACCCTGACCTGCTCCAGGTCTCTGGGAGCGGGTCAAGGCACCAGCTTCGTCGTCAAGACCGCCGGACTTCTGCATCCCGAAGGCACGGTCACCGTCACAGCACCCGGCGACCCCGTCCCCGGCAACAACTCGGCTCGCCTGGCAGCCGGTCTCTGGCCGCTGAACTGATGCGGGGTTGCCTCTGACAGGCATTCGGGTATGAATGAGGCATGACCCTGCTGCGCACCGTCGCCCGTCCGATGCTCGCCTCGATGTTCATCTACGGTGGTGCCACAGCACTCAAGGCTCCCGGACCGCGGGCGGACAAGGCACAGCCCACGGCCGACCTGATCAAGAAGTTCGCCCCGGAGCTCCCCGTCAACGGCGCCAACCTCGTGCGTGCCAATGGTGCCGCCCAGCTGCTCGGCGGGCTCGCCCTCGCCACGGGGCGGTTCCCGAGACTCGCCGCCCTGGGCCTCGCCGCAACGATGCCCGCGACGACGATCGCCGGGCATCCCTACTGGAACGAGACCGACCCGGGGGCGCGCCGCAACCAGCGCATCCACTTCCTCAAGAACGTCTCGATGGCCGGTGGGTTGCTGATGGCGACGCTCGACCCCGACCCGCACAAGAAGTTCATCGCCCGGCGCGCCAAGGACAAGGTCAGCGAGGCGGCTTCGTCCGTCCACGACCAGATCGATCACCTGCGCGGCTGACGCCGATAGGCTGGGGGCGATGACTGCCCCGCTGCCCTGGCTCGCGCCCTACCGCGACACGCCCTTCGACGGCGAGGTACTGGTTCCCGGCTCCAAGTCGCTGACCAACCGCGTCCTGATCCTCGCCGCCCTCGGCGACGGCCCCTCGGTCGTCACCCGGCCGCTCGGCTCCCGCGACACGACGCTGATGCTCGGCGCCCTCACGACGCTCGGCGCAACGATCGAGCGCGATGGCGTCACCTGGACGATCACCCCCTCGGCCTGGGATCGCGGCGAGCCGGCCGCCATCGACTGCGGCCTCGCCGGCACCGTGATGCGCTTCGTCCCGCCGCTCGCAGCCCTCGGCTCGGCACCCGTGACGTTCGACGGCGACGAGCACGCCCGCGTACGTCCCATGGGCACGACGATCGCCACGCTGCGCGACCTCGGCATCAGGGTCGACGACGACGGCCGGGGCGCGCTGCCCTTCACGGTCCACGGTGCGGGGCACGTCACCGGCGGCGAGCTCGAGGTCGACGCCACCGCCTCCAGCCAGTTCGTCTCGGCGCTCCTGCTCGCCGGCGCACGCTTCGACAAGGGACTCGACCTCCGGCACACCGGCGCCACCCTGCCGTCGATGCCGCACATCGAGATGACGATCGCCGAGCTGCGCCGCCGCGGAGTGCGCGTCGACACCGACGAGCCCAACCGCTGGCACGTGCACCCCGGACCGATCCGCGCCCTCGACGTCGAGATCGAGCCCGACCTGTCCAACGCCGGGGTCTTCATCGGCGCCGCGCTCGTCACGGGCGGGCGGGTCCGCATCCGCAACTGGCCGGAGCACACCGACCAGGCCGGCGACGCATGGCAGACGATCGTGCCGGCGTTCGGCGGCACGGTCGAACGCGACGGTGCCGACCTCGTCTTCGCGGCCGGCCCCACGCTCAAGGGCGTCGAGCTCGACCTGCACGATGTCGGCGAGCTGACTCCGGTCATCGCCGCCATCGCGGCCCTCGCCGACCGGCCGTCGACCCTCGTCGGCGTCGCGCACCTGCGCGGTCACGAGACCGACCGGCTCAAGGCGCTCGTCACCGAGATCAACCGCCTCGGCGGCGATGCCGAGGAGCTCGACGACGGGCTGCTCATCCGGCCGCGGCCGCTGCACGGCGAGACGTTCCGGACCTACGACGACCACCGCATGGCGCATGCCGGCGTCGTGCTGGGCCTGCGCACGCCCGACCTGTACGTCGAGAACGTCGTGACGACGATCAAGACGTACCCCAACTTCGCCCCGGTCTGGGAACGCCTGATGACATGAGTGAGCGCAAGCGAACGAATCATGGGACAGGGTTCATGTCGCCATGTCCGTATCGTGGGCTTTTGACGGGCGTGGCGACATGAGTGAGCTCAAGCGAACGAATCATCGGACAGGGTTCATGTCGCCATGTCCGTATCGTGGGCTTTTGACGGGCGTGGCGACATGAGGGACGACGACGAGCACGCGCAGTTCGAGCGGCCGCGGCGGCACACCAAGCCGCGCACCAAGATCCGCCCCAACTACGACGACGCCGACACCGCCCGGGTCGTGACGATCGACCGCGGCCGCTACACCGTCACGCTCGACGACCCTTCGACAGGCTCAGGGAGCGGGAGGGTGATCACGGCGATGAAGTCGCGCAACCTCGGCCGCAAGGGTGTCGTCGTCGGCGATGCGGTCCGTGTGGTCGGCGACGTCAGCGGCGCCGAGGGCTCGCTGGCCCGGATCGTCGAGGTCACCCCCCGCCGCACGGTCCTGCGCCGCACCGCGGACGACGACGACCCGATCGAGCGCATCATCGTCGCCAACGCCGACCAGCTCGTCATCGTCGCGGCGCTCGCCGATCCCCCGCCCCGCCCCGGGTTGATCGACCGTTGCCTCGTCGCGGCGTTCGACGCCGGCATGGAGCCGCTGGTGTGCCTCACGAAGTCCGACCTCGGCTCCCCCGACGAGATCGTCGCGATGTTCGAGCCGCTCGGCGTACGCGTGGTGGTGACGCGTCGCGACGGCAACCTCGATGACGTACGCGATGCGCTGCGCGACCGGGTCAGCGTGCTGGTCGGGCACAGCGGCGTCGGCAAGTCGACGCTGGTCAACGCGCTGGTCCCGGATGCCAACCGCTCGGTCAGCTACGTCAACGCCGTCACGGGCCGTGGCCGGCACACCTCGACGTCGGCGATCAGCCTCGAGCTGCCGTTCGGCGGCTGGATCATCGACACCCCCGGCATCAGGTCGTTCGGCCTCGCCCACGTCGAGATCGACGACCTCATCAAGGCGTTCCCCGATCTCCAGGACGTCACCCGGGACTGCCCGCGGGGCTGCCTGCACTCGGCCACCGAGCCGGAGTGCGCCCTCGACATCGCAGTTGCGGACGGCACGTTGCCGCCCGCGCGCGTGGAGTCGTTCCGCCGCATCCTCGCGAGCATGAACCAGAAGGACGACTACTGAAGGTCGAGCCTTTGGGGTGCCGCTGGCGGTTTTGGCGGCCGAAAGCCGTACTCTGAGGGCCATGGCTCACTCGTACAACGACGATCTGCGCCTCGCTCACGTGCTCGCCGACAACGCCGACAACCTCTCGATGGACCGCTTCGGCGCGATCGATCTCCAGGTCGACACCAAGCCGGACATGACCTACGTGACCGAGTCCGACGAGGCCGTCGAAGCCGCCATCCGGCGCACCCTCAAGTCCGCCCGCACCCGCGACGACGTGCTCGGTGAGGAGCACGGCGAGGTCGAGGGGACGGCCGGCACCGGCGGGCGGCGCTGGATCATCGACCCGATCGACGGCACGTCCAACTTCGTCCGCGGCGTTCCCGTGTGGGCGACGTTGATCGCGCTCGAGGAGGACGGCGAGATCATCGCCGGCTGCGTCTCGGCGCCTGCCCTGGGCCGTCGTTGGTGGGCCAGCAAGGGCACCGGCGCCTACACCGGCAAGTCGCTCATGTCGTCCCGCGAGATCCGGGTCTCCCAGGTCTCCGACCTCGACAGCGCATCCCTGTCGTACGCCTCACTGAGCGGCTGGGACGTCATCGGCAAGGGTGAGGCGTTTGCCGCCCTCATGCGCCGGTGCTGGCGCACGCGCGCGTACGGCGACTTCTGGTCCTACATGTTGCTGGCCGAAGGCGCCGTCGACATCGCCACCGAGCCCGAGCTCAAGGTGTGGGACATGGCCGCGCTCGACATCGTCGTCCGCGAGGCCGGAGGCACCTTCACGAGCCTCGCGGGCGAGCCCGGGCCATGGGGCGACAACGCGCTCGCGACCAACGGCCGGCTGCACGATGCCGCGATGGCCTACCTCGGACACTTCCCCGACCAGGGCCCGCCCGACGAGTCGTGGACCGACGAGCCCGAGGACGACGACGAGCCGGAGCCCGACAACGTGCGCAGCTTCGACTTCACTCGCGAGCCGAGCCAGGACCTGCCCTAGGGGTTGTCCTAGCGCTCGAGTCCGACGACGCACCAGCCGATGCCGCGCCACGCGTAGGTGTCCCGCAGCCCTGACCGGAGCGGGACGGCGATCATGTCCGCGGGCTCGTGGGCGAAGGTCCGGAACGTGTCGCCCTTGAGCTTGCGCAATGTGTTGTCGAACCACAGCAGCGACCTGGTGAGCCGGTTGCGGGGCGGGTGGCTGAACACCAT
>NZ_JAKFCB010000384.1:0-5142 GCF_036676885.1 Aeromicrobium sp.
CGGCGAGAGCTCCACCACAACGCGATCCTCGGGGAGGATGCGGATGTAGTGCTGGCGCATCTTGCCGCTGATGTGCGCGAGAACCTTGTGGCCGTTGGCCAGCTCCACGCGGAACATCGCGTTGGGAAGTGCCTCTACTACGGCGCCTTCCATCTCGATGACGCCTTCTTTTTTCGCCATAACCTCTTCTTTGTGTCGCTTTGCTTCTGATGTAGCTCGTCGGCCGATCGACCCGTTCTGGCGCACCCCAGCGAAGCCGCCTGAGCGGTGACCACGGCATGGGAATGCAGACCTGAAAAGGCCGACTCTCGATTCTACGCTTACCCGGGCGGCAGACTCAAATCCGCCCCGTCACGACAGGCCCGCGACCGCCGCCTGGGCAACCTGGTCGACCAGCGCGACACCACTGTCGAAGCTGACGTTGCCGTCCGACAGCACCGCGACGAGGTACGTGTGACCGCCGGCCTCGATCTCGCCGATGCTCGTGACGTCCCACAGCCCGGTCGCCGACCGCTGCAGGTAGCCGACCTTGAGCGCTGCGTCGTCGGCGTCGTCCGCGGCGGCGGAGACGCCGAAGTTCTGCTCGTCGACGACGTTCGACATGAGCCCCCGCACGTACGCCCGGGAGTCGGCGCTGAGCGCCGAGTCGGCGCCGAAGACCACCCGGAGGAGCTTCAGCTGATCGGTCGCCGTGGTCTGGGTGAGGCCCCAGTAGCCGTTCGACCCGATCACGGTGTCGGTAAGCCCGATGACGTCGTTGAACGCCTCGAGGCCCGCCTTGCCGCCGACCGCGTGGAACAGCGTGGTCGCGGCGTCGTTGTCGCTGCGCTCGATCATCGCCGTCGCCAGTCTCTGCTCGGAGGCGGTGAGCGTACGCCCGTCCTGCTCGGCCCGGTGGAGCAGCGCGGCGAGGATGTCGACCTTGACGATGCTCGCGGTGTCGAACGACCCGTCGCCGTACGTCAGGGTCTCCCCCGTGCCGACCTCGACGGCCGCGACGGAGAACGACGCATCGGTGGCGATCGCCTCGAGCGCTGCCGTCGAGGGCTCGACCGGCTCGGTGGTGCCGGTCGTGGCCGCCGGCGTCGCGGTCGTCGTTGCCGCCGGTGCTGTCGCGGCGCTCGAGTCCTGCGATGCCAGCGTCAGCCCGGCGACCACCACGAGGGCGCTCACGAGCAGGCCCACGAGCCAGTACGCGGACGATTTCGCCATGCCGAGGACGCTAGGCATCGCGCTGTTTCCTGTCGGTTTCCACGACAGCGACGCTATGAACCCGGGCTGGGCAACCCCTCGACGTCAGGTGTCAGCACGCTGTGAAGAGCATTCCAGACGGTCTCGGCCAGCAGGCTCGCTCAGGCCGGTGGGCTGAACTCGGACTGGCCGGGGCCGTAGCGCTCGATCAGCCGGGACAGCACGATCGCGGTCTCGGTGTGGTCGATGTTGTCGGTCTCGATACGTACGCGCTCCAGCGCCCGCTCGAGATCACGGACGTCCTTGGCCACGATGTGCAGGATCGCGTCGGCGGCACCGGACACCGTCGCCGCCGCATGCACCTCCGGCACCCGGCTGAAGGCGGCGCGCAGCTCATCGGGCGAGATCGTGCCCTTGCAGTGCACCTCGACGTACGCCTCGGTGCTCCAGCCGACCAGGTCAGGGTCGAGCACGGCGGTGAACCCGCTGATGACGCCGTCGGCGAGCAGGCGGTCCATGCGCCGCTTGACGGCGGGGGCCGACAGGCCGATGCGGTCGCCGATCGTGGCGTAGCTCGCACGTCCGTCCTCGAGCAGGCAGCCGATGAGCTTGCGATCCAGGTCGTCCATTCGCACAGTATTGCAAGAATCTGTCGCGGAATCACAAATGACGCAACAAATCGCTGGGTGGATCAACGGTTTCTGATTCGTTGCTCCGCCCATGGCGGCTCTAGCATTGATTCATTGCGTAAGAGCTCACCCCTGGAGGCATACGTTGACTGTTCTCGACACTCGCACCGTCACCCGCACCGCTGCCCCGCACGTCCGGAAGTCGAGAACTCGCCACTACCTGATGTGCACACCGACGCACTTCGAGGTCACCTACGCGATCAACCCCTGGATGGACACCGCCAATCCGGTCAACGTCAAGCGCGCGCACCTGCAGTGGGAAGTCCTGCGCAACACCTACCTGAGCCTCGGCCACCGCGTCGACCTGATCGAGCCGATGCCGGACCAGCCCGACATGGTGTTCGCCGCCAACGGCGGCCTCGTCGTCGGCGGTCGTGCGTACGGCGCCAAGTTCCGCTTCCCCGAGCGGGCCGCCGAGGGTCACGCGTACGCGACCTGGCTCCGCCTGTCCGGCGTCAGCGTCGCCGAACCCACCCACACCAACGAGGGCGAGGGCGACTTCCTGGCGCTCGGCTCGATGATCCTCGCCGGCACGGGGTTCCGTACGTCCCTCGCGGCGCACATCGAGGCCGCGGAAGCGATCGACCGGCCCGTCGTCTCGCTCGAGCTCGTCGATCCTCGCTTCTACCACCTCGACGTCGCGATCGCCGTCCTGGACGACGGCAACGGTGACTCCCCGGCCGAGATCGCCTACTACCCCGGCGCGTTCAGCAAGCACAGCCAGCGCACCCTGCGTGACCTGTTCCCTGACGCCGTGATCTGCTCCGAGGCCGACGCCCGGGTGCTCGGCCTCAACGCCGTCAGCGACGGCCATCACGTCGTGCTGCCGTCCGCCGCGACGGGCCTCGCCGCCTCGCTCAAGGAGCGCGGATACTCCCCCGTCCCGGTGGACCTGAGCGAGTACATCAAGTCGGGCGGCAGCGTGAAGTGCTGCACGATGGAGCTTCACCGCTAGGTCGGACGCAGGGGCCGGGCCCCGTCGACCGCGGTTTTCACGTCATTCCAGTCACACGAGCCCCACCAGTCACGTAAGGTAACGGCGTGTCGCGCGTCCGGATCCTCCTCGTCATGCTATTTTGCGCTGCCTTCCTGGTGCCGACCTCCGCCGCTCAGGCCAGTTCCACGGTGCTCTGCACGGGCTACTCGTCGTGCAGCGACAGGGGCTACTCCCACTACGGCTACGCGACGCACAAGTCGACGAGCTACTGGCGGATGTACACCGGCACCAACTGCACCAACTACGTCGCCTACCGCCTCGTCACGACCAACGGCATGCCGAACGTCCGGCCCAATTCCGGCGTGGGCAATGCCCAGGACTGGGGTTACGCGATGGCCTCGGTCACCAACTCGACGCCCGCGCTGGGATCGGTCGCCTGGTGGGGCAAGACCGGCCACCACGTCGCGTACGTCGAGAGGATCGTGTCCTCGAGCGAGATCTGGGTCTCGGAGTCCAACTGGAGCGGAGCCTTCGACTGGCGCAAGATCACCAAGTCGGGCTCTGGCTGGCCCGACGGCTTCATCCACTTCAAGGACCTCAAGATCGTCAACAACATCCGGCCGTCGTTCAGCGGCACGGTCAAGGTCGGCGGCGCCCTGACCGCATCCGGTGGCGACTGGACGCCCAAGGGCAACACGTACGTCTACCGGTGGCGCGCGGACGGCGTGAACATCACCGGCGCGGTCGGCAGGTACTACACACCGACGTCCGCGCAGCTCGGCAAGCAGCTGTCGGTGTCCGTGACGGCCTCCCGCCCGGGCTGGCCGACGGCGCGGGCCTACTCCGTCTCGAAGACGGTCGCCCCCGGAACCCTCAGCGCCACGACCGCCCCGACGATCAGCGGCACACCTCGCGTCGACTCGACCCTGACGGCGACGAAGGGCACCTGGTCGCCCACCGGTGCGACGTACCTCTACCGATGGAGGCTCGACGGAACGCCGGTTCCGGGCGCCACCGGCACGACCTTCACACCCGGTCCCGCTGACGTCGGACGCCAGGTCTCCGTGACGGTCACGGCCTCGAAGACCGGCTACGCCAGCGTCTCGTCGACGTCCGCCCCGACCGCCGTGGTCGCGCCGGGCCTCCTGAGCGCGACCACGAAGCCGGCGATCTCGGGCCTCCCGAAGGTCGGCTCGACCCTCACCGCACAGCCCGGCACGTGGTCGAAGCCCGGCCTGGCGTACACCTACCAGTGGTTGGTCGGCGGCACGGCCGTCAGCGGTGCCGAGGGCCCGACGTACGTGCCGCGCGCCGCGGACATCGGCCTGCCGGTGACGGTCAAGGTCACGGCCCGCCGAGACGGCTACGCCACGACGACGGCGAGCTCGGCGCCGACCGGCAACGTCGTGCGGGGCACGTTCGCGCTCAGGTCACGGCCCACCATCACGGGCAGCCACACCCGCGTCGGCTCACGGCTGACCGCCTCGACGGGCGCATGGTCACCCGCCGGAACGTACGCCTATCAGTGGTACGCCGACCGTGTCCCGATCACGGGCGCGACGGGCTCGTCGTTCATCCCGAGGAGTCGTGATCTGGGCGCGCGGATCCAGGTGCGGGTCTACGCCCGCAAGGACGGCTTCGTGACGAACTCGGCGCTGTCCTACAGCACCGCCGAGATCGGCTACGGGCGCATCCTGAGCCAGACCGCTCCGACCATCACCGGCTTGCCGCGGCTCGGCTCCACGGTGTCGGTGTCGCCGGGTCAGTACACACCGCCCGGCGCGACCGTGCGCTACCAGTGGCTGCGCGACGGCAAGGTGCTGACCGGAGCCACCGGCCGCTCGCGCCGCATCACCGTCGGCGACCTGGGGCACAGGCTGTCGGCCCGGGTCCGGTTCTCGGCCTCCGGCTACACGACGCGGACCGCCACCACCGCCGAGACCGGCTGGGCCAAGGCGAGGTCGACCCTCAGCGTGTCGGCCGCGCCGGGCGCCCGTCGCGTCACGTTCACCATCCGGGTGGCCGCCGCGGGCATCGCGGCGCCCGACGGCACGGTCCGGGTCCGCTTCGCCGGCGACCAGTACCGCGACGCCACGGTCGTGGATGGCCGGGCCACGCTGACACTGACCGGCCAGGCCTCCGGCGTGCAGACGTACGACTTCACGTTCCGTCCCACGGCGACCGTGACGTCGGCGACCTTGAGCAAGACCGTCACGATCGGCTGAGCCGGGTCAGGCCGCGGAGTCGAACACGACCTTCCACCGGTCGCCGACCTTCTGCACGTCGTACGACTCGGTGGGATAGCCATTGCCCCAGGTGATGCTC
>NZ_JAKFCB010000385.1:0-5124 GCF_036676885.1 Aeromicrobium sp.
GGAGCCGACTCGCGATGCACCTTGTGCTGCGCCGCCTGCGCCAGGGGCTTGAGCACCATGAGGTCGACGTTGACGTGCGGCGGCCGGGTGGCGACCCAGACGATCGCGTCGGCGATGTCCTCGGCCACGAGGGGCTCGCGGACGCCTGCGTAGATCGCGTCGGCCTTGCTCTGGTCGCCGCCGAACCGGTTGAGCGAGAACTCATCGGTGCGCACCATGCCGGGCGCGATCTCGGTCACCCGGACGGGCTGGCCGTTGAGCTCGAGCCGCAGCGTCTCGGTCATGACCGCGACACCGTGCTTCGCCACGGTGTAGCCGCCACCGCCCTCGTACGCGATGCGGCCCGCGGTCGAGCCGAGGTTGATCAGCGTGCCGGCGCCGCTGGCGACGAGCGCGGGCAGCAGCGCCCGCGTCACGAGCAGCGTGCCGATGACATTGACCTCGTACATGCGTCGCCAGTCGTCGGCGTTGCTCGATGCGACGGGGTCGGTGCCGACGGCTCCTCCGGCGTTGTTGAGCAGCAGGTCGAGCGACGGTCCGACGGCGTCGGCGAGGGCCGCGACCTGCGCCTCGTCGGTCACGTCGCAGGTGACCGCGGTGCCGCCGATCTCGCCGGCGAGTGCCTCGATGCGCTCGGTGCGTCGCGCGACGCAGAAGACGTGATAGCCGGCCTGGGCGAGGGCCCGGGCGGTGGCAGCGCCAATGCCGCTGCTGGCTCCGGTGACGACGGCGGTGGGCATGACGTCATCGTCTCAGACGGCCGCCGAGCCGCAGGCTGGGCACCGGGTGAGACGATGGAGCCGAAAGGCGGCTGATCGATGATCAAGCGAATCGCGATGCTCTCGGCGCACACGTCGCCCCTCGAGCAGCCCGGGGACGGCGACGCCGGCGGCATGAACGTGTACGTGCTCGAGCTCTCCCGCCAGCTCGCATCGCGCGGCATCGAGGTCGAGATCTTCACCCGTGCGACCTCCCGTCACCAGCCGCAGCACGTCGACGCAGGGCCGGGCATCCGCGTGCATCACGTCCCGGCCGGCCCGTTCGAGGGCCTGCAGAAGAACGACCTTCCGTCCCAGCTGTGCTCGTTCGTCCGCGACGTCCTGCGCGCCGAGGTCGAGCGGGAGCCGGGGCACTTCGACCTCGTGCACTCGCACTACTGGCTCTCGGGCCAGGTCGGCACGGTCGCCCGCGAGCGCTGGAACGTGCCGCTGGTCCACACGATGCACACCATGGCCAAGGTCAAGAACGCCAGCCTCGCCGAGGGTGACGAAGCCGAGCCGATCGGCCGCATCTACGGCGAGGAGGAGATCGTACGGCTCGCCGACCGCCTCATCGCCAACACGATGGAAGAGCGCCGCGAGCTGATCGAGATGTACGACGCCAGGCCCGAGCACGTCGCCGTGGTGCACCCCGGGGTCGACCTCGAGGTCTTCCGCGCGGGCCGGCAGGCGGAGGCGCGGGCCGTTCTGGGTGTGCCCGATGACGCCGCGCTGCTGCTGTTCGCCGGCCGCATCCAGCCACTCAAGGCGCCCGATGTCGTGCTCGAGGCCGCGGCGCGGATGCTGCAGGACGACCCGGCGCTGCGCGAGCGGCTGGTCGTCGCGATTGTCGGTGGCGCCTCCGGCTCCGGCCTCGACCGGCCCACCGCCCTGACGGACCTGAGCGAGCGCCTCGGCATACCCGACGTCGTCCGATTCGTCCCGACCGTGACGCAGCAGGACCTCGCCGACTGGTACGCCGCGGCATCCGTCGTGTGCGTGCCGTCCTACAACGAGTCGTTCGGGCTCGTCGCGATCGAGGCGCAGGCCTGCGGGACGCCGGTCGTGGCGGCGCGGGTGGGTGGCCTGTCGACGGCGGTGTCCGACGGTGTCTCGGGTGTCCTGGTCGACGGGCACGATCCGCGCGACTACGCAGCGGCCCTGCACCCGTTGCTGACCAACCCGGAGCTGCGCGACGCCATGGGACACAAAGCCGTGCATCACGCCGAGAGCTTCGGCTGGGACGTGACGGCCGACCGTACGCTCAGGGTCTACGACGAGGCCATCGAGTGGCACCGCACCCACGTGGAGAACAGCGCATGAGCGAGCGCGGCGAGGTCATCATGACCGAGGTACGAGCGACGATCCTGGAGTCCCTCAAGGGTGCCGAGCTGGAGTTCACCGAGCACCGGCCTGGTGTCTTCGAGGTGACGCTGCCGGGCGAGCGCAAGCTGCAGACGACGTGCCGCCTCGAGATCGGCAAGCACGCGCTCGGGATACACGCCTTCGTGTGCCGCAACCCCGACGAGAACCACGAGACGGTCTACCGCTGGCTGCTGGAGCGCAACCTCAAGATGTTCGGCGTGGCCTTCGCGGTCGACTCGGCCGGCGACATCTACCTCGACGGCCGGCTGCCGCTGCACGCCGTCACCGCTGGGGAGGTCGACCGCGTGCTGGGCGCCGTGCTGACCTACGCCGACGAGTCGTTCAACACGATCCTCGAGCTCGGCTTCGCCTCGTCGATCCGCAAGGAATGGCAGTGGCGCGAGTCGCGGGGTGAGTCGACCCGCAACCTCGAGGCGTTCAAGCACCTCAAGCCGTCGAGCTGAGCAGCTGACGTCGTGGTGAGGCATGGTCCGAATCCAGATGGGCTGAACAACGCTTTCGGAGTCGCGTAGCGTTGCCGTCGTGAAGGTCTTGATTTTCGCTGACATCACCGACCCGTGGTCCTACATCGGCGCGACGCGGTTCGAGCGCGCAGCGGCGATGTTCTCGATCCTCACCGGCGAGCCGGTCGAGTTCACGCTGCGGGCCTACCAGCTCGAGCCCGACGAACCCAACGACGGCCGCTTGCTGATGGATGCACTCGCCGAGCGCCTCGAGGGGTTGGACAAGGCCGAGCTGCTCAACGTCCAGGTGACCGCGGCCGCGAAGATCAGCGGGATCGACCTCAACTTCGAGGAGGCCGTCCGGGCCAACTCGTTCGACGCGTGGCGGCTCCTGACCTGGGCGGACGAAGCGGGGCCGGGCATTCAGCGCGACCTCGCGCACCAGATCTGGCGAGCGCATTTCCTCGAGGGGGCCGACATCGGCGACCCCTTCACGCTCGCGACCCGGGCCGCGCTGGTCGGGCTCGACCTCGAGACCGCGGAGGCCCTGCTGGCGAGCACCGAGTACGGCGACGAGGTGCGCATGCAACACCAGGCCGGTGACGAGATCCGCATCACCCAGCTGCCCACGATCGTGATCGAGCATCAGTGGACCCTCGACGGTGTGCACTCGCAGAACGACTACGTGCAGGCGCTCAGCAAGATCTACCGCGAGTGGAAGGGCGACCCCGCCGCCGGCTGAGCCCCTCCCCGGCGGTTGATCTTGCTCCCCGCCGATTGAGCCCCTCCCCGGCGGTTGAGCTTGTCGAAACTCCCAATAGGCTCAGTTCCATGAGCACCCTGATCCTCCTGCGCCACGGTCACAGCGAGTGGAACGCCAAGAACCTCTTCACCGGCTGGGTCGATGTCGACCTCAACGAGCAGGGACTCGCCGAGGCCTCCCGCGGCGCCGAGCTGCTGGCCGAGGCGGGCCTCGCGCCCGACGTCCTGCACACCTCCTTGCTGCGTCGCGCGATCCGCACCGCAGAGATCGTGCTCAACGGCATCGACCGGCACTGGATCCCCGTACGCCGGTCGTGGCGCCTCAACGAGCGCCACTACGGCGCGCTGCAGGGCAAGGACAAGAAGGAGACCCTCGAGCAGTTCGGCGAGGAGCAGTTCATGATGTGGCGCCGTTCGTACGACACGCCGCCGCCGCCGCTCGACGACGACTCGGAGTTCAGCCAGGCCTCCGACGCCCGTTATGCCGCGCTGCCCGACGAGCTGTTGCCGCGCACCGAGGCGCTGGCCGACGTGCTGCAGCGCATGCTGCCCTACTGGTACGACTCGATCGTCCCGGACCTGCTCGACGGCCGCGTCGTCCTGGTGACGGCTCACGGCAACTCGCTGCGGGCCCTCGTCAAGCACCTCGACGGGCTCAGCGAGGAGGCCGTGGTCGGGCTCAACATCCCGACCGGCATCCCGCTGGTCTACGAGCTCGACGACAACCTCAGGCCCACGGTCAAGGGCGGCACGTACCTCGACCCCGCCGCCGCGGCCGCCGCGATCGCCGCTGTAGCCAACCAGGGCCGCTAGCTGCGATATCTGCGCCCGGACAGAGAGACTAGGGAGCGGCGCTCGCTGACGACGCGATAGGCCGCCGTCTCATGGTCTAACGTCTCGCGAAGACGCTTGCGCTCGTCAACCTTGGACTCTCCGGAATGGCTGAGACGCCGCCATACGCGGTAGCCCGCGACCACCAGTAGGCCGGTGGCGAGAATTCCGGACGCCCACCGCGCGCCGTTCGACGAGAGAATCTCGTCGAACGACTTCGGGATGGCCCAGATGGCGGCTTGCCACACAAAACCGAGCGCGACGACCCACGACAGAAGATTCTCTGGTGCCAGCGCACGCTGCGGATTCCAGCGATCGAGCTCCCGCGACCATCTCGGTCGGTCGGCGCCGGGCGGCACGACTCCGGTCGTCAGCGCCACGTCGAACATGTCGAGCTGCTCTGCGCCGCCCAGACGCTTTGCGCGGGCACGATCGACAACCGAGAGCCCGGATTGCGGCGTGTGGTTCAGGAGCCACCTCAGGAACCCATCGAGGAAGATCACGACTGCGAACGTGGTCCCGATCACGCCTACGGTATTCGTCACGTTGCAGTCCTCGTCGGAGCTGGGTTGGCTCAGACTAGACGATCAGAAGACGCGCTGTCTGGGCGTTTCGCAGAGCTCGGGATCACGAGTCGTGTTGTGGTTCCTCGAACCGGCTCCCGTGTTCGCGTCGTTGGCCTGCGCGTCGAGGCGCTCACCAGCGCTTACAGACTCCTCAACTCGGCGCCCTCTGCAGCGGGCTCAACGCCTCACTGCGCGCCGTCACGTCTCGTACTTGTAGCCCAGGCCCCGCACCGTCGTCAGCGTGTTGGGGTTCGTGGGGTCCTTCTCGATCTTGGCGCGCAGGCGCTTGACGTGGACGTCGAGGGTCTTGGTGTCGCCGACGTAGTCCGCACCCCACACCCGGTCGATCAGCTGGCCGCGGGTCAGGACGCGGCCGGG
>NZ_JAKFCB010000386.1:0-25089 GCF_036676885.1 Aeromicrobium sp.
CTGCGCGATCGTCTGGGCGCGCAGGTGCTTCTTGACCGTGAGGGGATAGTAGGTGCCGCCCTTGACCGTGGCGTCGTTCGCGACGATGACGCAGTCGCGCCCGCTGACCCGGCCGATCCCCGTGACGATCCCGGCGCTCGGAACCTCGCCGCCATACATCTCGTACGCCGCCAGGGGTGCGATCTCCAGGAACGGTGAGCCGGGATCGAGCAGATGATCGATCCGGTCACGCGGAAGGAGCTTGCCCCGTCCGGCATGTCGTTCGCGGGACGCCTCGCTGCCGCCCTGCCGGACGGTGGCGAGCCGGGTCCTGAGCTCTTCGACGAGTTCACGCATGCCGACAGGTTAACAGCCGTTAACCAACATCCGCTACAGTGGACTCGTGACCACGCCTCGTCGCCAGCAGATCCTCGACACAGCCGCAGAGCTGTTCGCCGAGCGGGGCTTCCACGGTGTCTCGGTCCACGACATCGGCGGCGCCTGCGGGATCTCCGGCCCGGCGCTCTACAAGCACTTCGCCGGCAAGGACGACATCCTCACGCAGTCGCTCACCGCGATCAGCGAGCGGCTCCTCACCGAAGGTCGGGCCCGGAGCCTCGCAGCACCTGATGCCGGGCAGGCCCTCGACGCCCTCATCGCCTGGCACATCGACTTCGCTCTCGGCCATCCGGCACTCATCGTGATCCAGGAACGGGAGTGGACCAACCTCGATGCGACCGGTCGCAAGGAGGTGCGGTCGTTGCAGCTGGCCTACATCGACATCTGGGTCGACGTCGTACGCCGGCTGCGTGGCGATCTGGATCCTGCCGAGGCCCGTGCCGTCGTCCAGGCGACGTTCGGCCTGCTCAACTCCACCCCGCACAGTGCCCGCATCAGCGAGTCGGCGATGCGAGCTCGGCTTTCGAAGATGGCGAGATCTGCTCTTCTCGCGTAGCACCGACCCTGCGTCGTCTGCTGACAGTTGCCGCCGCGACGCCGGCGAGCATGATCGCCCCACCGACGAGCTCCAGCCCGCTCGGCACCTCGTCCTGCACGACCCACGCGGTCGCGATCCCGACGATCGGGACGAGCAGGACGAACGGGACAACCGCGCTCGCCGTGTAGCGGGCCAACAATGAGTTGAAGATGCCGTAGCCCAGCAGCGAGGAACCGATGGCGGTGTAGGCCGTGCTGGCGATCGCCGTGCCCGACAGGTGGGTCAACGCGCGCCCGACCTCGTCGGTGCCGTCGACCAGCAACGACAAGCCGAGCGCCGGGAGCGGCACGACGAGGGCGGACCACACGACGAGCGAGAGGCCCGAGGCCACCCCGGCCCGACGGGCGATGACGTTGCCGATCGCCCACGACATCGCCGCGCCCAGCATCACGAGGACCGGGACGACCGGCGCCGAGACGCCGTGGGCGATCACGACGAGCGCGAGTCCGGCCGTGCCGATCGTCGCGCCCACGACCTGGCGGCGACTCGGGTGCTCCTTGATGACGAACGCGGCGATGACGATCGTGAAGATCACCTGCGCCTGGAGCACCAGTGAGGCGAGACCGGCGGGCATGCCGAGGTGCAGCGCGATGTAGAGCAGGCTGAACTGGCCGAGGCTCATGAACGAGCCGACCGCGACCACGTTGCGCCAGCCCGCCCGGGGCATCGGCACGAAGAACACCAGCGGCAGCGCGACGAGCGTGAAGCGCATCGCCAGGAACAGCAGCGGCGGGACGTCAGCGAGGCCCTCGTCGATCACGACGAAGTTGGCGCCCCACACCAGCATGACGAGCAGGGCGAGCAGGCTGTGCTTGAGCGACATGGCCCCAGTCTCTCCCGCTCAACGATGAAGTACCAGCGATGGTTTCTGCACGTAACAGCGTACAGTTGCTTCATGATTGACCTGGGAGCGCTGCGTTCGCTGATCGCCGTACGCGACCACGGCAGCATCGTGTCGGCCGCCGCGGCTCTCGACTTCACCCCGTCGGCGGTCTCGCAGCAGATCAAGAAGCTCGAGCGGCAGAGCCGGTCTCCGATGCTCGAGCGGGTCGGCCGCAGCGTCATCCTCACCGAGCGGGGGCGTCTGCTCGCCGAGCGGGGCGCGCTGCTGCTCGCCGACCTCGAACAGGTCGAGAACCTCGCGGTCGGCGGAGCCGAGGAGCTGCGCGGCACGTTCCGCATCGCGTCGTTCTCGACGGCCTCCCGAGGCATCGTGGCACCCCTGCTGGCGCGGCTCCGATCGACGGCGCCCGATCTCGATGTCATGGTCAACGAGGTCGATCCACGCGAAGCCGTCACGCTGGTCGAGCGCGGCGGCACCGACCTCTCGATCGTGCACGACTGGAGCACCATGCCGCTGGAGGTGCCGACGACCCTCGAGCGACTGGCGTTTCACATCGACCGGGCCGACGTCCTACTGCCGTGGGACCACCGCCTGTCCCTGCGGGACTCGGTCACGCCCATGGACCTCGTGGGCGAGCGGTGGATCACGACGCCGGCCGGGACGATCTGCCACGACTGGTTGCTCCACATGTTCGCGATGCACGGCGAGCGCCCGGACATCCGGTACTTCGACGGCTCGTACTCGACCCACGAGTCGATGGTCGAGCACGGCGTCGCAGTGGCCCTCGTCCCACGACTGGGCCGCGCAGCACTCCCGCCGCGCGTCCGCGCCATCCCGGTCGTCGACCCCACCCCGACCCGGCGGCTGAGCTCGCTGTGGCGCACGTCGAGTCACGAGAACCCGGCCCGCCTGCACGTGCAACGCGAGCTCGAGGACCTCTTCCCGCCGGTGCCCTAGGGTGCTGTGCACTCGAAGCGACAGGAGTGCACGATGGTCAACCTCGGAAAGCTGCTTGGCGGCAACCTTGACATCAAGAAGGTGCAGCAGGTCGTCGATCTGGTGTGGGACAACCGGGACGACCTCGCCAACAGCGCGAAGCTCGCCAAGGAGATCCCGGACTTCATCCGTGCGCTCGCCAGTGGCCTTTCCGAGGCCGGCGACCAGGCGCGCGCCGCGGGTGTGGCCCTGGTCGGCGAGGACGGCAGGTCCGGCGCCACCACCCGGCTCGGCAGCAGTGCCACGACCCTCGGCGCGATCGCTGACAGCCTCACGACTGTCGCGAAGTTCGTCGCCGATGCAGCCGACGACGTCGAGAAGGTGCCCATGATGGGCGGTCCGGCGAAGCAGCTCGGGGGCGCGGCCAAGACGATCCGCGACACGACGTCCGGCCTGGGTGGTCTCGCCGACGACCTGGTCGGGCTCGCCGAGATCCTGGGCAATGTCGGTGCGGCCCTCAGCAGGCTCGGCGACAGCCTCGACACCTCCGGGGCCAAGGCGCAAGGCTTCGTCGCCGCCGGTGGTTGAGCGACCCTTTCACCTCACTGGGACTCGACACGACCGGAGAGTGCTGGCTCAGGCACCCTTGAGGGTCCGCCACGACACGAGGGCCGCGGCGAGGGCGACGACGATCGCCGTCGCCGACGTGAGCTGCACGCCGAGGTCGAATGCCTCATGCGCTGACCGCAGCATCGCCTCGCCCACGCTGTTGGGGTAGTACCTGGCGTACTCGACGGTGCCGCCCAGCGTCTCGAACGACGAGTCGTTGTCGCCCCACTGGGCCACTGCAGGGACGGTCAGGTGCGACCGGTACGTCGAGGTCAGGATGCTGCCGAGCACCGCGGTGCCCAGCACGGCACCGACCTCGTACGCCGTCTCGGAGATCGCGGATGCGGCTCCGGCCTTGTAGGGCGGGACGCTCGACAGCATGAGGTCGTTGGTCAGCGTCTCCGCCAGGCCGATCCCGAGGCCGAGCACCGAGAACGCGATCATGATCGACACCGTCGAGGGTGTGCCGATGAAGGCCGCGATGGCATACCCGGCCGCCGACAGGCCGAAGCTGCCGGCCACCAGCGCCCGCGCCGGGAAGAACCGCACCAGGCGCACCGCCGCGAACCCCGCGAGGACCGTGACGAGCAGACCCGGCAGCAGAACGGACGCCGCCGACAAGGGCGACAGGCCGACCACGAGCTGCAGGAACTGCGCCGCGAAGAACATGAATCCGGCGTAGCCCATCAGGCTCAGCAGGTTCGCGACGATCGCACCGCTGAAGACCCGGTCCGAGAACAGCGTCATGTCGATCATCGGGTCGACGAGGCGGCGCTGCCGGCGTACGAACAGGACACCGCTGGCGATGCCGACCCCGAAGCCGATCAGCGCCGCGTCGTTGAAGCCGTGCTCGGCGACCTGCTTGATCCCGACGACGAACGGCAGCATCGCGGTCATCGACAGGACGATGCTCAGGACGTCGATGCGGCCCGGCCGCGGGTCGCGCGACTCCGGCAGCAGGAACACCGCGGCGACCAGGAAGATCGCGATGATCGGCACGTTGATGAAGAACACCGATCCCCACCAGAAGTGCTCGAGCAGCCACCCGCCCATGACCGGGCCGAGCGCTGCGCCACCGGCGAACATCGCCGCCCACGTCGCGATCGCGATCCGCCGGTCGTCACGGTGCATGAAGATGTTGCGGATCAGCGACAGCGTCGACGGCATCAGCGTCGCGCCGAACACGCCGAGCAGGGCGCGCGAGGCGAACAGCGCCTCGGCGCTCGGACTGAATGCCGCGCAGACCGACGCGATCCCGAAGCCGACCGCGCCGATCAGCAGCAACCGGCGCCGGCCGAAGCGGTCGCCGACGCTGCCCATCGCGACCAGCAGGCCGGCGAGCATCAAGGGATAGATGTCCACGAGCCAGAGCATCTGCTCGCCGGTCGGGTGCAACGCGATGCTGACCTGCGGCAGGGCGAAGCTGAGCACGGTGTTGTCGATCGAGGTCAGGAGGACAGGCAGCATGAGCACGCCCAGTGCCAGCCACTCGCGCACTCCGGCGCGTGGTGCAACGAGCTGTTCGGCGCGGTAGCGCGGGTCGATCGTGGTCATGGGGCCTCCTCCCGTTCGGACGGTCAACTATACCGTCTGGACGGTACAGTGAACGACCGTCGGCCTGGTGATATTCCTCTCGGTAAGGTGTGCCCATGGCGGCCACCGAGCGTTCGACGAGAGACCGCCTGATCGACGCCTTCGAGACCCTCCTGGTCACCGCCGGCAGCCGCGCCGCGACGCTCGACGCCGTCGCCGCCGAGGCCGCGGTGTCCAAAGGCGGCCTGCTCTACCACTTCCACAGCAAGGACGAGCTCGTCGAGGGCATGCTGACCAGGCTCCGCGAGCAGGGCGAGGCAGACGTCGCCAAGATGCGCACGGCCAAGAAGGGCCCGGTCGAGTTCTACCTGGCCACCTCGGTCAATACCGGCAGCGACTTCGATCGCGCGCTCGTCGCCGCCGGCCGCATCGCCCAGGAGAACGACTCACGGGCCTCGGCGGCGCTCGCCGATCTTCGCGAGGGCTGGTTCCAGGTCCTGCGAGAGCACCTCGGCGATGAGTCGCTGGCCCGCACGATCCAGCTGATCGGCGACGGCCTCTACTTCGACGACACCACCGGGCTCACCGAGAAGAATGCGCTCAAGCACGTCCGCGCCGTGCTGAAACGCCTCGACGTCCTCTAGGAGTTCATCGAGCGTCGGCGTCACGTGCACGCGTACGTCACCCGCCGCCCCTGGACTCGGGGCATGACACTTCATCCGTACGTCCGCCGCACCGCGCTCGCGCTGAGCGGCGCCGCCATCGTCTCCGGAGCCGTCGCCGTGCCCGCGACCGCCGAGAAGGCACCCGCCACCACGACCGACCACCAGGCCATCACGGTGTTCGCGCACCGCGGCGCCTCCGGCTACCGGCCCGAGCACACCCTCGCCGCGTACGCGTTGGCGATCAGGATGGGTGCCGACTACATCGAGCCGGACCTGGTCAGCACCAAGGACGGCGTCCTGGTCGCCCGCCACGAGAACGAGATCAGCGGCACGACCGACGTCGCCGACCACCCCGAGTTCGCGCAGCGCAAGACGACCAAGACGGTCGACGGCCGGCCGATCTCGGGCTGGTTCACCGAGGACTTCACGCTGCAGGAGCTCAAGACGCTGCGGGCCAAGGAGCGGCTCCCGGCCGTACGGCCGGGCAACACGAGGTACGACGGCCGGTACGACATCCCGACGTTCGACGAGGTCCTCGCCCTCGCCACGTCGGAGAGCCGCAGGCGTGGCCGCCCGATCGGTGTCGCCCCGGAGACCAAGCACCCGACGTACTTCCAGTCGATCGGGCTGCCGCTCGAGCAGCCGCTCCTGCGATCGCTCACGAAGGCCGGGCTCAACACGAAGCACGCCAAGGTCGTCATCCAGTCGTTCGAGACCTCGAACCTGCGGAGCCTCGCCCAGCGGACCCCCGTGTCGCTCGTCCAGCTGACCTCGGCGTCCGGCGCACCGTATGACCTGGTGGCCGTCGGTGACCCGCGTACGTACGCCGACCTCATGTCGCCGGCCGGACTGCGGGACGTCGCGACGTACGCCGACTGGCTCGGCCCCGAGAAGAGCAGCATCATCCCGCGTGACGCGCAGGGGTTCCTCAAGGCGCCGACGTCGGTCGTCCAGGACGCCCACCGGGCCGGCCTCAAGGTCGTCGCCTACACGTTCCGTGACGAGAACCAGTTCCTGCCGGCGGACTTCCGCGACGGGACCGACCCCAACGCGAAGGGCGACATCTTCGGGGAGCTCAACGCGTACTTCGCGACCGGCCTCGACGGGATCTTCGCGGACTACCCCGACAGTGCGGATGCCGCGCGCGACTGGTGGGAGGAGAGCTAGAACCCTGTCGTCGGCGGGCTCGGAGTTCTAGGGTTGACGCATGTGCCGCAACATTCGTACCCTCCACAACTTCGAGCCCGCCGCGACCGACGACGAGGTGCAGGCCGCGGCGCTGCAGTACGTCCGCAAGATCAGCGGGGCGTCCAAGCCGTCGAAGGCCAATGAAGAGGTGTTCAACCGGGCCGTCGCGGAGATCGCCCACATCACCGGGCATCTCCTCCAGGACCTGGTGACCACCGCGCCGCCCAAGGACCGCGAGGTCGAGGCCGCCAAGGCCAAGGCTCGCTCGGCCCAGCGCTTCGCCTCGGCCTAGAGACCTAGGCGTCGACCCACGCGGTTCCCGCCCGCTCGACGACGGCATCGCCCCCGCTCGCGCGGGCGACCTCACCCGTGAAGACGTCCGGATCGGCAACGGTGACGGTGAAGACCGCATCGGTTCCGTACGCGACCGCGGTCACTTCACCGAGGGCCCGCAGCCGGTTGTCCAGCACCCCGGCCCGACCCGCGTCGACGGTGACCGTCATGAGGTGGCGGAGCTCCCGACGCTGGAGGCCGGCCGCGTCGAGCGCCAGCCCGACCGCCTCGCCGTACGCCCGCACGAGACCTCCGGCTCCGAGCAGCGTTCCGCCGAACCAACGCGTCACGACCGCGACGACATCGGTGACGCCTCGCCGGGTGAGCACCTCGAGCATCGGCGCGCCCGCCGTGCCGGCCGGCTCACCGTCGTCGTTCGAGCGTTGCAGGGCAGAGTCCGGGCCGATCACGAATGCCGTGCAGTGGTGCCGGGCGGTGTGGTGCCGCCTGCGGACGGACTCGATGAACGTACGCGCGTCCTCCTCCGACTCGACACGCTGCAGGTCGCACAGGAACCGCGACCGTCTGACCTCCAGCTCTGCGGAGGCGGCGCGGGCGATCGTCGAGTAGGAGGTCAGGGCTTGCGCAGCTTGAGGAAGATGCTCGGGCCGAAGTTGCTGCGCGCGAGGCGGCGCTGCGTGAGGCGCTCGGCGGCCAGCATCGCGCTGGTCGGCAGGGCCCTCTTGAGGGTCTGGCTGCGCAGGTTGGACACCGAGAGCTTGTTCTCGAGCTTGAGCCCCGCGGCGTCGAGCTGACCGACCACGGTGTCGATGTTGTGGTTGACGAACGCGATCGCGTCGGGCTCGTCGGCCTTGGCCTTGCGGATGTTGACCGGCTCGGTCGGCAGCGGCGTGCCTTGCTTCTTGTGGCGGCGACGGTTCTTGAAGTGGCCGTAGTTGGCGACCTCGATGATCGCCGTGCCGCCGGGCGCGAGCACGCGCGAGATCTCGGCGAACTCCGCCGTCGGGTCCGGGAGGTGGTGCATGACCCGGATCATCGTGACCAGGTCGAGCTCGCCGTCCTCGAACTTGAGGTCGTCGGCCTGCATCTGGACCTGCTTGATGTCGGTGCCCTCGAGCACCTTCTTGGCCGCCTCGAGCTGGGTCGCGGCCGGCTCGGCCAGCGTGACCTCGTCGCAGAACGTACGCAGGAGGATGCACAGACGACCGAAGCCACCGCCGATGTCGGCGGCCTTGCGGTAGTGGTTGCCCTTCAGCAGTCGCCGGATCGCGATGTGCTCGGCGGCGTTCTCGTAGTCGCGGTTGTCCCAGTACTTCGTGTAGTCGTAGCCACGCTCGTACTGGTTGGCGACCTTCTTGGAGGGCTGTTGTTCAGTCACGCCGAACACAGTAACAACCGCAGGCGCAGAGCCCTCAATCGAACGTCCGTGGGCCGAAGACAGGGGCCTCCTTGGTCATGCCGGCCTTGCGGGCGATCGTGGTGTTGCCCGACTTGAACATCGCCCGCTGCAGCCTGCGCTCCAGCCGGTACGCCCTGCGGAGGCTGCGATGGCGGTTGCCGTAGATCAGCTTCTTGGTGGCCGCGACGGAGTCCGGTGAGCGCTCAATGATCTGGTCGGCGAGCGCCAGGGCGGCCTTCAGCGGGTCGTCGCTGACCTCCGTCGCCAGGCCGAGCTCGGCCGCCCGCTGACCCGTCAGGGACTCGCCGGTCATCGACAACCGCATCACGACATCGGCCGGGAGCAGCTCGTTGAACGGCACGGTGCCGGCCATGTCCGGGACGAGGCCCCACTTCGCCTCGAGGATCGACCACGTCGAGTCCGGCGTCGTGAACCGGAAGTCCGCACCGGCGGCGAGCTGCAGCCCCGCGCCGTAGCAGTGCCCCTGCACCACGGCGATCACCGGCACCGGCAGGCTTCGCCAGATCGCGGTGACCTTCTGGAACTGGTTGACCGTCCGGGGCCCGGCGAAGAAGAACCGGGCGACCTTCTTCTTGTCCTTGAACGCGGCGGCGAAGTCGAGGCCGGCGCAGAACGAGCGGCCCTTGCCCTGCAGCACGACGGCTCGGATGTCGCGGTTGCCCTTGAGCGCCTCCGCGGCGGCGATCAGCTCGGTGATGAGCTCGAGGTCCACGCCGTTGAGCTTGTCCGGACGGTTGAGCCATACGTACGCGATCGGGCCGTCGATCTCGGTGAGGACGCGGGGTTCGGTCATGCCCGTCAGGCTATCCGGCATGCATCCGGACAGGGGTTCTGACCAGCGGAGAACGATCTGATCCACAGATGTTTGAAAACGCAAGCCGGGGGCAATACCCCCGCATGGTCAACGTCAAGAGACTCCCGCTCCCGCTCATCGAGGTGTATGAGTGGCAGTACCAAGGCGCATGCATGGGCGCCGACAGCGAGGTCTTCTTCTCACCGGAAGCCGAACGGGGTGCCAAGCGCGCGCGCCGGGAGCAGAACGCCAAGAAGCTGTGCTTCTCGTGCCCGGTGATCGAGCGCTGCCGCGAGCACGCCTTGACGGTGCAGGAGCCCTACGGGGTGTGGGGCGGCTTGACCGAGAGCGAGCGTGCCGCGCTGACCCGCCACAAGGTCGCCAGCTGACATGCCCGCAGCCCGGCAGCCCAGCACCTCCGCCAAGATCCTCTACCGGCCCGTCGGCATCGTCAGCTCGATCGTCGGAGGCCTGATCGCCTCGATGGTGTTCAAGCAGGTCTGGAAACGGATCAGCGCGGGCAAGGAGGCCGACCCGCCGACGCCCCTGCAGTCGGAGTATCCGTTCAAGGAGATCCTGCTGGCAGCGCTGCTGCAGGGTGCGATCTTCGCCGGGGTCAAGGCCATCATCGAGCGCCAGGGCGCCAAGGGCTTCCAGCGCATGACCGGCAAATGGCCTGGTTCGTGAGCGCGCAAACCATAAGGTAGGGACCATGACCTCTGCCGCAGACCTGCTGGTCGACTCCTTCGGCCGCATCAACGAGGGCACCGCCATGGTGGTCGACGGGCTCTCACCGAGCGAGCTGAGCCACCGCATCGCCCCGGGCGCCAACACGATCGGCTGGCTGGTCTGGCACCTCATGCGGGTGCAGGACAACCACGTCGCCGACGCGGCCGGCACCGCCGAGGTCTGGTCGTCCGCCGGCTGGCACAAGCGGTTCGGCCTGCCGTTCAGCGAGCGGGCCACGGGCTACGGGCACAGCCGTGATGACGTCGACACGGTCCACGTGCAGGCCGAGCTGCTGGTCGGCTACGCCCAGGCAGTGACCGATGTGACGCTCCGCTACGTCCAGGAGCTCACCGGCGCCGACCTCGACCGCATCGTCGATGACTCGTGGGACCCGCCGGTGACCCTCGCGGTTCGCCTGGTCAGCGTGATCGGCGACGACCTCAAGCACCTCGGCCAGGCCGAGTACATACGCGGCCTGCTCTAGACCGACAGCTCGGCGAGCACCTTCCGCGCGTGCGTGATCGCCGCAGGCGTGTCGGCAAAGATCAAGCCCCGGTTGCGGAGATGGTCCGCGACACCCAGCGACGCCAGCACCTCGTCGTGCCCCGGTGCGATGCCGGAGAGCAGCACCACGATGCCTCGGTGCTCGAGCCTGGAGATCGTGTCGCCGAGCACCTGTGCCCCGGTGGCGTCCAGCGTCGTGACCCGGGACATACGGAGGATGACGACCTTGACATCGGCGATCTCCGGAAGCTCCAGCAGCAGCCGGTGCGCCGCGGCGAAGAACAGCGGACCGTCGAGACGGTAGGCCACGATGTGCTCGCTCAGCAGCGCATGCTCCTCGACGGTGTGGTCCCCGCTCTCGAGCGGTACCTCCTCCAGCCGAGCGCTCTGCGCCACGGCGCGAAGTGCCAGGATGACCGCCAGGCCGACGCCCACACCGACGGCTGTCACGAGGTCGAGAGCGACGGTGACCGAGAACGTCAGGATGACGATGAGCGCATCCGAGCGCGTCGACCGCATCAGGGCCACGATCGAGCCGGTCTCGACCATGCGCACGCAGGTCGCGAACAGGACACCGGCCAGCGCCGCAAGCGGGATGTCCGAGACCAACGGCGCCAACGCGAAGATCGCGGCCAGCAGCACGATCGAGTGGATGACCGCGGCCAGCCGCGACCTGGCGCCGGCGCGCACATTGACGGCGGTGCGGGCTATCGCCGCGGTGGCCGGCACCCCGCCGAAGACCGGAACCACCAGGTTTGCCATCCCCTGGCCGAACAGCTCACGATCCGGGTCGTGGTGCTCGCTGACACTCATGCCGTCGGCGACGGTCGCGCACAACAGGCTCTCGAGTGCGGCCAGGGCAGCGACGGCGAGCGCCGAGGCCATCAGCGAACTCACCGCTCCCGCGTCGACGAAGTCGAGCGATGGCGCCGGGAGGCTGGCCGGCAGGTGACCGATCGGGACCAGCCCGAGGTCGAAGTATCTCGCCGCGACGGTCGCGATGGCGACACCCACCAGGGAGAACGGCACGCCGGGACGCCACCGAGCGCCACCCAGCATCAGGGCGGCAACGGCCAGCGCCACGACCAGCGGTGCGACCTGAGGGTGCTGGACGTACTGGCGCACTGCATCTGCGGCGATCGCCCACACCTTGTCACCGCTGGCATCCCGGACACCCAGGGCAGCCGGCACCTGCTGCAGTGCGATGACGACCGCGATCCCGGCGGTGAACCCTTCGATGACCGAGACCGGCAGGAAGCGTACGTAGCGGCCCATCCGGGCCACCGCCATCGCGACCAGGACGACGCCGGCCAACATGCCGACCATCAGCACACCCGCGGCACCGTAGTGGTGCACGACGGGGACCAGCACGACCGTCATGGCGCCCGTGGGTCCCGAGACCTGAACATGGGATCCGCCGAACACGGCAGCGACGATCCCCGCCACGACGGCGGTTGCGAGACCGGCCTGGGCGCCGAGCCCCGAGGCCACCCCGAAGGCGAGGGCCAACGGCAGCGCCACGATGGCGACGGCCAGACCTGCGACCAGATCCTGCTTGGGGCTTCGGCGCATCGCCGCCAGGTCGCCTCGGCGCGGGAGGAGCTGGGCGCACCTGGCCCACGCCGAGCCCAGGAACTCGGCGGTCGAGGTGGACCCGAAGCGGCTCACACCTCCTGCGCCGACTCGCGCAGCTCCGCGAGCAGGCCCTCCTGGCCGGTCCACATCGACGCGAGGATGCGGCGGCCGTACAGCAGCAGCTGCGCGACATCGGGCGTCGCGAGTGTGTAGAGGACGGCCCCGCCGTCACGCGACGAGGTGACCAGACCCGCCCGTCGGAGCACGGCGAGCTGTTGCGACAGGCTCGAGGACTCCACCTCGATCTCGGTGAGCAGCTCGCGCACGGGTCGCGGGCCGTCCTGAAGGAGCTCCAGAACCCGGATCCTGACGGGGTGCCCCAGGGTGCGGAAGAGCTCGGCCTTGGCCTGGTAGAGCGGCACGCTCGGCTTCATGGATGCATCCTCGGCGACTGTTGGTTATGTCACTTGTAGAATACATCACTTGAAGAACTCTTCAATTACGATACGGTGCGCAAGACACGCACGGACACGCTGAATTTGCAGTCCGCAAAGACAAATCACGAGACATATGCCACGTGTGACGTTGAACCGTGCGTTCTTCGAGTGGAGAGGGCATGATCGAGCGATGGTTGATGTCGACGCAGCACTGGACGAAGCAGGACTCAAGAACCCACATGTGCGCGAGTACGTGCACCACTGGGCCAATCTGACCGGAGCCGAACGGGTCGAAGTGGTCAGCGCCGCCGACGACGCCCGGCTCATCGCCGAGGCGCTCGAGGCCGGTGAGCTGGAGCCGGCCGGCGAGGGGCTCTACTACTCACGCAGCTACGTGAAGGACACCGCGCGCTCCGAGGAGCGCACGATCGTGGCCACCAACAATCCCGCGGACAAGGGCGTCTACAACAACTGGCGCCCGGCCTCGGAGATGAAGCCCCTGCTCGAGGACCGCATGCGCGGAGCGTCGGCGGGCAAGACGATGTACGTCATCCCCTACCTGATGTCACCTCCCGGCAACGCCCTCGCGCCGTGGGCCGCCGGCGTGCAGGTCACCGACACCCGCACCGTCGTGCTCCACATGATCCGGATGGCACGCGTCGGCGCAGAATTTCTCGAGGCACTGGAGGACCCCGAGCAGTTCGTCCGCGCCGTGCACGTGACCGGTGACCTGGAGCACCTCGGTCAGGGCACCCCCAACGACCAGCGCTACTTCGTGACGGTCGCCGATGAGCGTACGATCCTGCACTTCGGCTCGTCCTACGGCGGAAACGCCCTGCTCGGCAAGATCGCGCACGGCCTGCGCCAGGCCGCGTACGACGGCTGGGCCTCGCGCAAGTTCCTCGCCGAGCAGTACATGCTGATCGGCATCAAGGACAAGCAGACCGACAAGACGTACCACATCTGTGGCGGCTTCCCGAGTGCCTCGGGCAAGACCAACCTCGCCATGATGCTGGCTCCCGACGTGCTCGGCGACCGCTATCACGTGTCGTTCTACGGCGACGACATCGCCTGGCTGTGGGTCGACGAGGCCACCGGCAAGCTCTACGGCATGAACCCCGAGTACGGCGTCTTCGGCGTGGCCAAGGACACCAACGAGGGCACCAACCCGACAGCGCTCGCGTCGGTGGCCGAGGGCACGCAGGCGATCTTCACCAACATCGCCTACAACTCGGTGACGCACGAAGTCTGGTGGGAGGGCCGTACGCCCCACCCGCCGGCCGACCACCATGGCTGGCTCGACTGGACGGGTGCCCCGATCGCCGATCGCGAAGCCGGCGACGACAGCCCGTGGGCCCACCCCAACAGCCGCTTCACGACGCAGCTCGACAACGTCCCCAACATCGCCGACGACTACAACGCCGCCTCCGGCGTGCCGATCGACGCGATCATCTTCGGCGGCCGCACGCGCGACCGCGAGCCGCTGATCCGGGCCATCACGGACCTGGCCGAGGGCGTCTACGACGGCCTGACGCTGGGCGCCGAGGCCACGTCCGCGGCCGAGGGTGTCGAGGGCATGCTGCGCTACGACCCGATGTCCAACCGCCCGTTCATGGCGTACGGCGAGGGTGACTACGCCCAGCACTACCTCAACATCGTCGGGGCGGCCAAGGACCTGCCGATCTTCGCGCACGTCAACTGGTTCCAGAAGGATCCCCAGGACGGTCACTACCTGTGGCCCGGCTACCGCGACAACCTGCGTCCGCTCCTGTGGCTCCTGCAGCTCAAGGCCGGCGAGGTCACCGGTCGTCAGACCCCGGTCGGCATCATCCCGACCGCTGAGGAGCTCAACCTCGACGGTGTCGACATCACGCCCGAGGACCTCGAGACGATCCTGTCGATCGACACCGAGCGCTGGCGTCAGGAGATGGGCTTCCGCGAGGAGCACCTGAAGCAGTTCGACAACCTGCCCGAAGAGATCTGGGAGGCGCACCGCCGCGTGTCAGCCGCCCTCGACGCCGAACAGGCGTAGCCACGAGGAATGGCAGGACCCCCGGACCTCACTGGTCCGGGGGTTCTGTCGTTCCCGCTCACCGGCCTCGAGGTGCCGGCGCATCGTCCCACCAGGACAGGACTCGAAGACACCGGAGTGTCGCCCAGCGGCTGGGCCCGGCCGGCTCCATCTCGAACCACGTCCGGCCCGGGTAGGGCCGGTACCGACGCCACGTCCCGTCGGGCCGCCGGAGTCCTCGGACGAGATCCACGGCGTCCTTCAGCCGGTCGTCCCGTGCTGCCGAGGCCGACTGGAAGTACTCCAGGCCACGGAGGGCGTCGAAATGCCATTGGGGCGGGAACGGGAAGCGGGTGAATGCCTCGTCCGCGACCCGAGCGGTCCGGTGCGACTTGAAGAGTCGATGACGCAGGAAGAACTCCTCGCCTTTCGCCAGCGCCTCGTTCACCGGAGTGCCGCCTGTCCCCCGATAGGCCAGCAGCGCCTCCAGCACCGTGATGCTCGTGTGGAACGACCCATGGCGCGATCCCGAGCGAAGCGTCTCGCAGTTCCATCCGCCGTCGGCGAGCTGCTGCTCCAGGAGCCAGTCGACGGTGCGGTCCACCCGGTCCTCGGCGCCCCCGAAGGTCGTGGCGAGCAGCACGAGCATCCCGGTGATGCAGGTCTCGGGCTCCCGGATGCTCTTCGCGAGATTCAGGCCACCGCCGTGATCCGACGCGGCTTCCCAGAGTCGCCGACAACCGCGACGGGCCTGGCTGTTGTCGGCCGCGAGCCCCAGTCGGCGCAGAAGGAGCAGCGTGTACGTCGTCGAGGTCCACTTGGGGCTGTAGAGCGCGCCGGCCCAAAGCCCGTCCGTGTCCTGTGCCGCCAGCAGCCTGGCGCCCCATCCTTCGGTCGCAACCCGCTCGCGCTCGGCGGCCACCTCGGCCGGCGAAGCTCCGATCAGGTACTGCATGACCTGCCAGCGAATGCTCACGTCGCCTGCGAGCAACCATTCCTTCAGCGCATCATCGGCCGGGGCGATCTCCACCATGCCGCATCCTAAGTCCGCGGCCGCACGGGCCATGCGGAGTCGTCGCGCCCGCACTGCCGAGCCCCACTTGCAGCAGTTGCCCGGATCGTGTGGGATCCGGGCAACGTGCGTTCGTATGAAGTTCTGTGCGCGAGGGGGGATTTGAACCCCCACGCCCTTGCGGACACTGGCACCTGAAGCCAGCGCGTCTACCATTCCGCCACCCGCGCATGGTCCCGTAGGACCGGTTCGCAAGTCTAACAGGCTGATTGAGGTGCTATTCCTCACGCCCGTCACTGCGGGCGAGGTAGCGGGGATGGGCGCTCCCGATACGATCGCAGGGTACGACCACGACAATGGGAAAGGCGGAGGCTGATGGCGGGGGTGCTGCAGCGATTCGAACAACGCCTCGAGGGCGCGGTGACCAGCGCGTTCGCCCGAGCGTTCCGCAGCGCTGTGCAGCCGGTGGAGATCGCCGCCGCTCTGCAGCGCGAGGTCGACAACTCGGCCCACATCCTGTCGCGCGAGCGGATGCTCGTGCCCAATGTCTTCACCGTCGAGCTGTCCCCGCCCGACTTCGACCGGCTCAACCCGTTCAGCACGACGCTGGCCGACGAGCTGGCGACGCTCGTCAAGGAGCACGTGAGCGAGCAGCGCTACACGATGGCCGGTCCGCTCGAGATCTCGTTCACCAAGACCGGCGAGCTCAGCACGGGACGCTTCCGCGTACGTAGCAAGACCAACGCCTCCGTGACACCTGTCGCCGGCCAGCGCATGACCGAGACCGCGATCCGCAGCTCCAACGTGCTGCTCGAGGTCAACGGCATGAAGCACCCGATCGACCCACCGGGTGTGGTCATCGGCCGGTCCAACGAGGCCGACCTCAAGATCGACGATCCGGGCATCTCGAGGCGGCATGCGGAGATCAAGATCCACCAGAGCGGATCGGAGACCACCGTGACGATCGTCGACCTCAACTCCACCAACGGCGTGGTCCTCAACGGTCACAAGGTCGCCACGGGAGTCGTGACCGACGGGTCCGAGATCCGTCTCGGCAACACCGTGATCGTGATCCGGATGACCGAGGCCGGCCAGTAGATGTCAGAGCTCACCCTCACGCTGATCAAGCTCGGCTTCCTGGCCGTGCTGTGGCTGTTCGTGCTGTCGGCCGTCTCGGTCATCCGCTCGGACATCTTCGGCACCAAGGCCCCGGCGGCGCCGAAGCCGGCCAAGAACAAGCAGAAGGCGCCCGCGAAGTCCAAGAACCGCAGGGCACCGCGCGGAGTGCCGACGAAGCTCCAGGTCGTCTCGGGTCCCAACGCCGGACAGAGCGTTCCGCTCGGCGACAAGCCGATCCTGCTGGGCCGCGGCACCGACGCGGCGATCCGGCTCGACGACGACTACGTGTCGACCCGCCACGCGCGGTTCGCGACCAATGGTGAACAGTGGTTCGTCGAGGACCTCGGTTCGACGAATGGCACCTACCTCGGCAGCCAGCGCATCACCTCGCCCGTCCCGATCGGCCTCGGCATCGCCGTACGACTGGGCAAGACCATCGTCGAGCTGCAGAAGTAGCCCATGACCGCACTGACCTTCCGATACGTCGCGCACACCGACACGGGTCTGCGCCGATCCGCCAACCAGGACTCCGGCTACGCGAGCCCTCGCCTGTTGGTCATCGCCGACGGAATGGGTGGTGCCGCGGCCGGAGACCTCGCCTCGTCCGAGGTCATGCACATCATCCGCGGGCTCGACACCGACACCGTCGGCGACGACGCGATGGCCGCGCTGGAACAGGCGGTCGTCAAGGCCAACACCCGCCTCGGTGAGCTCATCGCCCAGGATCCCGCCGTCGAGGGGATGGGCACGACGCTCGACGCTCTCGTCTGGGACGGCCAGAAATTCGCCTTCGCCCACATCGGCGACTCGCGGGTCTACCGTCTGCGCGGTGGCGAGCTGACCCAGATCAGCAAGGACCACACGTTCGTCCAGAGCCTGATCGACGAGGGCCGGATCTCGCCGGCCGAGGCCCGCGTGCACCCGCACCGCTCGCTGATCCTGCGCGCCATGCTCGGACGCGACGACAACGGCGCCGACCTCAGCTGGGTCCAGCCGATGCTCGGCGACCGCTACCTGCTGTGCAGCGACGGGCTCACCGACATGGTGACCGACGACGTGATCCGCGGCGCGCTCCAGTCCGAGACCATCGACATGGCCGCGACCGAGCTCGTACGCCTCGCGCTCGAGGCCGGCGGCTACGACAACGTCACGGTCGTCATCGGCGAGTTCGTCGAGGCCGGCACCGAGCCCGACGAGCGTCTGTCGTCATCCGACGGCCAGCCGCAGCTCGTGGGAGCGGCCGCGGGACAGGCCCGCCCACGCACGGGCGAGGGCACGAGTGGCAGCGACTCCACCACCACGACGGCGTCCGACTCGTACGACCCCGAGGAGCTCCGCTACGCGCCGCGACCGCCGAGCCGCCTGCGCTGGCTGCGCTGGGCCGCCGCGATCATCGTCGTCGCGCTGATCCTCGGCGCGGGCGGCGCGTGGGCCTACAACTGGTCCCAGAAGCAGTACTTCGTCGCCGCCCAGGACGGCAAGGTCACGATCTTCAAGGGCGTGCAGGCCGACATCCCGGGCATCGACCTGCAACACGTCGAGCAGGTGACCGACGTCGAGCTCGACACGCTCCCGGAGTTCCGCCGCCAGCAGGTCGAGGCCGGCATCGAGGCCTCCAGCAAGGCCGATGCCGAGAAGACCGTCGCCGAGCTCGACCAGCTCGCGATCCAGCCGACGCCCACGCCGACGCCCACGCCGACCCCGACGCCCACCGCGACCACCAAGTCGACCGCGTCCAACGCGACATGGCAGCGATGACGTCACCCGCATGGGTTCCTCGCAAACGGCGGGGAGCCGAGTTCTTCCTGACCGTGCTCGCGGTGTTCATCGGCATCGCGGCCTATGCCTCGGTCGGCCTCGGCGTCGATGGCACGATTCCCGCCGACACCTACAAGCTCGGCGGCGCGCTGATCGTCGTCGCGATCCTGTCCCACCTGACCGTGCGCAAGGTCGCGCCCTACGCCGATCCCGTGCTGCTGCCGCTGGTCATCGCGCTCAACGGCCTCGGCCTGGCGATGATCTACCGGCTCGACCTCGGCCGGCAGCAGATCAACCCGGAGCGCGCGGCGTTCGCCAACTCGCAGCTCGTATGGACCGCGATCGGCATCGCCGCGTTCGCCGGCATCCTCGTGCTGGTCCGTGACCACCGCCGGCTGCAGACCTTGACCTACACGTTCGGCGTCGCGGCGATCGCGCTGCTGATCCTGCCGCTGCTGCCCTACTTCGGGCGTACGATCAACGGCGCCCGCATCTGGGTCAACTTCGGGCCGTTCAGCTTCCAGCCCGGCGAGGCGGCCAAGGTGTGCCTCGCGATCTTCTTCGCGGGTTACCTGGTCGTCAAGCGTGACGCCCTCGCCCTCGCCGGCCGCCGCATCATGGGCATCGACCTGCCACGCGGCCGCGACCTCGGGCCGATCCTCGCCGGCTGGCTGATCAGCGTCGGGATCCTGGTGTTCCAGCGCGACCTCGGCTCGTCCCTGCTGTTCTTCGGCCTGTTCGTCGTGATGCTCTACGTCGCCACCGAGCGCCCCGGCTGGCTCGTCGTCGGAGCGCTGCTGTTCGGCGCCGGCGCCTACTTCGGCTACGCCGCGTTCGATCACGTGCGCGTACGCTTCGACGCCTGGCTCGACCCGTTCTCCGATCCCGACCGGAACGGCCAGATCATCAACGGCCTGTTCGGCCTCGCGCACGGCGGCATTCTCGGCAAGGGCCTCGGACAGGGCAGCCCGCAGCTCACGCCCTACTCGTTCTCCGACTTCATCGCCGCGTCGATGGGTGAGGAGCTCGGCCTGACCGGGCTCATGGCGATCATCCTGATCTACGGACTCATCGTCGAGCGCGGCCTGCGCATCTCGCTGACCTGCCGCGACGCGTTCGGCAAGCTGCTCGCCGCCGGACTCGCGTTCTCGTTCGCACTGCAGGTGTTCGTCGTCATCGGCGGCGTCACCCGGCTCATTCCGCTGACCGGCCTGACGACCCCGTTCATGGCCCAGGGCGGGTCGTCGGTCGTCATGAACTGGGCGATCATCGGCCTGCTCCTGCGCATCAGCGACCAGACCCGCCGGCCGGCCCCCGAGATCTCCACGTTCGCCAGCGACGAGGAGACCCAGGTGGTGAAGCTGTCATGAACCGTCCCATCCGCAACATCGCCATCGCCTGCCTCGTGCTGTTCGCCGCACTGCTGCTCAACATCAACTACGTCCAGTTCGTCGAGGCCGACAGCCTCAACGACAAGAACGGCAACCGCCGGGTCATCGACGAGGAGTTCTCCCGCGACCGTGGGGCGATCCTGGTCGACGGCGAGCCGGTGGCCGAGAGCGTCAAGTCCAAGGACGAGTACAAGTTCCAGCGGCGCTACCCCGAGGGCGGCCTCTACGCCCCGCTGACCGGTTCGTTCTCCTACATCTACGGTCCGAGCGCGCTCGAGAACTCGCAGAACCGCGTGCTGTCCGGCAGTGACAACCGGTTGTTCGTCAACCGCGTCGTCGACCTGGTGTCCAACAAGCAGCCCAAGGGCGGCAGCGTCGAGCTGACGATCGACCCGCTCGCGCAGAAGGCTGCGGCCGAAGGCCTCCAGCGCCTCGGCAAGGACACCAAGGGCGCCGTCGTCGCGCTCGACCCGCAGACCGGTGCCGTCCTCGCGATGGTCAGCCAGCCGACCTACAACCCCAACCGTCTCGCCAGCCATGACTTCAGCGATGTGGTCAAGTCGTACGAGACCTACAGCAGGGACAAGGACGAGCCGTTGATCAACCGGTCGACGCAGCAGACGCTGCCGCCCGGGTCGACGTTCAAGCTCGTCACCGCCGCCGCCGCCCTCGAGAACGGCGTCGTCGACAACATCGACGACCGGATCAAGGCCGGCGCCCGGCTCACGTTCCCCGGCATCCAGTACTCGCTGCCCAACGAGAACGGCGGCAACTGCGGCGGTGACCGCATCACGTTCGAGCGCGCGCTCAACGTCTCGTGCAACGTCGCATTCGGCGCGCTCGCCGGCAAGGTCGGCCAGGAGAAGCTGGCCGAGCAGGCCACCAAGTTCGGCTTCGGCACCGACCCGATCGAGGGCCTGGCCTCCAGCGCCAGCCGGTTCACCTCCGGCGACAACAAGCTCGAGGCGCCGCAGCTCGCCCAGACGGGCATCGGACAGTTCGAGGTCGCGACGACGCCCCTGCAGATGGCGATGGTCGCCGCCGGCATCGCCAACGGCGGCGACGTCATGAAGCCGTACGTCGTCAAGACCGTCCGCTCGCCCAACCTGCGGGTGCTCGAGCAGGCGCAGCCCGAGCGCCTCAGCCAGGCCATGAGCAGCTCCAACGCCGCCAAGCTCCGCGAGATGATGATCAGCACCGTCACCCGCGGCACCGCCACGTCGGCCCGGATCGCCGGCGTCGACGTCGGCGCCAAGACCGGCACCGCCCAGTCGACACCCGACCGACCGCCCTATGCCTGGTTCGTGTCGTTCGCCCCGGCGGACGATCCCAAGGTCGCTGTCGCGGTGCTCGTCGAGTCCAGCGACACCGCCCGCGACGAGATCGCCGGCGGCCGCCTGGCGGGCCCCATCGCCCGCTCAGTCATGGAGCAGGTGCTCGAGAATTGACCGTTTATCCCCGACATACCAGCACACTTGACGACGGTGGGCCCTCACGCCCCTGTCGAGGAATCCTCACCACACCTTCTGGGAGACTGACATCATGACCGAATCCGGCGACGAGACCATCCGCCTGGGCGGCCGATACGAACTCGGTGGCCTGCTCGGACGCGGCGGCATGGCCGACGTACGCGTCGGCCGCGACCTGCGCCTCGGCCGCACCGTTGCGGTCAAGCAGCTGCGCGGCGACCTCGCCGCTGACGACACGTTCCAGGCTCGCTTCCGTCGCGAGGCCCAGTCGTCCGCAGCGCTCAACCACCCCTCGGTCGTCGCGGTCTACGACACGGGTGAGTCGATCGACAAGCACGGCAGCCACGTGCCCTACATCGTCATGGAGTACGTCGAGGGCCAGACGCTGCGCGACATCCTGCGGGGCGCCGAGAACGGCCGCAAGATCCTGCCCGAGCGCGCCCTGTCGATCACGGCCGACGTGCTGAGCGCCCTCGACTACAGCCACCGCTCCGGCATCATCCACCGTGACATCAAGCCCGCCAACGTCATGCTGACCCCGTCGGGCCAGGTCAAGGTCATGGACTTCGGCATCGCCCGCGCGATCGCCGACACGTCGTCGGCGATGACGCAGACCGCAGCGGTCATCGGTACCGCCCAGTACCTCTCGCCGGAGCAGGCCCGCGGTGAGACCGTCGATGCCCGCAGCGACATCTACTCCACCGGCTGCCTGCTCTACGAGCTCCTCACGGGTCGTCCGCCGTTCGTCGGCGACAGCCCGGTCTCGGTGGCCTACCAGCACGTACGCGAGGAGGCCCGGCCGCCGTCGCAGCTCAACCCCGACGTCAGTGCCGCGATCGACAGCGTCGTCGCCAAGTCCCTCGCCAAGCGCGTCGAGGACCGCTATCAGAGCGCCGCCGACATGCGCAAGGACATCGAGCGGGTGCTCGCCGGCCAGGCCGTCGAGGTGCCGGCCGCGGCCACCGCAGTTGTCGGTGCCACCTCGGTCGCGCCGGCTGCTCCGATCCTGCCGGTCGCCGGCGGGGCACGCCGAGCCGAGCCCGACCCGGACGAAGAGGGCGATGAGCCCGAGAACCGCGCCAAGTGGTGGATCATCGGTGCGATCGCCGTGCTGCTGCTCGCGGGCATCGCGTTCGCGATCTACAAGGCCACCGAGGCACCGCCGGCACCCGCGCAGGCCGAGATCCCCAACGTCAGTGGCAAGAGCGTCGAGAGCGCAACGCGGGCCCTCGAGCCGGAGTTCGTCGTGAGCAAGGACATCCAGCGGCAGGCCAGCAGCGAGGTCGACGAGGGACTCGTCATCGAGACCGACCCGCCCGCAGGGGAGAGGGTCGACGAGGGCAGCACCATCACGCTGATCGTGAGCGACGGCCCCAAGCAGGTGCAGATCCCAGCGCTGCAGGGCCTGTCGTATTCCGAGGCCAAGGACAACCTCGAGGCCAAGGGTCTCAAGGTCAAGAAGCAGCTCCAGGACAGCGACCTGCCCCGCAACCAGGTGATCAACAGCAACCCGCCCGCCGGAGACAGTGTCGACGTCGGCTCGACGGTCGAGCTCATCACCTCGCGGGGTCAGGTCACGGTGCCCAACGTCGTCAACCAGACCGTCGAGGACGCCACCAAGGCGCTCGAGGATCTCGGGCTCAAGGTCACGACCAAGGACGATCCGGCCGCCACCGTGCCTGACGGCACCGTGATCGCGCAGTCGATCGCCCCGAACGAGAAGGTCTCACCGGGCACGACGATCGAGCTCACGGTGTCGGCCAAACCCGGCGACGGAACCGACCCGGGGGACGCCGACGGCGCCGCGACTGATGGCACCGGTGTCCTCGGCACCGAGGCCGACGGCGGCTAGTTCGTGGCGTCGGCGTAGCGCAGGCTGACGGTCCCGGCGTAGGCCTCGGCCTTGATCTCCTCGACGTTCTCCATCTCGAGGCCGAGGTTGTAGCTCACGGCGTAGTCGGCGTACGTCACGGTGCCCGGAGACGTCAGGAGCGACGCATTCATGTCGACCGTGTCGCCGATCGCCTCGATGACGTAGGGCGGCGTGTAGGGCACGCCGTCGAGCACCACGGTCGAGCCGACGCACTTGATGCCGGTCGTCGAGATGAGCCGCTGACCCTGCAGCGTGACGGCCTCGGCGCCGCCGGCCCACAGCGCGTTGACGAATGCCTGGATGTCCTGCTGGTGGACGACGAGCAAGTTGGGGTTGGCGTCCGGGAACGCGTCGGGGTTGGGCGTGTCGGTCAGGGTCACCCTGACCCCGGGGCCCTCGACGGCCGTCAGTCCGGTCGGCTCCTTGAGCTCGTCGACCCGCTCGCGGAGCTTCTTCAGGTCGGCGCCGGAGACCTTCGCCGACAGCTTGTCGATGTCGGAGCGCAGATCGCGCGCGTCGGCACGCCTTTCCTCGACCCGTTCGCGGCGCTCCTGCGCCAACGAGCCCGGATCACCGCCGGCCGGCCGCAGGTCGCCACCCTGCGCACTGTGGGATGCGGCGACGAAGAGAAACCCCGTGATCGCGAAGATCGCGAACACGGCAAGCGGCCAGCGTTGGCGTGCGTGCGACCCCGCCTTTGGCATGCCGAACTCCTCCTCGCTCGATGGCCTAGGCTATCCGAGAGCACCTACCGATGCGGCACAGCCGCAGCAACCATCCGGAGACGTCGTGGCGAAAGACAAGGCCCCCAAGGCACCGAAGCCCCAGAAGATCGGCAACCGCTGGGCAGGTCCGGCGATGGTCACGTCGGGCGTCGTGGGGCTGATCTGGATCGTCGTCTTCTACACGCTGAGCAACCAGGTGATCGACTACCCCTCGTTCCTGCAGTGGTACGACGACCTCGGCAGCTGGAACCTCGTCATCGGCATGGGCTTCATCGTGGCGGCCTTCGGGTTCGCCATGAAATGGGAGTGAGTTACACCGGTGTAGTTATCCACACCTGTGTGCACAGCTGTTGATAATCACACGCATGTAACTCAGCCTGTGGACTAACTCGTCAGCTGTCCCGTGCGTACGACGATCGTGGCGATCATGCCGATCCACACGGCTGCGAGCACGACGACCTGGACCAGCTGCTTGCGCTCGCGGGGTGCGTACGCGAATGCCAGCCCCAGCAGGCAGCCGATGACGAAGCCGCCGAGGTGGCCCTGCCAGCTGATCCCGCCGCGCAGGCTGAGGAACGCGTTGATCACCAGCAGGACCAGCAACGTCGAGATGTCCTGCTTGGCCTTGAGCAGGAAGATCATCGCCATGCCGAACAGGCCGAAGACCGCTCCCGATGCGCCGATCGTCACGATGGCGGGGTCGGTCAGGACGTAGACGAACACCGACGCGAAGACCGCCATCGTCAGGTAGGCCACGATGAAGCGCCAGGTGCCCAGGGCGCGCTCGACGAACGGTCCGAACAGGTAGAGCGCGTACATGTTGAACGCGATGTGCAGGAGACCGGCGTGCAGGAAGGCGGACGTCAGCAGCCGCCAGTAGTCGCCGTCGGCGACGACGTAGCCCTGCATGGCACCTTGTTGATAGATGTCACTGGCACGATCGCCGGTGGCGAGCTGGATCAGGAAGGCCAGGAGGTTGATGCCGATGAGGGTCATCGACACCACGTTGTCCTTGGCCGTGACCGCGCCACCGGCGAGCGTACGGGGTGCCCGCACCGACTTGGCTCCCTCGGCGATGCACGACGGGCACTGGAAGCCGACCGATGCGTCGTTCATGCACTCCGGACAGATCAGCCGCTCACAGCGCTGGCACGAGATGTAGGCCTCGCGGTCAGGATGCCGGTAGCAGCGATAGTCCGAAGCCGGGAGGTTCACGCCTCGCGTCGCT
>NZ_JAKFCB010000387.1:0-6374 GCF_036676885.1 Aeromicrobium sp.
GCAGGCGGGCGACACGCCGGAGATTTCGTGAATCTTGCCATTCGGCTTGACTTGTGACAGGTGACAGGACTGTAATTCCATGTATGTCATTCGATCTGGGTCTGCCGCAAGAGCTCGATGAAGAACTCATGTGGCAAGAGCGTGCGCTGTGCGCTCAGACAGACCCCGAGGCATTCTTCCCTGAGAAGGGCGGATCCACACGTGAGGCCAAGCGAGTGTGCCTGACGTGCGACGTCCGTGGAGAGTGCCTCGAGTACGCCCTGGCACACGATGAGCGGTTCGGCATCTGGGGCGGTCTGTCCGAGCGTGAACGTCGCAAGCTGAAGAAGCGGGCTTAAGAGGCTGCGTTTTCCTCGTCCACTAGAGTCGCTCTACGTGGACGAGACGAGTGAGACGCGCCATTGGCTCGACGATCCACCGACCGTGGGCGCGATCCTCGTGGCCCACAACGGCGCGACCTGGCTTCCCAAGGTCCTCGCTTCATTTGCCCACATGTTCTACGCCCCGACCACGTGGCGCGTCGTCGATGTCAGCTCGACGGACGGCAGCGCGGACCTGTTGCGAGACTCGTTCGGGGCCGAGCGCATCACGTACGCCCCGTCCGGCACGGGCTTCGGTGAGGCCGTACGCCTCGCGCTCGAGTCGATGCCCCGTACGGACTGGATCTGGCTGCTGCACGACGACTCCTCGGTCCTGCCCGGCACCCTCTCGGGCCTGCTCGACACCGCGACCTCGGCACCCGACGTCGCGGCCGTCGGCCCCAAGATCCGTGAATGGCCCTCGCTGCGCCGCCTGCTCGAGGTCGGCCTGACGATCACCGCAACCGGCTCCCGCGAGACCGGCCTCGAGACCGGCGAGCCCGACGCCGGTCAGCACGACCGACCGCGCGACGTCCTGGCGGTCAACACCGCCGGCATGCTGATCCGCCGCGACGTGTGGGACGAGGTGGGCGGCCTCGACCCCAACCTCCCGCTGTTCTACGACGACATCGACCTCGGCTGGCGGATCGCCCGGGCCGGGCACCGGACGATGACCGCGCCGAGCGCCGTGGTGTTCCACGCCGAGTCGAGCCGGCGCGGCACGCGTACGCGCACCGCGGGAGACGTGCCGCACTGGGAGGAGCGCCGCGCGGCGATCTACACGCTGCTGGCCAACACCCCGATGCCGCTCTTCCTGTGGCAGTACTTCCGGCTGTTCTGCGGATCCCTCATGCGGGTCGCCGGGCTGCTGATGGGCAAGGACCCCGAGGCCGCGAGCGACGAGCTCCTGGCGCTGCGCTCGGCGTACACCCACCCCTTCAAGCTCCTCAAGGCGCGGAGGCGCAGGCGCGCGACCGCGAAGCGTCCGCACCGCGAGATCCGCCACCTGCTTGCGCCGTTCTGGCTGCCGTACCAGCACGGCTTCGACATGGTGCGGGACACCGCGACCGCCCTGATCAAGCCCGAGGCCGTCGAGACGGTCGGCCGCCGGTCGACGACCCTGGACCAGGCGCCCGACGAGGTCGAGGACCTCGACGACGGCCCGTCGCTGCTGCAGCGTCGTCCGTGGCTGGCCACGGTGCTGGTGCTCATCGTGCTCTCCCTCATCGCCGGCCGAGGCCTGATCGGCGGGAGCCTCAACGGTGGGGCGTTGCCGCCGGCTCCCGGCACCTCAGGGGGATGGTGGCAGCTGCTGTTCGGCCCCCGCCACGACGTCGGGCTCCCCAGCGAGACGTTGCCGCCGGTGTTCGCGCTTCCCCTCGCGGCGGTGTCGACGCCCGTCTGGTTCCACCCGGGTCTCCTGATCACGATCGTCATGGTGTTCTCGGTGCCACTCGCGGCCCTGACGGCGCACCGGTTCGGCCGCCAGATCAGCCCGCACCGCATACCGCGCATGGTGTGGGCCGTCTCGTACGCCTTGTGCGTCGTCGCGGCCGGCGCCGTGAGCCAGGGCCGCCTCGGCACCGTCGTCGCCCTCGTCGTGCTGCCGATCATCGCCAACACGGCGTGGCAGCTGGCCGAGAACCCCGGCTGGCAGCTCGCCCTCCGGCTCGGCATCTGGGTCGCGTTCGCGTCCGCGTTCGCACCCATCGTCCTGCCGCTGAGCCTCGGCGGCCTGCTGATCCTCTGGTACGCCGAAGGGCGCTGGGTCCGTGGGCAGCTCGTGATCGCGGCCGTGGTGCCGCTGGTCCTGCTCGGGCCCTGGCTGGCCCAGCGCGCCCTCCGTCCGTGGCGCATGTGGTGGGAGGCCGGTTACCCGTTGCCCGGATCCGCCACGGTGCGCGACATCGTGCTCGGCCGCGCAGGCGGACCCGGAGCGGCCCCTGAGTGGCTGACCGTCGGGGTGCTCGCGTTGGCGCTCGTGGCGCTGGTGCCACGCCGCACCCGCACGGGAGTTCTGCTCTCCTGGCTGGTGGCGCTGCTGGGGCTCGGTGCGGCGCTGGCGGGGACGCTCGTCACCTACTCGACCCACGCCGGTCCGGCCGACATCACCCCTTGGGTCGGCATCCCCACTGTCGTGTGGATCGGTGGCCTCCTGACCGCGATCCTGCTCGCGGTGCCGGCCGCGCTGTCCTGGCCCCGCCCCGTGCTCACAGTGGTCGTTGTCGTCGCGCTGGTGCTGCCGGTCGGCACTGCGGGCTGGTGGATCGTCCGTGGCGCCGCAGACCCGATCGACAACGGACGAGTCGATGTCGTACCGGCCTTCCTGGCCGAACGCCCCGGCGACACCCTGATCATGACCGGGAGCATCGACGACGGCGTCGACTACCGCGTCGTCGCCGGCGACGGTCCGTTCCTCGGCGAGGAGGCCGTGACGGCGTCATCGTCCGACTCGGCCCGGCTCACTGCCGTGGTGCGCCGCGTCCTCGCGCAGGCGACGGCCGCGGACATCGACGCGCTCGGTGAGCTCGGCATCGACTCGATCTACGCGCCCGACGCCGACACCGAGGTCAGCCGGCGGATCGACGCCGCACCGCGGCTCACGCCGGCCGGCAGCGACGAACCCGGGTCGCGGGTCTGGACACTCACCCCGGAACCGACCAACGAAGCGTCCGCGACGCCGTGGTGGCACCGCCCGCTGATCGGGGCCCAGGCCCTGGTCTGGCTGGTGGCGATCGTGCTGACCGCGCCGGTACGCCGTCGGGCCGCACCCGAACCGCTGGACGACCGGGAAGAAGCCGAGGTGACCACCGCATGAAGGACCTCCGCATCCTCGTGCTCCCGCTCGCCGCGGCCGCGCTCGTGCTGCTTGCTCTCGTCGCGCCGTCGAGCTCCGACTCGGCCCGTCCGCCGTCACGCGTGACGGTCACGGAGGCGTCGTACGCCTGCCCGGGTGGCTCGGTCATCACAGTCGCCGCAGGACAGGTCCGCCCCGGCACCGGTGCGACGGCCAACGTCCTCCCGGGCCGCGCACGCGATGCCAGGCTGGAGGACACCTCAGCCTGGCGTACAGCCGTGGTCGACGGCTCGGGCGTCATGGTCGAGCAGCAGGGACGGGCATCCGGCCCCGTCGGATTCTTCGCCGGCACAGCACCCAAGAGGGGCGGCGGCGGCCTCGTGGTCGGCTCGTGCCCGGGCGTCGTCGACGATGCCTGGCTGCTGGGCCTGGGGTCCGGCGGCAAGCACTTCTCGACGCTGATCCTGACGAACCTGGCCGACACGCCGGCCGCGGTCGACCTGTCGCTGTGGGGCCCCAAGGGCAAGATCGACGCCGTCGGGTCCGAGGGCATCGTCGTCAAGCCGTCGTCGGTCCGGCGGATCCGGCTCGACGAGCTGGCGGCAGGGGAGCGCGAGCTCGCGATGCACGTGCACCGGCGGCGCGGCTCGCTGTCGGCCGTCGTCAACGACAGCTCGACCTCGGTGTTCAGCGGCACCGAGCCGGTCGCCGCGACGCTCTCGCCCCGCCGCGAGCAGGTCGTCGGTGGGCTCGTGCAGGGTGCCGAGGGACGGACGCTGATGATGGTCAACCCCGGTCAGTCGACGGCGCGGGTCGACGTCAAGGTCATCGGCCCCAAGAACACGTTCACCCCCTCGGGCCTGGACCAGATCAAGGTCCGGGCGGGTGCCACGCGATCGGTCACGGTGCCCAGGTCGGCCGGCAGCGGCGCCCAGGCGCTGAAGCTGACCTCCGACCAGCCGATCTCGGCCACCGTGCGCATGGCGCCCGGCAACAAGGACTACGCCTACGCCGAGGCGGTGCCCGCGCTGTCCGGACCGGCGATCGTCCCGGTCGCGGTCGGCCCCAAGATCGGCGCGCCACGGCTCCTGCTGAGCGCCCCGGACGGCGCGGCATCGGTCGACGTCCAGGCCTACGACACCTCGATGCGGCGACTGGCCTCGAGCACGCTGAAGATCAAGGCCGGCACGACGACGTGGTCCCGGCTCGAGACCCGCGACGCGGCGTACTTCGTCGTCACGCCGCACGGCAGCGTCGTCGCCGCGGCGACGTACGTCAAGGGTGACGGCATCAGCTCGCTGGCTCTCACGGCGGCGCCGGTGACCGTGCTCAGCCCGCAGGTCCGGCCCGTTTCCTAGCGCGGCCGCGGGTCGAGGTCGTCGGGCGACATGTGCCAGACCTCGGCGAGCCGGTCGAGGACGACCGTCCACACGAGGTCCTCGAGGTCGTCGTTGCTGGCGCAGCGCTGGGCGATCGGGATGCGGAACAGCACGACGCGAGAGCCCTCGGCGCCGGGCGCGACGATGCTGAGGGGCACGTCGTCGGTCCATTCCGGCGGGAGCATGGGGGCTTCCTCGACGACGACCTCGACGTGGTCCGGCTCGACCGCGAAGTGCGGCTCGAGGGCGGAGAGGACGTCGCCGACGAGCAGGTCGAACGAGGCCCGGGCCGGGCGGTGCACCGGCACGCTGCGGGGTGAGAGCGGGCCCGGCAGGGCCATCGGGCCCCGGGGGCCACGGCCGCGCCGGTCGCGCATCCGGCCGGGTCGCGGACCGCTGACGGCGCCACCGAAGTGATCCATGCGGTGAGCCTAACGCGCGCGCTTCGGAGTGGGGGATAACCTCACCTCGTGGGTGCGGTGAGACGATGCACGCGATCTGCGTGCTCCCAGACGGCAGTGGCGACGCTGACCTATGTCTATGCGGACCAGACCGCGGTCCTGGGCCCGCTGGCGACCTACGCGGAGCCGCACACGTACGACCTGTGCGCCGAGCACTCGCAGCGCATGTCCGCACCGCAGGGCTGGAACGTCCTGCGCCTCGCACCGGACCCGGCCGCCGCCGAGCCCAGCCGTGACGACCTGCTCGCGCTGGCCGACGCGGTGCGCGAGGCCGGCCGTCCTCCGGCACCCATTCCCGATGGTCCACCCGCCCTTCGACTCGTGAGGCCCGAATCTTGATCGACCCCCGTCTGGCGGAGGTGGTCAAGGCGTACGACGTACGCGGCCGCTCGCCCGAACAGCTCGACCCTGCCCTGACCCGTGCCCTCGGCGAGGCCTTCGCCCTCGAGACCGGCGTCGCCGGCGGCGGCACGGTCGTGATCGGCCACGACATGCGCGACACGTCGCCACTCCTCGTCGAGGCGTTCTCCGACGGCGTACGCGCCCAGGGCGGCAACGTCATCGGCATCGGGCTCGCCTCGACCGACCTGCTCTACTTCGCCTCCGGTGACCTCGACCTGCCCGGCGCGATGATCACCGCGAGCCACAACCCGGCGGCATACAACGGCATCAAGCTGTGCCGCGCCGGTGCCAGGCCGATCGGCTACGACACCGGGCTCTCGGCGATCGCGGAGCAGGCCACCGAGTTCCTGACTCGCACCGAGCTGCCCGAGCCCACCGGCACGTACGAGGAGCTCGACGCGCTGAGCCGCTACGCGTCCTACCTCCACGAGCTCGTGCCGGTGCCGGCCCGCCGACGCCTCAAGGTCGTGGCCGACGCCGGCAACGGCATGGCGGGCCACACCGTGCCGTCGGTCTTCGCGACGCTCAACGTCGAGCTGACCCCGATGTACTTCGAGCTCGACGGCACGTTCCCCAACCACGACGCCAACCCGCTCGACCACAGCACGCTGGTCGACCTGCAGGCCACGGTCCGTGACACCGGCGCCGACATCGGCCTCGCCTTCGACGGCGACGCGGATCGCTGCTTCGTGATCGACGAGCGCGGTGACGTCGTCTCACCGTCGGCGATCACGGCGCTCATCGCCTCGCGCGCGCTGCTGACGACGCCGGGCGCGACGATCCTGCACAACGTCATCACGTCGAAGGCCGTGCCGGAGATCATCGCCGAGAACGGTGGCACCGCCGTTCGCACGCCCGTGGGTCACTCCCTGATCAAGGCCGAGATGGCGCGCACCGGCGCGGTGTTCGGCGGCGAGCACTCGGGACACTTCTACTTCAAGGACTTCTTCCTCGCCGACTCCGGGATGATCGCCGC
>NZ_JAKFCB010000388.1:0-3937 GCF_036676885.1 Aeromicrobium sp.
TGCTTGATGATTTCGTCCTTGGGCATGTCTGCGACCGTGGGCGCAGCAGTCTTCTTTGACACTGTTCTCCTCTGAGGGTTCCGTTGCACGGCGCGCCCGGGCTTGTCCACCGGGGCACTCTGGATCCGTGGCCGATCACACGGCAACGTCCAGAGTATCAGCGCCAGTGCTCCCGGGGCGAATCGCCGCTGGGGCCCCGCCACCCACGTCGCGACCTGGTTCGTGAGAGCACTGAGCTGTTCAGGACCCTGCGGCTAGCGTCGTGTGCATGGTGTTCTCCGCGCGGATCGCAGCCGCTGCAGCGGTGACTGCCGTCCTGCTCGCCGGGTGCTCGCCGGCGCCGGGTGACCCGTCACCGACGACGACCACGACGAACACGCCGACGCCGACGTCCGAGAGCGCCATCGCTCCGCCCGTACGTTCGTACGTCGCGATCGGCGACTCGTTCACCGCGGGGCCGGGACTGGCCGAGCTGCGTGACGATGCGGCCTTCTGCCTGCGGTCGGACCACAACTGGCCCTCGCTTCTCGCACGCCGGCTCGATCCGACATCGTTCGCCGACGTCAGCTGCGCCGGCGCCACGACCCACGACGTCCTGCAACGCGGCAGCGGCCCGGGTGCGGCGCGACCGCAGATCGACGCGGTCAGGCCCACGACCGACCTCGTCACCGTCGGCATCGGGGGCAACGACGGCAACCTGTTCGCGTCGCTCATCTCGGCGTGCACCGGAGGGCAGGAAGCATGTGGGCAGTTCGCCCGCGGCTCGGCGCCGGCGATCCTCCAGCGGAGCGTCTCGGACATCGCCGCGGTGCTGTCGGACATACGGGACCGAGCGCCGGAGGCGACGGTGCTGCTGGTGGGCTACCTGCGGATCATGCCCGACTCGGGGAGCTGCGCGACGATCGGCATCCCCGACGCGGACGCCGCTGCTGTGTCCGGTGCCGAGGAGCTGCTCGACCGGACCCTTGCGGATGCCGCGGAGCGGGCCGAGGTCCAGTACGTGTCGATGCGCAAGGCCTCGCGGGGCCACGACGCATGTGCCGGCACCGGGGCGTGGACCAATGGCGCCGCTGTCCGGGATGACGACGGCGTCGCGTTCCACCCGCGACTCGCCGGCATGCAGGCGGTCGCGCGAGCCGTCGAGGCCGAGCTCGCGAAGCGCTAGCAGGCGCCTCCGCCGATGGGCAGCCGGCCATGGAGCGGGAGGTCGCGCGAGGAGAAGCCGACCTTGACGTCGGCGCAGCCCTTCGTCACCTTCCACGCCGAGGCTCCGGCGTCCCAGTACGACAACGCGCGCTCATCGAGCGGGAACGACACCGTACGGGTCTCCCCCGGTTCGAGCTCGACCTTCGTGAATCCCTTGAGCGCCGCCGGCGGCTGCTGCACCGATGCCGACTGGTCCGGCAGCCCGAGATAGAGCTGCGGCACGGCAAAGCCCGTACGTCCGCCGGTGTTCGTGACGACCGCCTTGACGACGGCGCCGGAGCCGCTCCGGTCCACCTCGAGGTCCGACAGCGCGAACGACGTGTAGGACAGCCCGAATCCGAACGGGTAGGCCGGTTCCAGCCTCTTCTCGTCGTACCAGCGGTAGCCGACGAACACGCCCTCGTCGTAGTGCGTGTCGAGACCGAGGATGCCGCTGCCGGGATAGCGGGACGGGCTGACCGCGGTCGGCAGCTGCGACTCGCTGTCGGGGAGCGTGAGGGGCAGCCGGCCACCGGGATCGACGTCGCCGAACAGGACCCGGGCCAGGGCCGGACCCCCGTGGGCTCCGGGATACCAGGCCTGGACCAGCGCCGCGACCTTCGAGCGCCACGGCGTCAGGTCGGCGCCGCCGGACTCGAGCACGACGACGGTCTTCTGCTGGCCTGCCGCCACCGACTCGATCAGTGCGTCCTGGTTCCCGTTGACGTCGGGGCATTGGAGCGTCAGGCAGTTGCGGTCGGAACCCTCGCCGTACTGGTCCTTGACGACCACGATCGCGATGTCCGCCGCCTTCGCGGCCGCGGCCGCCCGAGCGTGGTCGGTCCCGTCGTCGTACGTGACCGTCACTCCCTCACCGGCGCGATCGGTGATGCCGTCGAGGAGTGAATGGTTCTCGAACGGCTCGACCTCGCCGGATCCGCCACCGACCGCGAACTGCGTCGCGGGCTTGCCGATCACGGCGATCGACCTGACCGACGGTGCGATCGGCAGGATGCCCTCGTTGCGCAGCAACGTCGTCGACTGCTCGGCGATGCGCTGCGAGGCCTGGCCGTCGGCAACCTTGTCGATCTGTGCGTCGTCGTTGCGATAGGCCGCGCGGTCGAAGACACCGAACCGGAACCACGTCTCGAGCATCACGCGGACGTGCTCGTCGATCGTGGCCCTCGAGACCTGCCCGAGGGTGACTGCTGCCGAGATCAGGGCCGGCTGATAGCCGATCGGCGGCCACGGCTCGAAGTCGAGACCGTTGTTGAGGCCACCGTCCGTCGTGTGGATCGCCAGGTAGTCCGCGATCGTGTAGCCCTTGAAGCCCCATTCGTCGCGCAGGATCTTCTTGAGCAGCGTGGAGTTCTGGCAGGCGTACTCGCCGTTGACCCGGTTGTACGCGCACATGATCGTGCCGACCTTGGCTTCCTTGACCGCCGCCTCGAACTGCGGCAGGTAGATCTCGCGCATCGTGCGGTCGTCGACGATCGAGTTCTGCGCATAGCGGGTCCCGATGACGCCGAGTCCGATCGGCAGGTGCTCGTCGAGCAGGCCGCCGGTGAGGTCGACGCCCTCCTGGTTGTTGGCGGCGAAGTGCTTGACGTTGCCGATCAGTCCGGTCGACTGCGCGCCCTCGATCCAGGCGACACCAAGCCGGCTGGTCAGCCACGGGTCCTCGCCGTAGCCCTCGAACGTACGGCCGGCGAGCGGGGTCCGCGCGATGTTGACCGTCGGCGCGTAGATCACGTCATTGCCCTTGGCCCTGGCCTCCAGGGCGGCGACCGTGCCGTGCGAGCGGGCCAGCTCGGGGTCGAACGTCGCGGCGAGCGTCAAGGGCGCCGGCAGCCCGATCGACTTGCCCTGGCGTGGGCCCACCGGGCCGTCGCTGTAGTAGATCGTGGGCAGGTCCAGGCGCGGCACGCCCGTTTGGACGCCGGTATGCGTGTCGGGGCTGCTGAACGCCCCGGACATCAGCGAGTCGCCACCGAGCAGGCCGATCTTCTCGTTCATCGTGAGCTCGGCAAGGAGCAGCTCAGCCCGCTTGCCGGGACTCAGCGAGGTGTCGCACCACGGGTGGTCGCCGCACCGGCCCGCGGCAGCCGCCGGTGGAGCTGGTGCGAGGGCGAGGGTCGAGCCGACCGTCGCGGTGGCGATGAGCAGGCCGAGCAGGCGTCGCGTCGTCATGGGGCTCCCCACGTCGGGCGTGCGAGCGCACGCGCAGATTGCCGAACAACGTACCGGCCTTCCGCCCGAAGTGGAACAGGTTTCAGTTTCTGAGGATCGTGCGGGTCTTCTCGACGTCCTGGTGCATCTGCGCGATCAGCGGGTCGATGCCTTCGTACTTGACCATGCCGCGCAGCCGGTCGACCAGCTCGACCCGGATCGCCTCGCCGTAGAGCTCGAGATCGGTGCGGTCGAGCACGTACGACTCGACGCGCCGCTCGACGCCGTCGAACGTGGGGTTGGTGCCGACCGAGATCGCCGCCGGAAGCCGCTCGCCGGCGGCGCGCACGAGCCAGCCGGCATAGACACCGTCCGGTGGGACCGTGTATGCCTCGTCGACCGGCACGTTGGCGGTCGGGAATCCGAGCTCACGTCCGCGCTGGTCGCCCTTGACCACGATGCCGGACACCTCATGCGGGCGGCCGAGCACCTCGGCGGCCTCGACGAGCCGGCCCTCGGCGACCAACGTACGCACGAGGGTCGACGAGTACGGGACCTCGCCGCCGTCGAGGGCGAGGCCGTC
>NZ_JAKFCB010000389.1:0-2536 GCF_036676885.1 Aeromicrobium sp.
CCCTGCCCGATGTCGATTCGCGTCGCGCCGAGTGAGACCAGCCGATCGACCTCCGCCTGCTGGTCGACACCGGCCGGGGGAGCGATGTCGAGGTGCAGGCGGTTCTTCCCGGTCTTCGGGGCGACGGGCGGCCCGCCCCAGGCCATCTTCGAGCCGCCGAGCGGCGACTGGATCGCGGTCTCTTCGTCCTGGTCCCAGACCAACGGCCAGCCCAGCGCCGCGCTCCAGAAGTACCCGACCTCCTGCGTGCCGTCGCAGTTGATCGCGCCGATGACGCCGGTGTCCGCGAGGAAGTTGTTGCCGGGTTCGATGACACAGAACTCGTTGCCCTCCGGGTCGGCCAGCACCACGTGGCCGTCGTCCGGCGTCTGGCCGATGTCGATGTGCTGGGCGCCGAGCTCGAGCGCCCTGGCCACCGTCTGCTCCTGGTGCTCGAGGGATGTGCTCGTCAGGTCGAAGTGCATCTGGTTCTGCCCGGCCTTCTGCTCCCGGCTCGGGAAGATGCCGATCCGGTACGCCGTGCCGTCGTCCGGCACGAGCTCGAAACCGTCGTCCTCGTCGGTCATGTCCCAGCCCAGGACGCCGGCCCAGAATCGTGCGAGCAGAGCCGGATCGTGCGCGTCAAAGGTCACCGCATAGAGGTTGGACGTCATGTCGGGTCCCCATCTCCGAGTCGTCGACTCACGAACGCGTGCGCGTGAGGTTGGCAACGCTAGAGACCCCGAAAAGCCGCGTCAACGTCAGGGAATGATCCGCGGCGGCCCGAAGGTCGTCGCATGAGGGACACGCCTCAGGGTGACTGGTGGCAGGAACTCGCCGACGGGCTCGCGTACCCACCAGTCGCGCGTCTGCTTGTGCTCGGCGCGGGTCGTGAATCGGTAGCGGTAGAGCAGCGCGCGAACGAAGCGTGGCGGGTTGCCGGAGAACGGGTCGCGCCGCAGTAGCCGCGACACGTGCCGATCGCCCTCCAGGAGCCGTTGCGCGAGGGTGCGGAACCACGGCTCGGCATAGCTGGGGGAGAGCGCGGCAAACCACATCAGCCAGTCGAGGCGCAGGTGGTACGGAGCGAACTGCCGCGGCCGGCGGCCCGGGTCACCCGGCTTTCCCTTGAACTCGTACTCCTGCCAGGTCGTGTGCTGGGTGAGGTGCTCGTCGTGGGTGCCCTCGATGACGATCTCGTAGCGGGTCTTGGTCACACTGCCGAAGGCGCCGTAGGAGTTGACCAGGTGCCAACGGTTGAACGAGGTGTTCATCCGCTGGTTGCGCGAGAGCATGTTCGCCACGGGCCAGTAGCTGAGCACCGCGACAGCTGCGGTGACCACGCACACGGCGACCACGAATGCCACGGGTGTCTCGGCTCCCGCCGCGTGGTCTGCGGAGCCCGGCAGGACTGGGGCCAGCCAGCTGTCGGGGAGCGCGGAGCAGGCGAGCACGATGGCGAGCCAGTTGAGCCAGGAGAAGTTGCCGCTGATCACGAGCCACAGCTGCGTCACGATCATCACGGTTGCGGCGGTTCCCGACACCGGCTGGGGTGCGAACAGAGCGAGCGGGACGACCAGCTGGGTGAAGTGGTTGGCGAGCACCTCGACGCGATGGAGCGGCCGGGGGAGATGGTGGAAGTACCAGCTGAACGGTCCGGGCATCGGCTGGGTCTCGTGGTGGTAGTACAGGCAGGTCAGGTCGCGCCAGCACTGGTCACCGCGCAGCTTGATCAGACCGGCGCCGAACTCGAGGCGGAAGAGCAGCCACCACAACAGGTAGAGCGTGAGGATCGGCGGTTCGGTGTCGGTGTTGCCGAGGAAGATGGCCAGGAATCCCGTCTCGAGCAGCAGCGACTCCCAGCCGAAGCCGTACCAGCGCTGGCCGACGTTGACGATCGAGAGGTAGAGCAGCCACAGCACGCCCCAGACGAGCATCGCCGGCGCCAGCGGTATGGCATCGGTGAGCCCCGCCACCGTGGCCAGGGAGAGCGCGGCGCCGCCCCACGCGACGCCGAGGAACGCCCGGTCGGAGTGGTAGAGGTGAAGGAGACTCGGCGACCGCCGGAACGACGTACTCTCGACGAACCGCCGCGCCGGCGTGAGGCCGCGTTCGCCGAGCAGGGCCCTGTACTGGTTGGCGGCGACGACGAAGGCGACCAGGTAGACCGCCGCCAACGACCGCTGGAAGAGCGTACGGGCCAGCCAGCTGTTCTCGGCAATGAACCAGTCCATGACAACTCCAGAGCGGGCTGCCCATGCGCGGTGGGCACGTGACCAGCGGCCGGATCCCAAACCGCTCCCGCTGCGCCCGTACCCGTTCTCGTCGACCCCAATCCGTGTTGCCCGGGGACCGGGCACCTTCCACTCGCGTGGCGGCGGGCGGCCGAGGGGCCCAGAAGGAGGAGACACGGGTAGCTCGCGGGAGCGTCCGGTGCGGCTCCCACGAGTCATGCGGAAACGCTCGTGGCGGTGACAAGATGGCATGGCGGAGTTGGACTGCACCGTAAGAACATTCCCTCCCGGGTGCTCCCGAGAGCTCGTTGTTCCCATCTCGA
>NZ_JAKFCB010000390.1:0-4456 GCF_036676885.1 Aeromicrobium sp.
GTCGTGCTGGACTTCCTCGCCTCGAGCGAGCACCCGCGCCTCACCGCGCTGGGCACCAGCTGCCCGGACCACTTCCTGCGTACGAAGGTCAAGCCGCTCGTGCTCGACCTGCCCGCCTCGGCGACCGTCGAGGAGTCGATCGCGCGGCTGCGTGAGCTCCACACGGCGTACCGCGAGGACTACCAGGCCTACTACGACCGCCACGCGACGCCGGAGTCACCGGCGATCCGCGGCGCCGACCCGCTGATCGTGCTGGTGCCCGGCGTCGGCATGTTCAGCTTCGGCAAGGACAAGCAGACCGCACGCGTGGCCGGTGAGTTCTACGTCAACGCGATCAACGTCATGCGCGGCGCGGAGGGCCTCTCGACGTACGCCCCGATCGACGAGGCGGAGAAGTTCCGCATCGAGTACTGGGCGCTCGAGGAGGCCAAGCTCCAGCGCATGCCGGCGCCCAAGCCGCTGGCGACCCGTATCGCGCTCGTCACCGGGGCAGCCTCTGGCATCGGCAAGGCCATCGCGCACAAGCTGGCCGCGCAGGGTGCTGTCGTCGCGATCGCCGACCTCGACCTCGCCAAGGCGCAGGCCGCTGCGGCTGAGATCGGTGGCACGGATGTCGCCGTCGGCGTGCAGGCCGATGTCAGCGACGAGGAGCAGGTGCAGGCCGCGGTCGACGCGACGCTGCTGGCGTTCGGTGGGCTCGACCTGGTCGTCAACAACGCCGGGCTGTCCTTGTCGAAGTCGCTGCTCGACACGACGGTGGCCGACTGGGACCTGCAGCACAACGTCATGGCCAAGGGCTCGTTCCTGGTCTCGCGCACCGCGGCGAAGGCGCTCATCGAGCAGGGTCTCGGCGGCGACATCGTCTACATCTCGTCCAAGAACTCGGTGTTCGCCGGACCCAACAACATCGCGTACTCCGCGACCAAGGCAGACCAGGCGCACCAGGTCCGGCTGCTGGCCGCCGAGCTGGGCGAGCACGGCGTACGCGTCAACGGCATCAACCCAGACGGCGTCGTGCAGGGCTCGGGCATCTTCTCCAGCGGCTGGGGCGCCAACCGCGCTGCGGTCTACGGGGTCGACGAGAAGGACCTCGGCGCGTTCTACGCGCAGCGGACCCTGCTCAAGCGCGAGGTCCTGCCGGACCACGTCGCCAACGCGGTCTACGCGCTGGTCGGACCCGACCTGACGCAGACCACCGGCCTCCACATCCCCGTGGACGCCGGCGTCGCGGCCGCCTTCCTCCGCTAGCGCCATGACAGTCTCCGTCGCCGCGATCGACCTCGGGGCCTCCAGCGGCCGCGTCATGGTCGGCGAGGTCGGAGCCGATCACCTCGAGCTGCGCGCGGTCGCGCGCTTCGCCAATGAGCCCGTACGAAAGTCGGACGGGCTGCACTGGGATCCCCTCGAGCTCCACCGCCACGCTCTCAACGGCCTGTGGACAGCCGCTCGCATGTCACCCGACGGGCTCCGGAGCGTCGCGGTGGACTCGTGGGCGGTCGACTACGCCCTCATGCGGGCGGACCGCATGCTGGGCGTGCCGTTCCACTATCGGGACGAGCGCACGGCCGCGGGCGTGGAGCGAATCCACGCCCGGGTGCCGTTCGCGGAGCTGTACGCCCGTAACGGCCTGCAGTTCCTGCCGTTCAACACGATCTACCAGCTCGCCGCCGACCCGCTCGCGGACGAGGCCGAGCGGATGCTGCTGATCCCCGACCTGATCGGCTACTGGCTGACCGGCGAGACCGTCACCGAGCGCACCAACGCGTCGACGACCGGCCTGCTGGACGTACGCACGGGGGAGTGGGACACCGACCTCATGGCGCGGGTGGGTCTCCGCCGACCGCTGTTCACCGATCTGGTCGAACCCGGCGCGACGATCGGCACGGTGACCACCGAGGTCGGCGAGCAGATCGGCGTACCCGGCCTGACCCTCACGGCGGTCGGCTCGCACGACACCGCATCCGCGGTCGTGGGCGTGCCGATGCACAGCGACGACGCGGCCTACATCTCGTGCGGCACGTGGGGCCTGGTCGGGCTCGAGCTCGACGCACCGGTCCTCACGGACGAGGCGCGGGACGCCAACTTCACGAACGAGGGCGGCGTCGACGGGCGTACGCGATTCCTCACCAACGTCATGGGGACGTGGCTGATCAGCGAGACCCTGCGCGAGTGGGAGCGTGCCGGCCCCGCAGCGTCGCTCGAGGAGATCCTCCGCGCTGCTGCCGAGGTGACCGTCGACGTACCGGTGTTCGACGTGCAGGACCCGCGCTTCCTCCCACCCGGTGACATGCCCGCCCGCATCGCCGAGCTGTGCGCGGAGCAGGGCCTCCGCGTGCCCGCCGGTCGCGCCGAGCTCATGCGCAGCATCGTCGAGAGCCTGGCGTACGCCTTCGGGTCCGCGCTGGACACTGCCGAACGGCTGGCCGGGCGGCCGATCCGGATCGTGCACGTCGTCGGCGGCGGATCGCTCAACCGGCTGCTGTGCCAGGCGATCGCCGATCGCAGCGGCCGCCCCGTGCTCGCAGGCCCGGTCGAGGCGACGGCGCTGGGCAACGTGCTGATCCAGGGTCGTACGCTCGGCGCGGTCTCCGGCTCCCTGGAGGACCTGCGGGGTCTCATCGCGCGCACCCACGACCTCGCGCGCTACGAGCCGAGAGCATGATCGACGTATGACTCTGCGTGTGACAGTGCCCGACAACCGCTGGCTGGAACGACTGGCCGATCTCGATGACCGGGTCGCACTCGAGGTCTGGAACCTCACGGACGCCCAACCCCGGGGCCGGATCGACCTCGCCGTCAGTCCCTACCGGAACAGCACGGACGGCATCGACCGGATGGACGCCTCGCGGCTGGGCGTCCTGCAGCTGCAGACCCTCGGCTACGACGGCGTCGCCGACATCCTCCCGGCCGGAATCACCTGCTGCAACGCCGTCGGCGTGCACGAGGGTTCGACGGCCGAGCTCGCCGTGGCCCTGCTGCTCGCCAGTGCGCGCGGCCTCGACGTGTACGCCCGTGAGCGTGGCCAGTGGAACCGGCGGTGGGGCACCAGCGTCGCGGACCGACGCATCATGCTGCTCGGCTACGGCGGCATCGGCGTCGAGGTCGAGAAGCGGCTCGAGGGATTCGAGGCCGAGCTCGTACGCGTCGCGGGTCACCACCGCGAGGACGTGCACGGCAGCGACGAGCTGGTCGACCTGCTGCCGACCGTTGACGCCGTCGTCGTCGCCGTTCCGCTGTCGGAGTCGACCGTTGGACTGATCGATGACGCGTTCCTGGGTGCGCTGCCCGACGGCGCTGTCGTCGTCAACGTCTCGCGCGGCAAGGTCGCCGACACCGATGCGGTCGTGCGCCAGGCCGGCCGCATCCGCTACGCCACGGATGTCACGGATCCGGAGCCACTTCCCGCCGACCACGCGCTCTGGGAGGTCCCCGGCGTCCTGATCTCGCCGCACGTCGGCGGCATGTCCACCGCGATGCAGCCCCGCATCGATGCCGTGGTCCGCCGCCAGATCACCAATCTGCTCGAGGGCCGCGGCCCCGACTCCGTCGTCATCTCGCCCTGAACGCCCCTGAAAGGACCGCCATGGCATCGCCCTTGGTCAGACAGCGTCGTCGCTTCCCGCGGCCGCGCGACTTCGTGCCCCTGCTGAAGTTCAAGAAGCCCGTGCTCAACCCGACGCGCCGGCGCCTGGAGCGGGCGCTGACGGTGTGGGACCTGCGGGCGATCGCCAAGCGGCGTACGCCCAAGGCGGCGTTCGACTACACCGATGGCGCCGCGGATGCGGAGCTGTCGCTGGCGCGAGCGCGTCAGGCGTTCGAGGACATCACGTTCCACCCGGCGATCCTGCGCGACGTGTCGGTCGTCGACACGTCGGTCGAGGTGCTGGGCGTACGTTCTGCGCTGCCGTTCGGCATCGCCCCGACCGGGTTCACCCGGATGATGCAGTCCGAGGGCGAGATCGCCGGCGCGACCGCTGCCGAGGCGGCCGGCATCCCGTACTCGCTGTCGACGATGGGCACCACCGCGATCGAGGACGTTGCCGCGGCGGCGCCGAACGGGCGCAACTGGTTCCAGCTCTACATGTGGAAGGACCGCGAGCGGTCGATGGCGCTGGTCGACCGGGCCGCCAAGGCCGGGTTCGACACGCTGCTGGTCACGGTCGACGTGCCGGTGGCCGGCGCGCGGCTGCGCGACACCCGCAACGGCATGACGATCCCGCCGACGCTGTCGCCCCGCACGGTGCTCAACGCGATTCCGCGGCCGGCGTGGTGGCTCAACTTCCTGACCACCGAGCCGTTGGCGTTCGCGTCGCTCGACAAGTGGTCCGGCACGGTCGCCGAGCTGCTGGACACGATGTTCGACCCGACGGTGACGTTCGACGACCTGGCGTGGATCAAGGACCAGTGGCACGGCAAGGTCGTGGTCAAGGGCGTGCAGAACGTCGATGATGCGGTC
>NZ_JAKFCB010000391.1:0-4897 GCF_036676885.1 Aeromicrobium sp.
AGCTTGTCGGCCCAGCCGGCGTAGTAGAAGAACCACTGCGAGACCAGCGGCAGGTCGACGTCGCGCGACTCCTTGATCGGCTTGCCGTTGTCGAGCGACTCCAGCACCGCGAACTCGCGGCTGCGCTCGGCCATGATGCGGGCGATGCGGTAGAGGTACTTGGCCCGCTCGCTGCCCGGCAGCTTGGACCAGACCTTGTCGTATGCCTGGCGCGCGGCCTTGACCGCCTGGTCGACGTCGTCGGCGGTCGCCTCGGTGACCTCGGCGAGGACCTCCTCGGTCGCCGGGCTGATCGACTTGAACGAGCCGCCCCTGCCGTCGACGAACTCGCCGCCGATGAACAGGCCGTACGAGCTCTTGATGTCGACGATCGCGCGCGACTCGGGCGCCGGTGCGTATTCGAACTTGGTCATGGCAATCAGTCCAACGTCACGTAGTCGGGGCCGGAGTAGTGGCCGGTGGCAATCTTCTGTCGCTGCAGCAGCAGGTCGTTGAGCAGGCTCGAGGCGCCGAACCGGAACCAGTCGGGGTCGAGCCAGTCGTCGCCGGCGATCTCGTTGACCATCACGAGGTACTTGATCGCGTCCTTCGACGTACGGATGCCGCCGGCGGGCTTGACGCCGACCTGCACCCCGGTCTCGGCGCGGAAGTCGCGGACGGCCTCGAGCATCACGAGCGTGACCGGCAGCGTCGCGGCCGGCTGGACCTTGCCGGTACTGGTCTTGATGAAGTCGGCGCCGGCCATCATCGCCAGCCAGGACGCCTTGCGGACGTTGTCGTACGTCTGCAGCTCACCGGTCTCGAAGATGACCTTGAGGTGGGCGTGCGAGCCGTCGGGGCGGGCGCACGCCTCCTTGGTCGCGACGATCTCGTCGAAGACCAGCTCGTAGTTGCCGGTCAGGAACGCTCCGCGGTCGATGACCATGTCGATCTCGTCGGCGCCGGCCTCGACCGCGTCGCGGGTGTCGGCGAGCTTGATGTCGAGGGCGGCGCGCCCCGAGGGGAACGCGGTCGCGACGCTGGCCACCTTGAGTCCTGACTCGCCGAGGGTGTCCTTGGCGATCTTGACCATGTCGGGGTAGACGCAGACCGCCGCGGCCGAGGGGCAGGTCGGGTCGGTGGGGTCGGGGCGCATGGCCTTGTTGGCCAGCGCGCGGACCTTGCCCGGGGTGTCGGCTCCCTCGAGCGTCGTGAGGTCGACCATCGAGATGGCCAGGTCGATCGCCCAGGCCTTGGCCGTGGTCTTGATCGACCGGGTCCCCAGTCCGGCAGCGCGGGCCTCGAGCCCGACCTGGTCGACGCCCGGCAGCCCGCCGAGGGTCTTGTGCAGGGACGCGGTGGCGCCAGTCACGAATCCTCCTGAGTGCGGCCACGTCGTCGGGGCCACCGATCAAGATTAGGCCTTTTGTCGGGCACCGCGAAACGTACGGGCACAGGTAGCGAGAGGTTCATCGAGTTGTCACCAAACCGCCTCGGTAAGTGATTGACAGGCCTGCGGCCTCAGGGTCTCCTAGACCATCGACAGTTTCTGAGAGCTTCTCAGGAACGTCGACCGCATCGGGGGACGATGTCAACGCGTAGCCGTTCCTCGCCGTCAGTCCCGAGAGGAACCCCTACGTGAAGCTCACCCCACGCTCGCTCGTCGCCGCCACCGCGGTGCTGCTCGGCGCCCCGCTCCTGGCCGTCACCCCGGCCGACGCCGCCGACGATGTGACACTCAACCTGATCGGCATCAACGACTTCCACGGCCGCATCGACGCCAACACCGTCAAGTTCGCCGGCACCGTCGAGCAGCTCCGCCAGGACGGTGGCGACGCCAACTCGCTGCTGATCTCCGCCGGCGACAACGTCAGCGCCTCGCTGTTCGCCTCGGCCGTGCAGGGTGACATCCCCACGATCGACGTGCTGAACGACCTCGAGCTCGACGCCTCAGCGGTGGGCAACCACGAGTTCGACAAGGGCTACGACGACCTCATCAACCGGCTCGCCCCGGCCGCCGACTTCCCGTTCCTGGGCGCCAACGTCTTCAAGAAGTCCGACGGCAGCCGCGCGCTCGACGCGTACAAGATCTTCACGATCCAGGGACTCGACGTCGCCGTGGTGGGCGCTGTCACCGAGGAGACCCACGCGCTGGTCAGCCCGGCCGGCATCGCCGACATCGACTTCACGGATCCCACCGACGCGATCAACGACGCGGTCGACGAGCTGGAGGCCCTTCCGGACGCGCCAGATGTCATCGTCGCGTCGATCCACGAGGGCGCTCCCGACGGCGCACAGACGTACGCGCAGAACCTCGAGCACAGCGCTGTCTTCAAGAAGATCGCCGAGCAGACCGATCCGGCCGTCGACGCGATCTTCATGGGCCACACCCACAAGGCGTACGCCTTCGACGCCCCGATCCCGGGCGACCCCACCAGGACGCGGCCGCTGATCCAGACCGGCAACTACGGCGACAACGTCGGCCAGATCAAGCTCACGGTCGACGGCGCCACTGGCGACGTCAGCTCGTACGTCCAGAAGAACGTCGCCCGCACGACGACAGCCGACAGCACCCTGACCTCGACCTTCCCCCGCGTCGCGGAGGTCAAGACCGACGTCGACGCCGCCCTCGCGTACGCCGCCACGGTCGGCAACCAGCCGATCGGCTCGCTGACGGCGGACATCACGACGGCCTTCACCGGCACCACGCGCGACGACCGCGCGAACGAGTCGACCCTCGGTCACCTGGTGGCCGACGCGCTGCTCTCGAAGGTCAAGGACACGACCGCCGGTGCGGACATCGGCATCGTCAACCCCGGCGGCATGCGCGACGAGCTGCGCTATGCCGGCAACACGACGTCCAATCCGGCCAACACCGACGGCGTCATCACGTACGCCGAGGCCAACTCGGTCCTGCCGTTCGTCAACGCGCTCAACACCGTGACGCTGTCGGGCGCCTCGCTCAAGAAGGTGCTCGAGCAGCAGTGGCAGCGCGACGCCAACGGCAATGTGCCGTCCCGCGCCTACCTGCAGCTGAGCCTGTCGAAGAACGTCAAGTACACGTACGACGCCGCGCGTCCCGAAGGCGATCGCATCACGTCGGTCACGATCAACGGTGATGCACTGGATCCCGCCGCGAGCTACAAGGTCGCGACGTTCTCGTTCCTCGCGACCGGCGGCGACAACTTCCGGGCGTTCAAGGAGGGCACGACGGTCGACACCGGACTCGTGGACTACGAGGCCTGGATCGACTACCTGACCGACAACTCGCCGGTGTCACCGGACTTCGCCCGCCGCTCGATCGCGGTCACCGGCCTGTCCTCGAGCTATGCGGCCGGGGACCGCGTCTCGCTGACGCTGCCCAAGCTGGACCTCACGTCACTCGGCGCGCCCGCCACGACGTCCGTCGAGGCGACGCTCTACCCGGAGGGCGCCGATCCGATCGACCTCGGGTCGTTCCCGGCGAGCGGTGGCACGGCCACGATCGCCTTCGACCTGCCCAAGGGCGTTGAGGGCACGACGCGCGTGGGCATCAAGACCTCGCCGACCGGCACGACGGCTGTGCTCCCGGCGTTCGAGGTGGCGCCGCCGCTGTCCACGAGCACGACGGTGACTGTCGCTCCCAAGCAGAGCGCACGGACGCCGATCGACTTCGACATCGACGTCACGAGCGGCACGACGCCGACCGGCACGGTCACGATCAGCGAAGACGGCGCGGTGCTCGGCGAGGCCGAGCTCGTCGACGGATCCGTGACGATCACTCTGGCGGCGCGCTCGCTGTCGATCGGCAAGCATCAGCTGACGATCAGCTACGAGGGTGATGCGGGCCATGTCGAGTCGTCGACAACGGTCACCATCCTGGTCAAGAACAAGTCGTGATGAGGAGTTCTCGGATGCATCTTGGTCGTCTCGCACGTCTTGCGCTCGCAGTGGCACTCGGCGGTGGCGCGCTCGTCGCGTCGCCGGCCGGGGCCACCCCCGCAGGGGACGACGTCGTCATCAACGAGGTCTACGTCAACGGCGGCAGCGCCGGCGCGACGTACCTCAACAAGTTCGTCGAGCTCCACAACCCGACGGACCACACGATCAGCGTCAACGGCTGGTCAGTGCAGTATCGCTCGGCCACCGGCACGGCGGCGTTCAGCGGCGTGACGCCGCTCGGCGACCACCACCTCGAGCCCGGCGGCACGCTGCTGGTCAGCGGCAGCAGCAACGCCGCCAACGGTGAGCCGCTGCCGACGCCTGATGTGGCCGGCACGGTGAGCTTCGCCGGAGCCAGCGGCACGATCGCCCTGTCGAAGTCGACGACCGCGCTCACGGGGCAGCCATCGGCAGTCCTGGCCGACGACAACCTCGTCGACCTGATCGGCTACGGCACCTCCAACACGTACGAGACCGCGGCCAAGGCGAGCGGCACGAGCGTCACCACCTCGCTCAACCGCGCCACGGGTGGGGTCGACACCGACAACAACAGTGCCGACTTCACCGCCGGTGCGCCGACTCCGGTCGCGTGCGGCGACGCATGTGACGGCGACGGCGTCCCCGCCGAGCCGCCGGTCGAGCGTACGATCGCCCAGATCCAGGGCGACGGCGCGGCGAGCCCGCTCGCGGGCAAGGACGTCATCACCCAGGGCGTCGTCACGGCGGTCTACAAGACCGGCGGGTTCAGCGGGGCGTACATCCAGACCCCGGGCACGGGCGGCGACGTCGACCTCGCGACGCACACCGCCTCCGACGGCATCTTCGTGTTCTCATCTGCCTTCGCGGCGGCGGTCGACCAGGGTGACCTCGTCGAGGTCACCGGGGCCGTCAGCGAGTTCAACGGCCTGACCGAGATCAGCACGTCCGCCGGCGGGTGGAAGGAGCTGGCGGGTCCGGCCGAGCCGGTGCAGCCGGCCACGGTCGACTTCCCGATGGG
>NZ_JAKFCB010000392.1:0-2356 GCF_036676885.1 Aeromicrobium sp.
CCCATTCACCGAGCAGGTCGCTCGCGCCGGGCTTCGATCGCTCGGGGTGCAGGAGGACGCGTATGGCATCGCCGGTCCGCTGCACGCCGTACGCCCACGCACCGCGGCCCACTCGGTGCACATCCACGTTCTGGGGACCTTCGTGCTGTCGCTGAACGGTCGACCCGTCACCAGCTCGGAGTGGCCGTCCCGCAAGGCCCGGGACGTGCTCAAGGTGCTGGCCGGACGTGGCCTTCGTGGAATCCGTCGCGAGCTCCTCGCCGACCTCCTGTGGCCCGACTCCGTGGACGCGGGCAGCAAGCTGTCGGTCGCCCTCTCGCAGCTCCGTCGGGTGCTGGACCCAGACAGGGAGCACAGCACGGACCACTTAGTGCATGCCGACCGGGCGAGCATCCGTCTCGACATGGACAACGTCTCGGTCGACGTCGTCGACTTCGCGGTCGCCGCCCACGAGTCGCTCGCCGCCGCGCAGGCCGGCCGGCCGGAGGCCATCGAGATGCTCGAGGCCGCAGCCGCCTTGCACACCGGCGAGTTCCTCGAGGAGGACCTCGCGGAGGACTGGCCGACGCAGATCCGCGACGAGGTGGAGTCCCTGGGCCACGACGTGATCCGGGTCCTCGCGTTCGCCCTGAAGTCGGGCCCCGACCCCGAACGCTCGGTTCCCTGGCTCGCGCGCCTGCTGACGTTCGACCCGTTCGACGAGTCGACCTACGCCGCGCTGATGCAGGCCCTCACCGCGGCCGGGCGGCACGGAGAGGCACGCCGGCACCATCGCGCGTACGTCCTGCGGATGCGCGAGATCGGGGTGCCGGCCATGAGCTGGGAGGACATGGCAGCGGCCTGAACTGGGACACGTCCTCAGAGCGGGCCGTGATCGGCGTCCAGCCTGCGATCGTCAGCCGACTGCCGCGACCAGCGGGACCCCGGGACGGTAGGCGAGGTGGACGAACGACGGGGCGTTGAGCACCGCATGGTCGGCCTTGGCGCCGACGGCGAGATGCCCCACGTCATCGCGACGGAGCGACACCGCCCCGCCCTTCGTCGCGGACCACAGCGCCTCGCGTGGGCTCATGCCCATGTCGCGTACGGCGACGGCGATGCAGAACGGCATCGACGAGGTGTAGGAGCTCCCCGGGTTGCAGTCCGTGGCGAGCGAGACCGTGACGCCGGCGTCGAGCAGCCGGCGCGCGTCGGGGTAGGGCTGGCGGGTCGAGAACTCGACGCCCGGCAGCAGCCCCGCGACGGTGTCCGAGCCGGCGAGGGCATCCACGTCGGCAGCGCTGAGGTACGTGCAGTGGTCGGCCGCGGCCGCGCCGAGCTCGACCGCGAGCTGGACACCGGGGCCGGGGCCGAGCTGGTTGGCGTGGATGCGGGGCAGGAGGCCGGCGGCGATGCCGGCCTCGAGCACGGTGCGCGCCTCGTCCGCGCCGAACGCCCCGTCCTCGCAGAACACGTCGATCCAGCGGGCGTACGGTGCGCACTTCTCGAGCATCGGCCCGGTGACCAGGTCGACGTACGTCGCGATGTCGCTGCCCTCAGGCACGACGTGCGCCCCGAGGAACGTGGTCTCGTCGGTGAACTCCCGGGCGATCGCGAGTGATCTGGCTTCGTCGAGCACTGTCAGGCCGTAGCCGCTCTTGATCTCGGCGGTCGTGGTGCCCTGCGCCCGCATCTCCGCGAGGTGACGGGCGACGTTCGCGGCCAGCTGCTCGTCGGGCGCGGCCCGGGTGGCGGCGACGGTCGTGCGGATGCCGCCCGCGGCGTACGCCGCACCCGTCATCCGGGCCTCGAACTCGGCAGAACGGTCACCGGCGAACACCAGATGCGTGTGCGAGTCGACGAAGCCGGGGATCACCGCCGCGCCACCGACGTCGCGCATCGTGTCGGCAGCCGGGGCGTCGCGACGATGCCCGAACCACGCGACGTGTCCGCCCTCGACGATGAACGCGGCATCGTGCAGGATCGGCCGGTCGGCGTCCCACGTGACGAGCTCACCGATGTTGGTGACCAGCATCGTCATGTGCGGCTCCAGCACGCCTCGATCGCGGCGTCGAGCTGCTCAGCGACGTCGCTGCGGTCACCCACGACATCCTCCGCGCTTGCGGCCCACAGCACCTCGGCGGCGCCGGCCGTGCGTACCGACTCGGCGACCTCGATCGTGTCGCCGGCCGCGAACCCGAGCGACTCGTGCCCCGTCGCGCCGGCGGCCTGCCAGAGCTGGTCGGCACTCCACGCACCGCGTGTGCCCGAGGCCAGGCGCTGGTGCATCTCGACGGCACGGGCCTCGGCGAACATGTCGATGACGGTATTGCTGTCCGAGCCCAGTGTCAGCCTCGCCCCGGCTTCGCGGAGCGCG
>NZ_JAKFCB010000393.1:0-3360 GCF_036676885.1 Aeromicrobium sp.
GACCTGCCCGACCTCGAAGTCCTCGAAGAAGTTGCCGGCGTTCGTCTTGGTCATGTCAGACGGCGAACGGGTCGCGGCCGGGCATCTTGGTGAGCAGCTCCTGGCCCTTGGCGAGGAACTTGTGCTCGACGAGCACCTCGTACTTGGTCGCGACGACCTTCTGCACCGAGCTGAAGTCGCGCTGCCCGCGGGTCGCCGCATAGCCGACCACTGCCGACGTCACGCCGAAGATCAGGCCGAGCACGATGCCGCCCAGGATCGCCGCTGCGAACGTGCTGCCGTCACTGAACAGGCTCAGCAGCAGGCCGATGAACAGGCCGAGCCACACCCCGGAACCGGCTCCCGCCATCAGCACCCGACCCCACGTCAGCCGCCCCGTCACGCGCTCGACCTGCTTGAGCTCCGTGCCGACGATCAGGACGTTCTCGACGGGGAACGCCTGGTCCGAGAGGTAGTCGACCGCCTTCTGGGCGTCCGCGTACTTGTCGAAGACACCGAGGGACTGGGGGTACTCGAGCGAGAAGATCTCTGCCATGGCTGGCTCCTAGAGCTTGTAGTCCTTGAGAAGGCTGCGTCCGATGATCATCTTCTGGATGTCGGACGTGCCCTCACCGATGAGCATGAATGCGGCCTCGCGGTAGAGGCGCTCGATCTCATACTCCTTGGAGTAACCGTAGCCACCGTGGATGCGGAACGAGTCCTGCACGACCTCGTTGCAGTACTCGGCGGCGAGCATCTTGGCCATGCCGGCCTCGACGTCGTTGCGCTCACCCGAATCCTTGCCGCGTGCGGCGCGCACGACCATTGAGTGCGAGGCCTCGACCTTGGTCGCCATCTCGGCCAGCCGGAACAAGATCGCCTGGTGCTCGGCGATGGGCTTGCCGAACGTCTCGCGCTGCTGGGCGTACGCGATGCCGAGCTCGAACGCCCGGTTGGCGATGCCGACCGCGCGGGCGCCGACGTTGACGCGGCCGACCTCGACGCCGTCCATCATCTGGTAGAAACCCTGGCCCGGCTTGCCACCGAGGACCTGGTCGGCCGAGATCTGGTGCTTGTCCAGGATCATCTCGGTCGTGTCGATGCCCTTGTAGCCCATCTTCTCGATCTTGCCCGGGATCGTGACGCCCTGGGCGGTCTCGCCGAAGCCGGGCTCCTTCTCGACCAGGAACGTCGTCATGTTCTTGTAGACCGACTCCTCGCCCTCGTCGGTCTTGCACAGCACCGCGACCAGGTTGGACGAGCCGCCGTTGGTCAGCCACATCTTCTGGCCGGTGATCTCGTAGCCGTGGTCGTTCTTGGTGGCCTTGGTCTTGATCGCCGCGACATCCGAGCCCAGCGCCGGCTCGGACATGCTGAACGCGCCACGGACCTCACCGGTGGCCATCCGCGGGAGGTACTTCTGCTTCTGCTCCTCCGTGCCGTGCTGGCGGATCATGTAGGCGACGATGAAGTGCGTGTTGATCACGCCCGACACGCTCATCCAGCCGCGCGCGATCTCCTCGACCACCAGCGCGTACGTCAGCAGCGACTCACCGAGTCCGCCGTACTCCTCGGGGATCATGATCCCGAAGATGCCCAGCTCCTTGAGGCCCTCGACGATGTCGGTCGGGTACTCGTCCTTGTGCTCCAGCTCCGTCGCAACGGGCAGGATCTCCTTCTCGACGAACTGACGGACCGTCTTCAGGATCTCCTCCTGGATCTCGGTCAGACCTTCGGTGCGGACAAGACGACCCATTGCGGGGGCTCCTCAAAATGTTGCTGACGCTGACCTGCTGACTGTACCGACGGGTAATTGGTATGTCGTCCGGTGCGGGAGGTGACATTGGTTACCTCCCGTTAACCTGCGTCCCACGAACCTGTCGAAAGGTCAGTCCGGCAGGACCTCGTCGGGCGGCGGGCGGCGTACGACCACCACGACGAGGCCCGCAAGGATCAGCGCCAGCCCGACGTACACGCCGGCCGGCGGGGTCTGGTCGAGGAAGATCCCGGCCAGGATCGCGGCGCCCGGCACCTCGAACAGCAGCAACAGCGAGATCAGGCCGGGGCTCATGACCGCCAGCAGGTGGTTGAGCACCGAGTGGCCGAGGAGCTGCGCGCAGATCGTGACACCGACGATCGCCAGCCACGTACGCCCCGAGAACCCCACCAGCTCGACCTGGGCGACCAGGCAGCCCACGGCCAGCGCCGCGGCGCAGATGCCGTAGCAGGCGACGGTGTAGGACGTCGTCGAGACGCTCTCTCGTACGCGGCTGCCCGCCATCAGGTACAGCGCCGCGGTCAGACCACCGGCGAGGGCGAGCAGGTCACCGGCCACCGCTCGCGCCGAAAGGCTGAAGTCCACGCCGGTGATGACCAGGACGCCTGCGACGGCGACCGAGACTCCGATGACCACCGCGCGAGGCGCGCGCTGGCCGCGCAGGAGGTCGATCACCACGACGAACACGACCTGCATGCTGACCATCGCCGTCGCCGCGGCGACCGAGGTCATCTTGAGCGCGGAGACCCACGTGCCGAAGTGCAGCGCCAGCATCACGCCCGCGAACGCCGTGGCGGTCCAGCCCTCGCGGCCCAGCGTCGCCAGCTCGCGCCGGATCGTCGGCGCCGCGAATGGCGCGACCGCGATCGTGCCGAGCGCGTTGCGCCAGAACCCGATCGCCAGCGCCGGAGCGTTCGCTCCCGCCATCAGCGGCCCGGACGCCGAGACGCCGAGGATCGCCACGACGGCGAGGAACGCATTCACCCGGTCAGTCTGCCGGTACGCGTCACCGGTCGGCGTCGCGCGTGCCACGATGTCGCCATGACTGCACTTGCCATCTGCCTGATCGTCGTCGGCGGCATCGCCTCTGCATTCGGCGCCCTGCGGCTCGCCGCGTCACGGCGTCGGGTCCTCGCGCCCGGTGAGGTCCCACCCGGCAACGGCGTGCCGATCCTGATCGCCGGCGACATCTCCCTGATCGCCGGAGTCCTCCTGCTGGTGCTGTAGTCGTCACGCTCATCCGGGAGCTACGGCTCAAAACTAGAACAGGTTCTTGTGCGCGGGCTCGGTCGCTGGGATGCTTCGGGCATGGACCTGGAAGCGCTCGAAGAGATCCGTCGGCTCAAGTATCGCTACTTCCGATCGCTCGACCTGAAGCTCTGGGACGAGTTCGCCGACACCTTCACCGCCGACGCCGTGGGCCGCTACGGCACCAAGGTGTACGGCGACATGGACGCGCTCGAGGGTCGTGACGCGATCGTCGAGTTCATGAGCAGCAAGCTGTCCAACGGCATCATCACGATGCACGTCGCCCACCACCCCGAGATCGACGTCGACGGCGACACCGCCGAGGCGTCGTGGGGCTTCGAGGACACCGTGATCGC
>NZ_JAKFCB010000394.1:0-2466 GCF_036676885.1 Aeromicrobium sp.
CGGGTCGGCACCCGCGAGCGGGCGGAACGACCCGGTGCCGGTCGACTGGAACTGCGTCGAGTCGTAGTCGCCCATCGTCCCCGCTCCGGCGCGATGCATCGCCGAGGCCACCGCATCGGCCTCGACGTCGGGCACGAACACGATCCACTTGTCGGTGGGGTCTGCCGGATCGGCCTCCAGGGGGCGTACGTCGGACAGTCCGAGCGCGAGCGCCATCGACTCCGAAACCCCGCGCGGGGGGCTGTCGGCGTTGGTGTGGCAGGTGTGCAGAGCGATGCCGTTGCTGATCAGCGTGTGCACGACGCGACCCTTGGGCGATGTCGCCGCGACGCTGGTGACGCCCTTGAGCCACAGCGGGTGATGGGTGACCACGAGATCGGCACCCCAGGCCACCGCCTCGTCGACGACAGCCTGGACCGGGTCGACGGCGAACAACACCTTGGTGACCTCGGCGTCCGGGTCGCCGGCGACCGTGCCGACCGCGTCCCAGCTGTCAGCCCACCGCGGGTCGTACAGGCCGTCGAGGACGCCGACGACGTCACGCAGTGTGGGCATGCCGTCACTGTAGTGAACCCGCAACGTCATCCCGCACGAACCACATGAGCCGCGCGGGATGCCGTGAGGTCAGGCGACGACGGCCAGGGCCAGCGGGAGGACCGAGCCCGCACCGTGGCGGCGCAGCTCGCGAGCCGCGACCGTCATGGTCCAGCGGCTGTCGACCCGGTCGTCGATCAGCAGCACCGGCTTGTCGCCCAGTCCGGCAAGGCCCCCCGCGAGCTCGTCTCCGACGCCGAACGTGCCCCACACGTCGGCGAGCCGGTAGGCGCTGTTGCCTCCAGGACCGCCGCGGGAGCCCTCGCCCAGCAGCTCCATCGCGCCAAGGTCGTCGAGCCGGCCGATCCGGGCGATGCCCCGCGCCAGCGAGTCGACGAGCTGAGGTCGGGACCGCGAGGGAATGCTCACGACGGCGGCGGGCCGCTGGGCCCAGTCCCAGTCCTTGAGCACGCGCACGCAGGCACCCAGCAGCTCGTCGGTGACCGGCGCATCGGCGACTCCGGGAGCGAACAGCTCACGCAGAGCTCCACCCCAGCCGAGGTCGGTGAGACGCGCCACGGCACGGCCCGGCTCGTAGCGCTCGTCCTCGGCGATCTTGCCCTTGGCCTCGACGCCCAGGCGGGTGGCGCCGGTCGGCCACTGCGCGCGTGGCTCGATCTCGACGCCGACCTTGTCGAGCGTGCTGGAGGCGACCTGGGCGGCCTCGTCGGCAACGTCGGTCGGGAACCACGGCTCGGCGCAGTTGTCGCAGCGCCCGCACGGGGCCGCGGTCGGATCGTCGAGGTCGCGCTGCAGGATCTCCATGCGGCAGGTCGAGGCATGCTCGTAGTCGAGCATCGACCTCTGCTCGGCGGCGCGTGCCTCGGCGATGCGCTCGTAGCGCTCGCGGTCGTACGTCCACGGCTGTCCGGTCGCGATCCAGCCACCCTGGACACGACGCACGGCGCCGTCGACGTCGAGCACCTTGAGCAGCAGCTCCAGCGGCGTACGCCTGATGTTGACGAGGGCCTCGAGCGCGGGGGTCGACAGCGGCTTGTCGCTGAGCTCGCCGATCACGGCGGCGGCGCGCTCCTGGCTGGGCATCGACGAGGTCGCGAAGTAGTGCCAGATCTCGGCGTCCTCACGCCCGGGGAGCAGCAGGACGTCGGCGTTGTCGGTGGCGCGGCCCGCGCGGCCGACCTGCTGATAGTAGGCAACCGGCGACGACGGCGCGCCCAGGTGGATGACGAAGCCGAGGTCGGGCTTGTCGAAGCCCATGCCCAGCGCGCTGGTCGCGACCAAGGCCTTGAGCTCGTTGTCCTTGAGCTGCCGCTCGAGCTCCTCGCGCTGCTCCGGATCGGTGCGTCCGGTGTAGGCCCGCACGGCGTGCCCGCCCTCGCGCAGCAGCCGCGCGGTGTCCTCGGCGGCCGAGACGGTCAGGGTGTAGATGATGCCGCTGCCCGGGAGCTCCGCGAGGTGGCTGAGCAGCCAGCCGAGGCGGTCGCGGGAGCCGGTCAGCTCGAGCACGCCGAGCCGCAAGGACGTACGCGCGAGGGATCCGCGGATCGTCGTCACCTGGTCGGCCGAGCCGAGCTGCTCGGCGACGTCGGTCACGACGCGGGCGTTGGCAGTCGCGGTCGTCGCGAGCACCGGGAGGTCGTCCGGCAGCCGGCCGATCAGCTCGGCGAGCCGGCGATAGTCGGGGCGGAAGTCGTGGCCCCAGTCGGAGATGCAGTGGGCCTCGTCGACCACGAGCATGCCCATGCGGTCGATCAGCGCCGGGAGCTGCTCGTCGCGGAACCGCGGGTTGTTGAGCCGTTCGGGTGAGACCAGCAGGATGTCGACCTCGTCCGCCGCGAGCTTGGCCTGGGTGTCCTCCCACTCATGCGGGTTGGCGGAGTTGATCGCCACCGCGCGTACGCCAGCGCGTGC
>NZ_JAKFCB010000395.1:0-4825 GCF_036676885.1 Aeromicrobium sp.
ATCGGCGTCAGCGCCAGTGGCAGCATCTGCAGCGCCGAGAACGCCAGGATCTGGGTCGGCGTGAGGTCGCCGAGGATCTTCTTGGCCTTGCGCGACGAGTAGGCGATCTCCTCGAGGCGGGTCGCGCCCTGGTCGCGGTCGGTGGCGAGGTTGACGATGATCGCACCGGTCGCGTTGCCCGTCCCGGCGTCCTTGCCGGCCGACTCAGCACGCAGCGACAACGACACCGGCACCATCGCGGTCATGGGCTCGTCCGGCAGGGCGTGCTGCTCGATGAGGTAGTCCCGCAGCGCTCCGGACACCATCGCCAGCACCACATCGTTGAGCGTCGTGGCCGATGACTTGGCGACCCGCTGGATCCGCTCGATCTCCCAGGACTGGGCAGCGAACCGGCGCGCTCCGCCGATCGACCCGTTGAGGATCGTCTTGGGCGCTCGCGGCAGCGTGACGTCGCCCTCGCGGATGATCTGGTTGGCGATCTTGAGACCCGCTGGCACCAGGCCTGCGATGTCGCCGGCCGCGCCCGCTCCCGTACGCACGAGGGCCATCGGGTCGAAGCCCTTCTTGTCGCCCGAGGACTTCTTCGCCGGCAACGCCCACGGCGGCAGGCAGTCCCGTGCGTCCGGATCCTCACTCAGCGAGCGCTGCATGAGCCGCAGCGCCGACACGCCGTCGACCATCGCGTGGTGGACCTTGGTGTAGACCGCGATCCGGCCGTCCTGCAGTCCCTCGACGACGTGGACCTCCCACAGCGGGCGGTGCCGGTCCAGCAGCGATCCGTGCCACCGCGAGGTCAGTTGCAGCAGCTCGCGGATCCGGCCCGGGCTCGGCACGGCCGAATGGCGTACGTGGTGGTCGAAGTCGATCGTCTGGTCGGTCTTCCAGCGCGTGCCGACCGGTTCACCCGGGCGTCTGCGGAACATCGGGGAGATGTTGTCGGTCTGCCGGTACGCCTCGAGCAGCTCTCGGGCGAACTCGGGACCCGATCCGTCCGGTGGCACGAACAGCTGCAGGCCGCCCACGTGCATCGGATGATCACGGTTCTCTGCCAACAGGAACATCGAGTCCGTGGGTGGCATGAACGACATCGGTGATCCTCCGAAAAAGTTGAACGTACGCGCAGTACGCTAACGATCGCATGTGGCGCAAGTCACTTTGTGTGAAATATTCGTTAACGCATGTCGGTTGAATGTTGCATCACCGTCTGAAGGGGATTCCGATGGCACCGCACCTGTCACTGGCCGCTCATCCGCAGTTCTTCCGTGGTGCCAGCATCCAGTCCCGGCTCCTCGGCTTCGGGCTGCGTCACACCGTACGCCCCATGCTCGGGGCGTGGGCGCGGATGCCGTTCGACGTCTTCCCGCCCAACGTCGTCGAGCAGATCGCCCGGATCCTCCCGGTGCACGAAGGCACGATGTGGCGCGCGGTCGACCTCGCGGAATGCGGCAGCGAGTGGCTCCAGGCCAAGGGCGTCTCGGACATCCACGGCGGCAATGCCGGTGCGATCCTCTACTTCCACGGAGGCGCCTTCATCACGTGTGGGCTCAACACGCACCGCCGCCTGGTGTCCCGCATCTCCTACAGCGCCAAGCAGCCCGTGCTCAACGTCGGCTACCGCCAGATGCCCTACGAGCCCATCACCGAGTCGGTCGCCGACGGCGTCGACGGCTTCCGCTGGCTGCTCTCGCAGGGCTACGCCCCCGAGGACATCACGATCGCCGGCGACTCGGCCGGCGGATACCTCGCCTTCAGCGTCGCCCGCGCCGTCATGGACAACGACTGGGGGCAGCCCGCGGGAGTCGTCGCGATCTCGCCGCTGCTCGACTTCGACCCCGCCGGCAAGCACGCCCACCCCAATGCCAACCGTTGCGAGACGTTCCCGATGAGCGCGGTCGCCAAGCTCAGCGACATGTCGCTGCGGATGGACACGCGCCGGGGCATCTCCGGAAGCCGCGTCGACCCGGTCAACATGCCGCTCGCCGACATGCCGCCCGCCCTGATCCATGTCGGCTCCAACGAGGTCCTCATGGCCGATGCCGAGCTGATGGCCAACCGCCTGGTCTCCGCCGGTGTGCCCTGCGACCTGCAGGTGTGGGACCGCCAGGTCCACGTGTTCCAGGCCGCCGCCTCGTGGGTGCCCGAGGCACGCGTCGCGATCGACGAGATCGGCACGTTCGTCCGCGGTCTGGCCGAGCGGGAGGCCACCGGCACCGCGCCGGTCGCCGCGCCAGCCCCGGCGGCGCGCTCGCGCAGCAGCAGGACGGCCGTACGCTGACCGGTGTGAACCGCACCGACCTCGTCGCCGAGCTCGCCAAGAAGTCCGGACTGCTCTGGGTCTCGTACGCCGGACGCACCCACGCCGTGTGGCACGAGTGGGTCGGCGACGCGGTGTGCGTCGTCGCCGGCGGCTCGGAGCAGCCGCTCCCCGACATCGAGCGCCACGAGACCGTGATGCTGAGCCTGCGCAGCAAGTCGACCCGCGCGCTGGTCGCCAAGGCCAAGGCGAAGGTCGAGGTCGTGACCCCGGAGTCGGAGCACTGGGAGCCGGTGACGACGGCACTCAAGTCCGGCCGGCTCAACCTCGACGACGGAGATCACGCCGTCGAGCGCTGGGCCGGCGAGTCAGTTGTCGTACGCCTCGTGCCCACCGACGACATCTCGCTGGCGGACCAGATCGCCACGACGATCGGGCACACATCGCCCCATCTGACGCGGTGACCCCACGTCATACGGGTAGGTCGTGCGAGGCAGGATGGACCGAAGAAGGGCTGACATGTCGGACAAGATGATGAACGAGGACGAGCTCGAGGTCCACGACCCCAAGCAGGCGGCCGCCGGAGTGACGGGCGTCCGTGTCTCGCTGCAGCGCGCGGTGTCCCACATGGGCGTCAAGAACACCGCCAAGACGCTGCTCAAGCTCAACCAGGCCGACGGCTTCGACTGCATGAGCTGCGCGTGGCCGGATCCCGATCCGGAGAACCGGCACACCGCCGAGTTCTGCGAGAACGGCGCCAAGGCCGTCGCCGAGGAGGCGACCAAGGAACGGGCGACCCCGAAGTTCTTCGCGCGCCACAGCATCGCCGACCTGGCGGCCCACGACGAGTACTGGCTCGGGCAGCAGGGCCGCATCACCCATCCATTGGTCAAGCGGCCGGGCGGCACCCACTACGAGGAGATCGGTTGGGAGGAGGCGCTCCGGCTGATCGGCGACCAGCTCAACTCACTCGCCAGCCCCGACGAGGCGATCTTCTACACCTCGGGCCGGGCGTCCAACGAGGCTGCGTTCCTCTACCAGCTCTTCATCCGCGCCTACGGCACCAACAACATGCCCGACTGCTCCAACATGTGCCACGAGTCCAGCGGCACCGCGCTGACCGAGTCGATCGGCATCGGCAAGGGCAGCGTCAGCCTGCGCGACATCTACGACGCCGAGTGCATCGTGATCGCCGGCCAGAATCCCGGCACCAACCACCCGCGGATGCTCTCGGCGCTCGAGATCGCCAAGCGTCGCGGCGCCAAGATCATCTCGATCAACCCGCTGCGCGAGGCCGGCCTGGTCAACTTCCGCAACCCGCAGAAGCCGCGCGGGGTGGTCGGCAAGGGCACGGACATCGCCGACCTGCACCTGCCGATCCGGCTCAACGGCGACCTGGCGCTGTTCCAGGCGATCGGTTCGCTGCTGCTGGAGTGGGACGCGATCGACCACGAGTTCGTCGAGCGCCACACGGCTGGCTTCGAGGCGTGGGCCGAGCACGTACGCGCCGTGGACTGGGGCGTCGTCGAGACTGCGACAGGTCTCAGCCGCGCCCAGATCACCGAGGCGGCCGAGATGATCCGCGCTTCGGACGCCACGATCTACTGCTGGGCGATGGGACTGACCCAGCACCGCAACTCGGTCGCGACGATCCGCGAGGTGGCCAACCTCGCCCTCGCACGCGGCGACATCGGCAAGCGGGGCGCCGGGCTGTGCCCCGTACGCGGGCACTCCAACGTCCAGGGCGACCGCACGATGGGCATCTGGGAGCGGGTGCCCGACCACTTCCTCGACTCGCTGCAGCAGGAGTTCGGCTTCGATCCGCCGCGCGATCACGGGTTCGACACCGTCGACGCGATCCGTGCGCTGCGTGACGGCAAGGCCCAGTTCTTCATGGCGCTCGGCGGCAACTTCGTCCAGGCCGCACCCGACACCGAGGTGACCGCCAAGGCGCTCCGCAGCGCCGCCATGACGGTCCAGGTGTCGACCAAGCTCAACCGGTCACACCTCGAGTGCGGCGACACGGCCCTGATCCTGCCGACCATGGGCCGCACCGAGAAGCACGTGTCCCCCGCCGGCGAGCAGTTCGTCACGGTGGAGGACTCGATGTCGGCCGTGCACGCGTCCCGCGGCGTCCTGCCGCCGGTGAGCCCACACGTACGCTCCGAGGTCGCGATCGTCGCGGGCCTCGCCGAGGCGACGATCGGCGATCGCCACGGCATCGACTGGCCCGCGATGGCGATCGACCACCACATCATCCGCGAGCACATCTCCCGCGTCGTGCCCGGCTGCGAGGAGTACAACCACAACGTCGACCGGCCCGGCGGCTTCGTCATGCCGCACCCGCCCCGTGACTCCCGCACGTTCGAGACCGCCAGCGGCAAGGGCGAGTTCGCAGCGTCGCCGATCGAGCTCCTGCACGTACCGGAGGGCCATCTGGTCCTCCAGACGCTGCGCAGTCACGACCAGTTCAACACGACGATCTACGGGCTCAGCGATCGCTACCGTGGCATCGAGGACGGCCGCCGCGTCGTGTTCGTGCACCCCGACGACATCACGGCGCTCGGCTTC
>NZ_JAKFCB010000396.1:0-8209 GCF_036676885.1 Aeromicrobium sp.
GCCCAGAAGCTGCTCGCCGGTCAGCAGCTCGAGCCGGTCTACAACCTCGGCAGCGGTGACGGCGTCTCGGTGCGGGAGATCATGACGGCGGTTGCCGAGGCGACGGGCATCGCCTTCGAGCCCGAGGTCGGTCCGAGCCGCCCCGGCGATCCCGCCCGCATCGTGGCCTCAGGTGACCTCGCCGCTCGCGACCTGGGCTGGGCGATGCGGCACTCGCTGGTCGACATGGTCAGCAGCGCCTGGAACGCCCGCCAGCACCACCCCGTCTGACCCGCGGCCCCTAGCGACGCTTGGGGCTGGAGGTTGTCTCAGACGCGGCGGAGGACTGCGGTGACGATGCCGAGGATCGTGGCGTGGCTGCCGTCGATCGGGTCGTACGCCTCGTTGTGCGGCAGCAGCCAGACCTTGCCGTCCTTGCGCTGGAACGTCTTGACCGTGGCCTCACCGTCGAGCAGGGCGGCGACGATGTCACCGTTGTTGGCGGTCTGCTCCTGACGGATGACGACATAGTCACCGTTGCAGATCGCGGCGTCGATCATCGAGTCGCCGGCGACCTCCAGCAGGAACAGCGTGCCCTCGCCGACGAGCGACTTGGGCAGCGGGAAGATCTCCTCGACCTGCTCCGCGGCCAGGATCGGGCCACCGGCGGCGATGCGGCCGACCATCGGGACGTTGACGGCCTGGGGGAGGGCGTCGCCGATGCCGGTCTCGTCGAACGCGGTCTCGGCGGCGCTGCTCATCGAACGACGAGCCGCCATGACGTCGGGCAGGAAGATCTCGAGCGCGCGCGGACGGTTGGGGTCGCGCTTGACGTAGCCGAGCGCCTCGAGGGCGCGGAGCTGGTGTGCGACCGATGACGTGCTGGTGAGCCCGACCGCGGCACCGATCTCGCGCATGCTCGGCGGGTAGCCGCGCTTCTCGATCTCGTCGCGCAGGAACTCGAGCACCTTGCGCTGCCGTGCGGTGAGCCCGGAGGAGTCCGCGGGCCCGTCGGGGAGCTCGGTGACTTCGGCATTGCGGTCATCGGTCATGCCGGAAGGGTAACCCGGAACGGGGGACCAGTTCAAACATATGTTCGATGGCGTGTCGCGAGCCGTGACGTCTACGTTGGACCCGTGTCGAAGCCCCTGGTGTCGCCCGGAAGTCCCCGCTCAGCCGTCGTGACCGGGGCGGCGAGGGGCATCGGTCGAGCCATCGCGGTCGAGCTGGTGGGCCGCGGCTACGAGGTCGTGGTGACCGACCTCGACGCGGATGCCGCCGAGATCACCGCCAAGGAGATCGGCGCGGCGCTGGGTCTCGGCCTCGACGTCACGGACCCCGAGGCCAACCGCGACGTCGCCGCCCGCGCCCGTGAGCTCGCTCCGCTGGGCGCCTGGGTGTGCAACGCCGGCGTGCTCGCCGAGGGTGCCCTGACGACGTTGTCGGTCGGTCAGGTACGCGCGATGGTCGACGTCAACGTGCTCGGCGTGATGTGGGGCGTACGCGCAGCGGCCGACGCGTTCCGCGACCAGAACGGGGTGACCGGCGGCGACATCGGCGTCCTCGCATCGCTCAGCGCGCATGCGCCGGTGCCCGGCCTGAGCGTCTACGCTGCGACGAAGGCGGCCGTGCTGTCGCTGACGACGTCGCTGGCCTCCGAGCTGCACCACGACAAGGTCAGGGTGCATGCGGTGTGCCCGGACGGCGTCGACACCGCGATGGTCGAGGCGATGGACGCGCAGGGCGACGTACGCGCCGCGCTGGCCGCCGGCGTGTTGCTGAGCCCGCAGCAGGTGGCTCGCGAGCTGGTCGACATGTTCGGCACCGGCCGGGTCTACAAGACGTTGCCGGCGTGGCGGGGGATCGTCGCGCGTACGGCCTCGCTGGCGCCGCGTGCCGCGGTCCACGTCGACCCGTGGGTGCGCAGGCTCGGCGCCCGCAGGCTCAAGAAGGAAGGCAAGCGATGACCTACCTCGTGATCGGCACCCGCGCCGGGAGCGGCTGGTCGGTCGAGGTGCGCGACGTGGGCACGACGACCGCCGACGACCTCGCCGGCATCGAGCCCGCGGCCCGGCAGCTCCTGGCGACCGCCGGGAAGCCGGACGCCGCCGACGTGGACCTGCAGCTGCTGCTGCCGGACTTCGAGGTCGATCTCGACGAGCATGGGCTGCCGGGATCCCGCGGCGTCTCGGTCGCCCTCGTCAGTGGCTTGATCGCCCTGGTCGTGGTCGTCGCCGTGATCGCGTATGTCCTGGGCCGCATCCTGTAGCCGTCAGTGCTGGCGGACGTAGCGCTTGCGACCCATCAGCAGCAGGCTCCGCCGGAACTCTTGCCGGTTCTCCTGCGCCCGGTCGCGCTTCTGCTCGGGCTCTCGCTCGCGCTCCTCGGCCTCCTCGCGCTCCTCGGCGGCCTTGATCTCGGCCTTGACCTCGGCCGTGCGCTCGTCCGCGATCTCGGCGTCCTTCTCCACGGTCTCCTCGGTCACGACGTCCTCGTGCACCGCCTCGATACACGCGCCGAGCAGGATCGCGTAGACGCCGATCCACAGCCACAGCAGCAGGATGACGACCCCGGCGAGGGTGCCGTACGTCTTGCCGTAGCTGCCGAAGTTGTCGACGTACAGCGAGAAGCCGGCGGAGGCGAGCAACCACAACGCGGTCGCGACGAGCACGCCCTTGGAGACCAGCGGGGACTTCCCGGAGCGGTTGGGCGCGATCCGGAACAACAGGCCGATCGCGATCGTGACGGCGGCGAGCAGCAGGATCCAACGGCCGGCCTCGACCCCGGCGCGTACGCCCGGCACGATGTCGATCCTGTCGAGCACGGCAGGCGCCACGGCGACGAGCGCCACCACGAGCAGGACGAAGATGATCGCGCCGAGGGTCAGCACGAGCGAGAGCAGCTTGCGCTTGAAGAAGCCACGGGTCTCGGCGAGGCCGAACATCGCGTTGACCGCGGTGATGAGGTTGCCGACCCCTCCGGTGGCCCCGTAGATCGCGAGCACCAGCGCGATGGCGAGGCCGATGCCGAGCGAGTCGGGTGAGGTCTGGATCAGCGAGTCCATCTGGCCCGTGACGAGGGATGCGGCGTCGGCGGGCAGCGCCTCGGCGATGTCCTCGGACTGGCTGGCGACGGTCTCGGGGGAGGCCACCAACCCGTACGTCATGATCGCCGCGATCATCGCGGGAAACAGCGAGAGGAACGCGTAGAACGCGACTCCGGCCGCCAGCAATGGTGCCTGGTGCGCGGATGCCTGCTTCCAGGCGGTGATGACGCTCTTGCGCTGAGAAGGCATGCCTCGACGGTAGTGCGCCGCCGCGAGCTTCGCCCTCTGGGGTCCGTTGTCGGACGGTGTGCCGGAAACTCGTGGCGGGAATTTTTGGCTGGTATCACAGCGAAATCGGCACGATGATCGAAATTGTGTTCGACAGGTGCTTCCTTTTGTCAGACGCGCCCCCTATTGTCGTACATGTGTTCGATCGAACGCCTGTTCGCACCATCGAATGACATCGAGAACAGCGTTTGATCGACCACACCACAGCTTCACATCAGCCCTCACTTCCCCCTTGGAGGCCATCATGAGCAGCATCGCTTTCGGTCATCACGACCACAGTGTTCGACCGGTTCGCCACCTGCGTGCCGTGCCCGAGCCCAGGCCCGCTCCCGGGCTCCGACTGACCCGCCGCGGCAAGGCCGTCGTCCTGGCCGCCGCCGTCGCCGTCATCGCGCTGCTCGTCGTGATGTTCGGCTCGTCCTCGTTCGCCGGTGACCAGGCCGGTGCTGCGCCCGAGACCACGTCGGTCCGCGTGCTGCCCGGCCAGACCCTGTGGCAGATCGCCGCCGAGGCCAACCCCAACGGCGACATCCGCAAGACGGTCGATGAGATCGTCCGGCTCAACTCGCTTCCGAATGCCTCGGCGCTGCAGCTGGGCTCGGAGATCGCGGTCCCTGTTTACGAATAGGCCGCTGCACCACCCACCGACGTCCGCGGTGCACCTTGGGGAAGGGGTGCCGCGGACGTTCGTTCATTGACCGGTCGTCGCGCACCTGTTTGACTGCTCGTTCCGTGTGTGGGCGAGAGCCTGACACCATGTCCGGAGGGGGACCACGTGACGTCATCTGTTGTCTCCGGCCGACGCACCGTGGCCCTGGTGTGCGGCGTGGCGATGCTGGCGGCGCTGCTGAGCGCCTGCACCGGCGGCCGGCCTGATCCCCGCAAGGCGGCCGAGACGCTGGCCGCGGGAGTGTCGAAGCAGCAGCTCAAAGGCGTACCCCTGGTCAAGGGCGGCCGCATCCCACAGGCCGACCTCGAGCGGATCGTCGAGGGCATGGGCTCCGCACGGGCGAAGGTCACCGTCGGCAAGATCGACGAGAACGACGACGAGGCGACCGCGACCCTCAAGACGAGCTGGACGTTCAAGGGCACCGACTGGAGCTACACGACTCCCGCCAAGCTGGCGTACGAGGACGACACCTGGCGGGTCCGGTGGGCACCCACGATCGTCGCGCCCGACCTGACCGCCGACGAGCGGCTGCGGCTGCGTACGAGTCCGGCCGACCGAGGAGACATCGTCGGTGCCGGTGGTGCGGGCCTCGTCATCGAGCGGCGGGTCGAGCGGATCGGCATCGACAAGTCGCGGATCGAGGCAGCCGAGGTGGACAGCTCCGCGAGGGCGCTGGCCCGCCTGCTCGACATCGACGCCGACCGCTACGCCAAGGCGGCCAAGGCGGCCGGCCCGCAGGCGTTCGTGGTCGGGTTGGTGGTGCGTGCCGACTCCGACGACACCCTCAGCGATGCCGAGCTCGCGTCGATCCCCGGTGCCGTCCAGCTGGGCGCCGAGCTGCCCCTCGCGCCCACCAAGGGGTTCGGGCAGCCGCTGCTCGGGGTCGTCGGTGAGACCACGGCCGAGATCATCGCCAAGTCCAAGGGCTCCGTCGAGGCCGGTGACCTGGTCGGCCTGACTGGTCTGGAGCAGCGGTACGACAGCCGGCTGCGCGGCAATCCGGGGGTCACGGTCGAGGCGGTGTCGGGATCGAAGGCCCGCGAGCTGTTCTCCAGCGCGCCACGTGCCGGCAAGGCGCTTCGTACGACGATCGACCTCGAGCTGCAGGGCTCGGCTGACAAGATCCTCGCCGACGTGAAGCCGGCCAGCGCAATCGTGGCGATCCGCCCTTCGTCCGGCAAGATCGTGGCACTCGCGAGCGGTCCCGGAGGCAAGGGCGCCGACACCGCCGCGACGGGCCACTACGCGCCGGGCTCGACGTTCAAGTTGGTCACCGCTCTGACGTTCCTGCGCTCCGGGCTCAAGCCGTCCACCACGGTGCCGTGCGCCCGCACGGTCACGGTCGAGGGCCGTGTGTTCACCAACTACTCCGACTATCCCGCCGGTGCGATCGGCAAGATCCCGTTGAGCTCGGCGATCGCCAACTCGTGCAACACCGCGATGATCGCGACGCGGGGCAAGGCGCCCCAGGACAAGCTCGCCCAGGCGGCCGCCGCGCTCGGCCTCGGGCCGGACCTCGACCTCGGCTTCCCGGCCTATCTCGGCGCGGTCCCCGACGAGGCCGAGGGCACGGAGCACGCCGCGTCGATGATCGGGCAGGGCAGGATCCAGGCATCACCGCTCGCGATGGCCGTCGTCGCGGCGTCGATCGCGAACGGCTCGAGGGTCACGCCGACGTTGCTGGAGGACGCGCCGACCAAGGCCGCCGCGAAGCCGGCCGACCCGCTGGCCGGGGGAGAGGCCAAGCAGTTGCAGGAGATGTTCCGCGGCGTCGTGACCGGCGGCAGCGCGGCGTTCCTGTCGGACGTACCCGGCAAGCCCGTGTCCGCCAAGACCGGCACGGCGGAGTACGGCAAGGACAACCCGCCCCGCACGCATGCCTGGATGATCGCCACCCAGGGCGATCTCGCCGTAGCCGTGTTCGTCGAGGACGGCGACTCGGGCTCGCAGACCGCCGGGCCGTTGCTCGAGGAGTTCCTGCGGAGCGCCGGTGGCTGACCCGAACCGGCACAATGAGGTCATGCGCATTCACGTGATCGCCGATCAGGCCGACAGGGACGGCGGGCACTTCCACGAGCGCCTGCTCCAGCTCGGCGGCCAGCTCGTCGAGCTCGACCGCGACAACCTTCCGGCGTACTCCACGATCGGCGACACGGACCTGATCTTCCTGCTCGGCTCCGACAAGGCGGCCCACGAGCCCAAGTGGAAGGACGTCGTCGAGGCCGAGTCGCGGTTCGTACGCTCGGCGCTGCGGGACGGCACGCCGGTGATGGGCATCTGTTACGGCGCACAGCTCATGGCCCGGGCGCTCGGCGGCACGTCGTGGCGCGCCGACGCACCGGAGCTCGGCTGGCAGCGCGTCGACACGATCGACCCGATCCTGTGCCCCGAGGGGCCGTGGGCGCAGATGCACAGCGACGTGTTCGCGCCGGGCCCCACGTCCCGCGTGATCGGCACGTCATGGCGCGGCCCGCAGTGCTTCATCGACGAGGCACATGGTGCGCGGGCGATCGCCTGGCAGTTCCACCCCGAGGTCACCGCGGAGACGTACGAGCGATGGGTGCACGAGGGCTACTACGGCGACGCGGGCATCGACACCAAGGACCTGATCCGGCAGGCCCATGCGCATGCGGCGGCGAGCCGCAACCTGGCGCACACGCTCGTCGACTCGGCGCTCGACTACCTGCAGGTCGACCGATGAAGGGCCGGCCGAGCGGCTTCGAGTGGGTCGTGCGCGGCAAGGAGGTCGTCATCTCCCACCACGGGCGCGAGGCGGCGGTGCTGCGCGGCGAGAAGGCACGGCAGTTCGTACGCGACGCCGAGTCGAGCGACCCCCAGCTGCTGATGGCGCGGCTCACCGGCAACTACAAGCGCGGCAACGAGCGCACCGCCAAGTCACATCCCCGCAACCGCTGACCCCGACCCTCGCCGGTCGAGTAGCCAGGCGAGCTCTGCTGGGGTCCCCCCACGAGCTCTGTGAGGGGGCGTTCGGCGAATCGAGACCTCGTGAGACGGCACCCTGAGGTTACTGGCGCGTAACCTGGATCACACTCCGCTCGTTGTGCTGGCAACGCCTCCGGAGGTCCCATGCGCACTGCCCGCACGTTCCTGGTCCTGATCGCCCTGTTGTCGTCGGTCGTCGTCGGTGGAGTCGTCACCGCGTCATCCGCGAGCGCCCACGAGGAGCGGGAGGCCGGCTTCCCGGATGGCACGGGTGTCGTGCCGACCTACCTCGGCCTGTCCAACGCGCGCTATCGCGTCGTCTGTACGAGCGCCAGTGCGAGCAAGATCGCGGCGATGCCGACCGGCACCCTCAAGGTCCGCAACCAGCAGCTGCTGGCGAAGTGCCGTTACGAGTCGATCCAGGACGCGATCAACTCGATCACGCAGCCCAAGACTTCGGTGTACGTCCTCCCGGGGACGTACACCGAAAGCAAGTACGCGGCGATCAAGCCCGAGGGCTACTGCGCGAACATCAAGACCGAGTCGAAGGACCCGCTGCAGCTCGCCCAGTTCATCGGCAGCATCACCGGCCTGCAGACCGAGAGCGCCAGCAGCCCGATCGCGCTGTCATACCCCGACCAGGTCCGGTGCCCGCACAACCTCAACCTCATCGCGCTGCTGGGCGACTCGACCCCGCAGGACGACTCGATCCGCTGCGACAACGCCACGTGCGGCACCCAGATCGTCGGCACCGGCAGCAAGCCCAGCGACGTCGTGATCGACAACCGGTTCAGCAAGCTCAACGCGATCCGGGCCGACCGCGCCGGCGGTGTCGTGATGCGCAACTTCACGGTGCAGCAGGCCGAGTTCAACGCCGTGTACGTCCTGGAGACCGACGGGTTCCTGATCGACGAGCTGGTCGCCCGCGGCAACGACGAGTACGGCATCCTGGCGTTCGCCAGCGACCACGGGCTGATCCAGAACGTCGACGCGTACTACAACGGCGACTCCGGCATCTATCCCGGCTCGGCCTCCGACCTCAACGCGGACAGCAAGACCACCGCGGTCAGCCGGTACGCCATCGAGATCCGCAACAGCAAGAGCCACGACAACACGCTGGGCTACTCCGGCACGGCCGGCAACTCCGTCTACGCGCACCACAACCAGTTCTACGACAACGCCACCGGCATCGCGACGGACTCGCTGTTCCCGGGCCACCCCGGGCTGCCGCAGGACCACGCGCGTTGGAGCCACAACGAGGTGTTCAGCAACAACTCGAACTA
>NZ_JAKFCB010000397.1:0-8796 GCF_036676885.1 Aeromicrobium sp.
GGCGTACGCATCCGCGAGGAGTACCAGACCCTCGCCACGATCACGCTGCAGAACTACTTCCGCCTCTACGACAAGCTCAGCGGCATGACCGGTACGGCCCTGACCGAGGCGTCGGAGTTCGACAAGATCTACAAGCTCGGCGTCGTGCCGATCCCGACCAACAAGCCGGTCGCCCGTGCCGACCAGCCCGACCTGGTCTACCGCACCGAGCAGGCCAAGTTCGACGCCGTCGTCGAGGACATCGTCGAGCGCCACACCGCCGGACAGCCGATCCTGGTCGGCACGACGAGCGTCGCCAAGAGCGAGCGGCTCTCCAAGCAGCTCAAGAAGCGCGGCGTCCCGCACGAGGTGCTCAACGCCAAGCAGCACGACCGTGAGGCCGCGATCGTGGCGATGGCCGGGCACAAGGGTGCCGTCACCGTTGCCACCAACATGGCCGGCCGCGGCACCGACATCATGCTCGGCGGCAGTGTCGAGTTCCTCGCCGATCAGGCGCTGCGCAAGAAGGGGCTCGACCCGCTCGAGGACTCCGAGGCGTACGAAGCCGAGTGGCCCCAGACCCTCAAGCAGATGGAGGAGCAGGTCGCGGCCGAGCACGACGAGGTCGCCGCCGTCGGTGGCCTGGCGGTCATCGGCACCGAGCGCCACGAGTCCCGCCGCATCGACAACCAGCTGCGCGGTCGCTCCGGCCGTCAGGGTGACCCTGGCGAGACCCGCTTCTACCTGTCGCTCGAGGACGACCTGATGCGCCTGTTCAAGGCTGACTGGGTCAACTGGGTCCTGCAGACCATGAAGATCCCCGACGACGTGCCGATCGAGAACAAGCGGGTCACGGGCGCGATCGCCTCCGCCCAGGCCCAGGTCGAGGCGCAGAACTTCGACACCCGCAAGAACATCCTCAAGTACGACGACGTCATGAGCCGCCAGCGTGAGGTCATCTACGCCGAGCGCCGTCGGGTGCTCGAGGGCGAGGACATGCACGACTGGGTCACCTCGATGATCACCGAGGTCGCCGCCGCGTACGTCCACGGCGCCACCGAGGGATTCCCCGAGGAGTGGGAGCTCGACCAGCTGTGGACCGCGCTCGGCACGCTCTACCCGATCGGCCTGACGGTCGAGGGCGTGGAGGCCGAGGCCGGCGGCCGCGAAGGCCTGTCCCGCGAGTACCTCCAGGAGGTCGTCGCCGAGGACGCCCTCGCCGCATACGCCAAGCGCGAGAGCGAGCTCGGCTCCGAGGTCATGCGTGAGCTCGAGCGGCGCGTCGTCCTGAGCGTGCTCGACCGCAAGTGGCGCGAGCACCTCTACGAGATGGACTACCTCCGCGAGGGCATCGGCCTGCGGGCATACTCGCAGCGCGATCCGCTCGTGGAGTACCAGCGCGAGGGCTACGACCTGTTCAACGCCATGATGGAGGGCATCGCCGAGGAGTCGGTCGGCTTCCTGTTCAACCTGGACGTCCAGGTCGAGCAGGCCACCGAGGCGGAGCCGCAGCTGACCGCCAAGGGCCTGGCCGCGGAGAAGAAGCCGCAGGCGCTGTCCTACTCGTCGCCGAGTGAGGCCGGCGATGCGGAGGTGCGTGGCGCCAGCGCGCCCGATGAGACGCCCGAGGCTGAGGCACGCCGTCAGGCGAACGCCAAGAACAAGGCGCGCCAGAAGGCAAAGCAGCAGCGGAAGTCGCGCAAGAACAATAGATAGGGCGATCTCGTCCGTCGGTTCGCCTGCGCTGCAAGTCCGGTCACCAACGCTCACGAGAGACTTCGTGTCAATCGACAAGCGTCGTTGTGGAGTCGGCCAACTCCGCGTCGACTGCTCGTCGAATGACACGAAGTCGCTCCTGAGCTCGGCGCCCTGCCGCACTCGGTCTGGCGCCTCGCGGCCGAGGGTCACCCCACGGGCTCAGGCCCAGGTCAGCGCGGTGCACTTCCAGACCTGGTCGCCGCGGTGCGTGGTCTGGAGCTCCAGGCGTACGGCGAGAGCTCGCGAGCGGCCGCGGTGCACCATGCGCCCGGCGATCTCGGCCGCACCGTCGTGGACCATGGCGACGTGGACCGAGACGATGCGGGCACCGTGGCCTGAGCGGGCGCGCAGCGGCACCCGGGCGTGTGCGGCCAGGCGGCTCGTCAGCTGGTCGTAGACGTCGGGCGCCATCCAGCCGGCCATCTGCCGGGCCGCCCGCTCGCCGGACAGGACCTCGACGAGGGCTTGCATGAACCGCGCGGCGCGTTGGCGCATGGGCCGCGCGTCGCCCCGCTCGACGGGCACTGGCAGCACGGGGCTCAGGCCGGGGAACGGCAGGGGGATCTGACCGGGCGCCGGCTCGACGGGGCCGGCGAACGACGGTTGGAGCGAGGGGACGAGCAGGGCTGTCGCGGTCTTCATGTGGGGTCCTTCCCGAGCGGCGGATTGAGGCGTTGCGTGGGGAAGATGAGGTGGGGATCGGCGCCGATGACGTCCCGGTTGGCGGCGTGCCAGCGGGCGCACGCGTGGGCGATCTCGGCGTTGGTGGCGCCGGCGGGCAGTGAGCGGGCGGCGATGGCCCACAACGTGTCGCCGGGGCGTACGACGACGACTGCCGGAGCTGTGGGGGCGCGGGGGACCGCCGCGACCGGGCGGTCGGGGAGCCGCAAGCCGGCCACATCGTGCTGGGGCGGCCCGCTCGGCGCGATCCCCCGCTCGGCCTGCACCGGCGCGAGGGCCAGGGCGCCGGCCGTGCCGGCGAACAGTGCACGACGCAGGAGCCGGGGAGCGACCGCGCGCACGAGCGGCGGCGGCGCATGCAGCAGCGACAGGCCGACGGTCAGCAGGACCCAGGACGACAAGGCCAGCTGCACCAGGCAGCCGAGTCCGAGCAGCGCGGCAGGGAAGCTCTCACCTCGGAGGTCGCTGCTCGCCCCGGCGGCCTCCGGACCGAGCCGGGCGACACTGACGCCTGCCAGGGCGCAGAGCACCCATCCGCCGCGAGACAACATCTGACCCCCCGATCAGCACATGAAAACGTTTGATGACGTTTGAATACAGACAAGACCGTTTGAGATCACCTGTCAACATCGTGTGCGCCGGGCGGTGGACACTGTCGGGGCAGCCGCGGCTGGGATAGCGTTCCGGCATGCGGTGGGACCGGTTGTTCGAGGACCTGGAGGCGCGAGCCGCGGACCTCGAGCTCGACGAGCGTGACGCGCTCGTCGACGAGCTCCGTGACGGCGACTGGGCCCAGACGTCGTGGCGGCAGCTGCTCGGCGGCCACGTGGTGCTGGCCGTACGCGGCGCCGACCGCGTCGAGGGACATGTGACGCTGGTCAACGACCGGCTGGTGCACCTGCGCGGCGACAGCATGGACCATGTCGTCAGCTCGGCCGCGGTGATGGCGGTCCACTCGAGCGAACGGCGTGCGGACGACTCGACAGCGGTCGGCGACGCGCTCGGCTGGGGCCACGTGTTCAGGGCGCTGCGTGAGGCCGGCGAGGAGATCAGGGTGCGGCTCGTCGACGGGACGGTCCGCGACGGGTCAGTCGTGGTGGCCGGGCGCGACTTCGTACGCCTGAGGGCCGGGTCAGGGCGCGATCAGGTGTTGCCGTTCGACGGGATCGCGGTCGTCAGCGGTCGGACGTGACGTCGTCGGATGACGCGAGCTCGTCGGCCTCGGTGTCGTCCGGCGCCTCGGCACGGGCGTACTGGCGCGCGATGTAGTCCTCGAGCTGATCGTTCTCGATGCGCCACTGTCCCCGGCCGCCGATCTGGATGCCGCGCAGGTCGCCGGAGCGAACCAGCGCATAGACCTGACGCACCGTGACGTTGAGAACCTCCGCGACGTCGGCCAGCGTGAGGAACCGCGGGCTGGTGGGTGGCATGACCCCAGTTTCCCACGCCGCGGTGTCATCGTGGCCACGGGTTCGCGTCGGCTGTGGACAACCCGGACGGGTATGGACGAAACCTGGCGGAGTCTGTACAACCGATGCATGACGAACTGGCGGGGGCCTGGGGGATCAGGCAGGACAGCGGCGCAACGACTGCGCATCCGACCGTGGCGCGACCCACGACTCCTGATCGGGCTGCTGCTCGTGCTGGGCGCGACGATCCTCGGCGGCCGTCTCGCGGCCGCCAGCGACGACACCGTCGAGTACTGGTCCGTCAGGTCCACCGTCGCGCCGGGCGACCCGGTCGATCGTGACGCGCTCCAGGCGACCCGCGTACGCCTGTCGTCGGCGACGAAGGGCAACTACGTACGTACGGACGAGGAGTTCGCGGCGCCGCTGGACGAGCTGGTCTGGGCCCACGGGGTCGCGGCCGGTTCCCTGGTCGACAAGAAGTCGCTCGTGCCCAGGTCGCGCACCTCGAGGAGCCAGCTGCCGCTCAGCGTGGCCGACGGGGCAGCGCCGGCCGACCTCGGCCGCGGTGACCTCGTCGACGTGTGGGTCGGCCCGGGCCCCGGTGACGAGCCGGAGGGCAAGGCCAGGGTCGTGCTGGAGTCCGTGCGGGTCATCGAGTCGGGTGACGACGCCGCCGCGCTGAACGGATCGCTCGCCCAGACGGTGCTGGTCGACGTCGACAAGGCGCAGTTGCACGGCTCGGTCGTGAGCACCGTGGCGGCCGGCCACGTGACGCTCGTCAGGGTGTCCTGATGGACGTCGTCCTCGCCGCCGGTGGCGCAGCGTGGGAGGCGGCGGCGATTCGCGAGATCGAGGCATCCACGGCACTCCGGCTGGCACGCCGCTGCGTCGACGTCGCTGACCTCCTCGCGGTGGCCGAGACCGACGTCGCCTCCGCTGCCCTCGTCACGGCCGACCTGGCGGGTCTGGACGCCGATGCGGTCTATCGGCTGGAGCATGCCGGCGTACGCGTCGCGGCAGTCGAGTCCGACGACGGGTTGTGCCGGGCTCTGGGCATCGAGCGCACCCTCAGGCTGGGATCGCTGGATGTCGTCGCGCGTGACGTGCCGGCGCCACGGCAGGCCCCACAGGAGGAGCGCGCACCACTGATCGCGGTCTGGGGCCCGGCCGGTGCGCCGGGTCGCAGCACCGTCGCGTTGGGGCTGGCCTCCGCCGCCGCGGCCCAGGGCGCTGACACGGTGCTGGTCGACGCCGACACCTACGGCGGATCCCTCGGCCAGGCGCTCTCCGTGCTCGACGACGTCAGCGGTCTCGTGGCCGCCTGCCGCGCCGCCAACACCGGCCGGGCGGCAGAGGCCGGTGACCACCTGCTCGGCATCGACGACAACCTGCGGCTGCTCACCGGCCTGCCGCGCGCCGACATGTGGCCCCAGGTACGCACGGGAGCGTTCGAGCTCGTGCTGGCCCGCCTGCGCTCGCTCGCGGGGCTGGTCGTCGTCGACTGCGGATTCTCCCTCGAGACGGGCGCGGGGCACACCGGCAACCGCAACCAGTCGACCCTGCAGGTGCTCGACCAGGCTGACGTGATCGTGGCGGTGGGCCGACCCGACCCCGTGGGCCTGGCCCGTCTCGTCCGCGGCCTGCACGACCTCGGCGAGGCCGTGCCGGGCCGCCCACCGACGCTCGTCGTCAACATGACACGTACGTCGCTGGGCTGGCGCGAACGCGAGATCGACGCCACGCTGCGGCGGCTCACCGGCATCGTGCCGACGGCGTACCTGCCGTTCGACCAGTCCGGTCTCGACCTCGCGGCGGTCAGCGGCCGGACGCCGCGCGAGGTGGCGCCGTCGTCGCCGTTCGTGACCCGGATCGAGGTCCTGGCGAGGAGTCTTGTGTCACAGGTTGCCGGCCCCGGCGTGCTCCCGGCTGCCGCGTCGTGATCCGGTGATAACTTCTCTCCAGGACGTCCCTGAGGAGAGTCATGCAACGGTTGAGCCCGCTGGATGCGATGTTCCTGCAGCAGGACAGCCCGACCGTCCCCCGCCAGATCGCCTCGCTCGCGATCCTCGAGCCCGGTGAGCACCCGCTCGACTACGACCGCCTGATCCACGTCATCAACGAGCGCATCGACCTCGTCCCGCGATACCGGCAGGTTCCGCGCACCGTCCCGGCGTCCCTGGGCACCCCGGTGTGGCTCGACGACGAGAACTTCGACATCTCGTTGCACGTACGCCGTTCGGCCCTCCCGCGACCCGGCACGACCGCCGCGCTGCACGAGCTGGTCGGCCGGCTGATCGCCCGGCGGCTCGACCTCGACCGCCCGTTGTGGGAGCTCTACCTGATCGAGGGCCTGTCCGGGGGCCGGGTCGCGCTGCTGTTCAAGGCCCACCAGGCGCTGGTCGACGGCTCCGAGACGGTCGACCTCGCGCAGGTGCTGCTCGAGGAGACGGCACACGACCGGGACATCCCGCACGAGGAGTGGAACCCGCGTTCGGAGCCCAACGCCGCCGGGCTCGTCGTGGGCACGCTCAACCGCAACCTGCGGCACCCCGGAGAGGCGTTGCGCGTCGCCGAGCTCAACCTGGGCCGCATCGCCCGCCGCCTGCCGGTCATCGGCGTCGACGGCCAGCCACCCAACAGCGTCCTGTCGACCGAGCTGTCGCGGCATCGCCGGTTCGCCTCGCTGGCCGCCGAGCTCGACTCCTTCCGCCGCGTGCGCGAGGAGCACGGCGGCACCGTCAACGACGTGATCCTCGCGGTGATCGCGGGCGGCATCCGCGGCTGGATGCTGACCCGGGCGGAGCCGGTCACCCCCAAGACGAGTTTCCGCGCGATGGTGCCGATGTCGGTCGTCGCCGAGGACGGCCTGCCGACGTCGCTGGGCTCCAAGGTGCGCGGGCACCTGCTGTCGCTGCCGGTCGGCGAGTCCAACCCGGTCGTCCGGCTGCACCAGGTCTCCTACGCGCTCAAGGACCACCGGGAGACCGGTTCGGCGGTGGCAGCAAACAAGCTGGCCAACCTGCCGGGCTTCGCCACCTCGACGTTCCACGCCGTCGGCGCACGAGTCGCGGACGCCGAGGCCGGCCGGGGCCACCAGATCGTCATCACCAACGTGCCGGGCCCCCAGGAACCCGTCTACATGGCGGGGGAGGCGGTCAGCGAGGTCTACCCCTGCATCCCGTTGAGCGGCCGGCGCGCCGTCTCGATCGGGGTGACGTCCTACAACAGCAAGGTGTTCTTCGGCATCGTCGCCGACCGTGAGGCGGTGCCGGACGTCGACGTGCTGGCGCAGTGCATCGAGGACGCGTTGCTCGAGCTCGTCGAATCGGTCGAGGGACGCCGGTCCCGGGCGCCGCGCGGACGTCAGCGGCCGGCGAAGTCATGAGGGCCTATCTCGCTGTGGGCCGCGAAGAGCTCACGGTCCTGGCCGCGGGTGGGTCGATCACTGCGCCGGCCTTCATCGCCGCCTCGGAGGACGAGGAGGACGAGCTCGCCGCCCTCGAGGAGGCGGCCGAGCACGCCGTCGCGGTCGCCGCGGCAGAGCTGGACGACCCCGATGGCCCGCTGAGCCTCGACGACGTCGTGTCGTTCCACCTCGACGTGGACGGCACGGGTGACCTCGCGTGGTACGCCACGCAGGAGATCGACGCCGTGCTCAGCGCCCTCGCGGGGCCGAGCACGGCGTCCTAGGACCGCTCAGAGCTTCTGCTGGCCGTACTCGACCTCTTCGCGCAGCGAGGACCGGATGGCCTTGGCGACCTCGGGCTCGATCTTCTTGCCGATGAACGGGATCGACACCTTGACGTCGCCGTCGAGCGTGAAGCTCGTGGCGGCGCCGTCCGCGATCAGGTTGGCCTTGCCGGTCATCTCGGCGGGCTGACCGATGATGCTGACCTTGACGTCTGCGCTGCGGTTGCCGCTGCCGTCAGGACCGCTCCACACCTCGGTCTGCTTGACCTTGACGGTGCTGCCGGTCAGCTTCTTGACGAAGTCCGGCATGTCGGCGTCCTGCGTACGGATGACCGTGACGGTTGCCCCGTCGCCATCGGGCTCGACCGTGACCTCGTACTCGAGTGAGCCCTGGTTGGCGCACGACTCGGTGCGGAACGACTGGTCCGTGATCAGGGCGTAGACCGCCTCGACGCCGGCACCGTGATAGCTGAACGACTCGTTGAGCTTCATTCGGTCACCTGCTCGTTCGAGTTGCCGGCTCCGATGCCCTTGAGCTCCGACAGCCGGGCCTCGACCTCGGCATCGGTCGACGATGCCTCGAGCTCGTCCCACGGATCTGCCGTCGCCGCGTTGAGCTCGGCCTGACCGGCGACCTGGGCCTCGGAGCGGCGGACCTTGTCCTCGAATCGGCCCAGCTCGCTGGTCGGGTCGAGCACGTCGATCGACTTGACGGCGTCCTGGACCTTGGCCTGCGCCTCGGACATCTTGGCGCGGGCGACGAGCTGGTCGCGCTTGGTCTGCAGCTCTCCGAGCTTGCCCTTCATGCCGATCAGTCCGGTCTTGAGCTTCTCGACGGTCTCGTTCTGCGCGGCGATCATGGGCGCCGCCTGCTTGGCCTCGTTCTCGAAGCCGATCTGCTTCGACAGCGCGATCTTGGCGAGCTGGTCGAACTTGTCGGCCTCCGCTGCCTGACCGGAGGCGCGGAGCGCGTCGGCCTTCTGGGATGCGGCCAGCGCCTTCTGGCCCCACTCCTTGACGGCGGCGACATCCTCCGCGTGGTCCGCCTCGGCGAGGCGCAGGTTGCCGATCGTCTGGGCGACGGCGTCCTCGGCCTCGGCGATCGAGTTGGTGTAGTCGCGGACGAGCTGGTCGAGCATCTTCTCCGGGTCCTCGGCCTTGTCGAGCAGGGCATTGATGTTGGCGCGCGTCAACTGTCCGATGCGCCCCAGGATGGACTGTTTCTGGGCCATGGTCATCACTCTCTGTCAGATGCTGCCGGTCAGGATGCGGCCAGCAC
>NZ_JAKFCB010000398.1:0-5127 GCF_036676885.1 Aeromicrobium sp.
GCGGAGGCGTACGTACGCGTCGCCGCCGCATCGGCGCCCGACCGCCGCGTCATCACCGCGACCTACAAGCCATCGCTCGAGCTCGACGCCGACGTACGCGATCAGCAGGACATCCGGCAGGCGTTGCTCGACGAGATCGCGCGCCGCCGCAACGACGAGATGGACCGTGGCATCAGCCTCGTCGGCCCGCATCGCGACGACGTGACCCTGATGATCGGTGACCTGCCGGCCAAGGGATATGCGAGCCATGGCGAGGCCTGGTCATTGGCGCTCGCCCTGAGGCTCGCATCGTTCGAGCTGCTGCGCGAGGATGATGACGATCCCGTGCTGATCCTCGACGACGTCTTCGCCGAGCTCGACCAGGGCCGCCGCCAGCAGCTCGCCGAGCTCGTCGGCGATGCGGAGCAGGTGCTGGTCACCGCCGCGGTCGCCGATGATGTGCCCGAGGCGCTCAAGGGTCACCGCTTCAACGTGGCAGGAGGGGAGGTCGTCCGTGACTGAGTCCGACGGGCCCGCACCCGATGACGGCCTGGACCTGGCCCGCGACATCGCCAAGTCCTATCGAGGCAAGGGATCTCCCGTGCCCCCGTCAGGCAAGCGTCGGGTACGTCCGGCCAAGCCGGCCCGCGCCGCACGCGACGAGCCGAGCAGCCTCGCTGACCTGCTCGGCGAGGTCGTCAACGACCAGGGCTGGGACGAGCGGCTCGCCGCGCAGCGGGTGTTCACCGACTGGGCCGGCATCGTCGGGCCCGAGGTCGCCCAGCACTCCGAGGTCATCGCATTCGACGACGGCGAGGTCGAGGTGCGCACCGACTCGACGGCGTGGGCGACGCAGCTCCGGCTGCTCGCCCCGCGCATCGTGGCCAAGCTAAACGAGCTCATGGGCGACGGGTCGGTGCTGCGGATCGTGGTCCGCGGACCCCAGGCACCATCGTGGAAGAAGGGCCCACGCTCGATCCGCGGTGCCCGCGGCCCACGAGACACGTACGGCTAAGGGGTCTCGACACACCGCCTCGTCCCTCGGCGGCACTCGACCAGCGAGTACCCGGTGATCGATCGTGTCGAGGTCACTCAGCTGGGGACACGGCCGCCGCGGCCACCACGAACAGCGCCGTCACCGCCGTGACCGCCCCGAGCACCAGCGACGCCTGGGTGAATCCGACCCATCCGTACGCCGGGCGGACCCCGATCGCGACGAGGAAGGCCAGCGCCGCACCGCAGCCCAGCAGAGCGCTGACGAACGTACCGGTCACCGGGGTGCGCGGACCGTGGAAGCACAACGCGACGAACCCGGTCCAGACCAGGCTGACCGCGAGGGCGGCCACGACATCGGCGGGCCGGTGCCAGCCGGCGACGATCGTCGAGGCACCCGTGAGCGTCGTGGCGAATCCGCCGGTCGCGGCGACGAGCGGGCGTACGCCGCCGGGGGCCACGAGCAGGGCCGCGCCCACGGCACTCGCGACCACCGTGGTGTGACCGCTCGGCAGGCTGTTGAGGACGCCCAGGCCGAAGTCCGGGCGATCGAGGAACGCGTGCTTGAGGACCTGCGTCGTGATGTCGGCGCCACCGATGATGACGGCCGCGCCGATCGCGAGCCGGGCCTTGCCCCGCAGGAGGGCGACGACGCCGCAGGCGAGCGCGACCATGACGATCGCGCCGATCGAGACGTAGCCGAGACCGCTCAACAGCGCGAGCCTGGTGTCGCGACCCGCGATGACGGTGCGCATCGCCTCGTCGTCCCAGTGCTGTCCCTGGGACGACTGCAGAGCGAGGCGGATCATGACGAGAAGCGTCAGCCCCGCTGCGATCGCAGCGGCCAGCGCGGGCATCGCGGTGTCGCGGCGGGTGGCGGTCGTGCTCATTCCTCTACGATGCCCGATGGTCCCCAAGGCCGTGACGCCGCATTCCCCGGGAGATGCCGAATGGGCGACTCGGGGACACCGTGGACATACCGGAGGTCGGTGGAGGGTCCGTGCCGTCGTCACAGCCACCGTTTTGTGGCTCTCAGGGGCAAGTGACGGTCGCGACGCGCCACCCGGGAACTGTGGGTAAGCGCTGAGACGCACATAACGGCCCGTATACTGGACAAGTGAGCCAAACTCCAGATCCTGAAGCCTCGTACGACGCCAGCAACATTCAGGTCCTCGAAGGTCTGGAGGCGGTTCGCAAGCGCCCCGGCATGTACATCGGCTCGACCGGTGAACGCGGGCTCCACCACCTCGTCTACGAGGTCGTCGACAACTCGGTCGACGAAGCGCTCGCGGGCTACGCCTCCCACATCGCGGTGACCCTCCAGGCCGACGGCGGTGTCCGGGTCGTCGACGACGGCCGCGGCATCCCGGTCGACGAGCACCCCACAGAGAAGATGCCGGCCGTCACGCTGGTCCTCACCTCGCTGCACGCCGGCGGCAAGTTCGGCGGCGGCGGCTACAAGGTCTCCGGTGGTCTGCACGGCGTCGGCGTCTCGGTCGTCAACGCGCTCTCGACCAGGCTCGACGTCGAGATCAAGCGCGACGGCTACCGCTGGACCCAGTCCTTCACGTACGGCGTCCCCGACGCTCCGCTCGAGCGGCACGAAAAGACCGACGAGACCGGCACGACGACGACGTTCTACGCCAGCGAGGACATCTTCGAGAGCGTGGTCTACAGCTACGAGACGCTCAAGACGCGATTCCGCGAGATGGCGTTCCTCAACAAGGGCCTCGAGCTCGTGCTCCGCGACGACCGCGAGGAGGCGCAGGAGGCCACCGAGGGCGACACCCCCGTCGACGAGATCGAGCGCGATTGCCGGTTCCGCTTCGACAAGGGCCTGGTCGACTACGTCGAGCACATCAACGTCGGCAGCAAGTCCCCGATCCACCGCGAGGTCATCTCGATCGAGTCCGAGGACGAGTCCAAGGGACTGTCGCTCGAGATCGCGATGCAGTGGAACGACAGCTTCATCGAGTCGGTGCACACGTTCGCCAACACGATCAACACGCACGAGGGCGGCACGCACGAGGAAGGCTTCCGCGCGGCGCTGACCTCGACGGTCAACAAGTTCGCGACGGCGCAGGGTCTGATCAAGAAGGCCGCCGACAACCTCTCGGGCGAGGACATCCGCGAGGGCCTCACCGCAATCGTCTCGATCAAGCTCGAGGAGCCGCAGTTCGAGGGGCAGACCAAGACCAAGCTCGGCAACAGCGAGGCCAAGTCCTACGTCCAGACCGTTCTCTACGACGAGCTCGGTGCCTGGTTCGAGCAGCACCCGACCGAGGGCAAGACGATCGTCCGCAAGTCGATCGACGCGGCGACCGCCCGTATGGCCGCCCGCAAGGCCCGCGACCTGGCCCGCAACCGCAAGGGCTTCCTGGGCGGCGGTGGCCTGCCGGGCAAGCTCGCCGACTGCTCGTCGCGCAACCCCGAGGAGTGCGAGGTCTTCATCGTCGAGGGCAACTCCGCCGGCGGCTCGGCCAAGGGCGGCCGCGACCCGCGTACGCAGGCGATCCTCCCGCTGCGCGGCAAGATCCTCAACGTCGAGAAGGCCCGCATCGACAAGATCCTGCAGAACGCCGAGGTCCAGGCGATCATCTCGGCGCTCGGCACCGGCGTGCACGACGACTTCGACATCGACAAGCTGCGCTATCACAAGATCGTGCTGATGGCCGATGCCGACGTCGACGGCCAGCACATCTCGACGCTGCTGCTGACGCTGCTGTTCCGGTTCATGAAGCCGCTGATCGACGGCGGCCACGTCTATCTCGCGCAGCCGCCGCTCTACAAGATCAAGTGGAGCAACTCGCCCGACGAGCTCGCCTACTCCGACGCCGAGCGTGACGCGATGCTCAAGGCCGGGGCTGCCGACGGCAAGCGCCTGCCCAAGGAGCTCGGCCAGCAGATCCAGCGCTACAAGGGTCTCGGCGAGATGAACGACAGCGAGCTGTGGGACACCACGATGGATCCGGCCAACCGCATCCTCCGCCAGGTGACGCTGGAGGACGCCGCGATGGCCGACGAGATGTTCACGATCCTCATGGGCGAGGACGTCGAGCAGCGCCGGTCCTTCATCCAGCGCAATGCCAAAGACGTCCGCTTCCTCGACATCTGACCTGACAGGGCTCACTGATGACTGACACGACACCTCCCGAGCACGACCGGATCGAAGCGGTCGAGCTGCAGGACGAGATGCAGCGCTCCTACATCGACTACGCGATGAGCGTGATCGTCTCGCGCGCACTGCCGGACGTACGCGATGGGCTCAAGCCCGTGCACCGCCGCGTGCTCTACGCGATGTTCGACGGCGGCTACCGGCCCGACCGGGGCTTCTCCAAGTGCTCGCGCATCGTGGGTGACGTCATGGGTCAGTACCACCCGCACGGCGACACCGCGATCTACGACACCCTCGTACGCCTGGCGCAGCCGTGGGTCATGCGCGCACCGATGATCGACGGGCAGGGCAACTTCGGCTCGCCCGGCGACGATGGTGCCGCCGCGATGCGATACACCGAGTGCCGGCTCGCGCCGATCGCCATGGAGATGGTGCGTGACATCGACAAGAACACCGTCGACTTCCGCCCCAACTACGACGGCCGCTCGCAGGAGCCGACCGTGCTCCCGGCGCGCATCCCCAACCTGCTGGTCAACGGCTCGGCCGGCATCGCGGTCGGCATGGCCACCAACATCCCGCCGCACAACCTGCGTGAGGTCGCCGAGGGCGCCCAGTGGGCCCTGGCCCACCCCGAGGCCAGCAAGGCGGAGCTGCTCGAAGCGCTGATCGAGCGGGTCAAGGGTCCGGACTTCCCGTCCGACGCGTTGATCGTCGGCACCAAGGGCATCGAGGACATGTATCGCACGGGCCGCGGCTCGATCATGATGCGCGCGATCGTGTCGATCGAGGAGGACACCAAGGGCCGCATCCAGCTCGTCGTGACCGGCCTGCCCTACCAGGTCAACCCCGACAACCTCATGCGCAAGATCGCCGACCTGGTCAACGCCGGCCGCATCCAGGGCATCTCCGACCTCCGGGACGAGTCGTCGTCGCGCGTCGGCCGTCGCATCGTGATCGAGATCCGCAAGGACGCGATCGCCCGGGTCGTGCTCAACAACCTCTACAAGCACACCGAGCTGCAGACCAACTTCAGCGCCAAC
>NZ_JAKFCB010000399.1:0-1878 GCF_036676885.1 Aeromicrobium sp.
GGCGACCGCCGTGCTGCTGCGCAGCTCGACCCCGCCTGCGGGCGGCACGATCCTCGACCTCGGTTGTGGCTGGGGGCCGATCGCGTGCGCCCTGGCCGATGCCGGTGCGACCGTGTGGGCGACAGACCCCAACGAGCGCGCGCTCGAGCTCACCGCACTCAACGCGTCACGGCTCGGCGTCACGGTCCACACGGCGCTGCCCGACGACGTACCAGCCGACATCGTGTTCGACCAGATCTGGTCCAACCCGCCGATCCGTATCGGCAAGCAGGCCCTTCACGACCTGCTCCTGCGCTGGCTCCCCCGCCTCGCACCCGACGGGGTCGCCCGGCTCGTGGTCGGGAAGAACCTCGGCGCCGACTCGCTCCAACGCTGGCTCACCGACGCGGGGTGGCCGACCCGACGCGTGGCGAGCGAGAAGGGCTTCCGGATCCTCGAGGTTCGCCGTCCCGCCTAGTAGGACGTGACCCCGCGGGCCGTCGAGGTCTTCGCCGTGATGACCGAGTTCCCCATGTACTTGACCTTGATCAGGTGATAGCCCTTCGAGAGCCTGGGGAGCAGGATCGACCGCGTGCCCGCATTGCTCCAGAAGAGGGTCGCCGTCGCGATCTGCCGGGTGCCGTCGTAGACCCGGAGCTCACCCGTCGGACGGGGCACGTTCGGCACCCTGACGCCGACGACCAGCGTCGCGCGCGAGGTGTACCGGACCCTGCTGGGCACCGACCTGGACACCGAGGACGTCACGGCCTTGCTGACCGCCACCGGGGTCCCGGCCGAGGACGCGGCACTGTCGTTCCCGACGAACGCCGCGCGCACGACATTCGTGCCGGCGACCCACGTGGTGCCGGCGATCGTGATCGTGGCCGTGCCGTCGGTCGTCGTTGCGCTGCCCAGGACCGTGCTGCCGCGGCGCAGCTCCACGACTCCGTCGACGGGGGTTTCGCCGTTCTTCACGGTGACCGTGGCGGTCGCACCGACGCCGTACGTGACGGTGCTCGGCAGGCCAGACATCGTGACCTCCGGCCCGTCAGGCACGGGAGCGGTGGCCGCCGAGGTCGATCCGAACGCCGCGTACGCCGCCGTGCCGGGACTCATCCGGGCCGAGAGCTTCTTGCCGACATCGTCGCGTGTCGGGTAGTACGTCGCGCTGTTCGCACCGGGGATGGGCTCGCCGTCACGCAGCCACTGATAGCTGAAGCTCGTGGGGATGCGGACCCACGAGCCGCGAGCCGCCGTCAGCGGTTCACCGATGGTCGGGGTGCCGCTGATCGTCGTGGCGGAGCGCGGGACCTGGATCTTGGCCAGGTCGATGATCCCCGTGCCACAGATCGAGGTCGAGCACGGCTTGTACTGCGTCGAGGCGCCGCGCGGGAACGCCTGCACGGATGCCTTGACGGCCGCCTCCGTCTGCTCCGCGTCGAGCTCGCCGTTGGCGGACTTCAGCAGGGCCGCCGCAGCCGAGACGACCGGCGCCGCCATGCTCGTCCCGGAGTAGCGGGCGTATGTCTGTGCCGCCGGAGTCGTGCTGCCGGAGTTGACCGACGAGAGGATGCCGCCGGCGCTGCTCCAGTAGACATCCCCGCCGGGCGCCATCAGGTCGACCGCTGACCCGTAGTTGGAGTAGACGCTCTTGCGACGGCTGCTGTTGACGTATCCGGCCCGATCGCCGTACTCGCTCGTCGAGCCGACGGCAAGGACGCCTGCGCAGCTCGCCGGGACCACCGGATTGGTGGAGATGCTGACGCCCTCGTTGCCTGCCGAGGCCACGACCACCGCGCCCGTGGCGCGCACGGCGGCGATCGCGTCCACCATCGGCTTGGCGTCAAGGCTCGAGCAGGGTGCGTACACGCCCAGCGACATGTTGATCACGTCGGCCGG
>NZ_JAKFCB010000400.1:0-2653 GCF_036676885.1 Aeromicrobium sp.
GGGCGCCGGGGCGTCAGATCACGAAACGACAGCGAGGACGTCGCGAGCGGACAGGATGAGGTACTCCTGGCCGTCGTACTTGACCTCGGTGCCGCCGTACTTGCTGAAGATGACCTTGTCGCCGACGGCGACGTCAAGAGGAACGCGGTTGCCATTGTCGTCGACCCGACCGGGTCCTACGGCGATGACATTGCCCTCCTGCGGCTTCTCCTTGGCAGTGTCCGGGATGACCAGACCTGATGCAGTGGTCTGCTCGGCTTCGACAGCCTGGATGACCAGACGGTCTTCGAGCGGCTTGATGGTGACCGACACGTGTCGACCTCCCCTTTCAGGCGGGTGGAACGGTGGACGCCGGTGGGCACGCCGTCGCGGGGGTCGTACTCACCGATGCTTGGCACTCTCGTGGCGAGAGTGCCAATACGAAATCTAGCACGCTGTTAGCACTCACCCCAAGAGAGTGCTAGCGGGCACGCACTCCGCTTCGCTCCGTGCTCGCTTCCGGCTCCGCAGAGCTCCGCCGGGGCCCGCTCTCCTCGCTGCGCTCGTCGCCATGGTCGGGTCGGCTCCGCAGAGCTCCGCCGGGGCCCGCTCTCCTCGCTGCGCTCGTCGCTATGGCTGGGTCGGCTCCGCCGGGGCCCGTTCTCGGGCTTCACCCTCGCCATGGGCGCGTAATGCCCTCGAATTCTCCTGTGCGTCACCTGCACGGCAGACTCTTCCCATGGATCTTGGGACGTTCGAGCAGCTGCTGTCCCCTGCGGGACAGCACTTGCTCGACGAGGTCGCCGATCGGGCCGGCGTCGAGTCGGACCTGGCGCTGGGCACCCGGCTGCGCAAGACGTACGTGCCGGCCCTCGTGGCGGCCGCCGTGACGCAGCACCACCTGCGCGGCAAGGCGGTGTCGAAGTTCGGGGCCGATGCCGCGCGCATGTACTTCACGCACGACGCGCTCGAGCAGTCGACGCGTATGCCCGTGGCAACCCACCGGGCCAGCCGGCTTGCCTCGACCGGTGCCACCGGTGTCGTCGACCTCGGCTGCGGCATCGGCGGCGACCTGGTCGCGCTGGCGCGTGCCGGCCTGCGGGTGCGGGGCGTCGAGCTCGATCCCGTGCGAGCCGCGATCGCCGAGGCCAACCTGCGGGCGCTCGGCCTCGACGGCGAGGTCAGCTGCGCCGACGCCCGATCGGTCGAGATCGGGGCCGACGAGGTCGCCTTCATCGACCCGGCTCGCCGCGACGGCCGTGGGCGTACGTTCTCGACCTCCGACCTGCAGCCGCCGTGGGACTGGGTACGCCAGCTCCTGGCCGGCCGCGCCGTCGCCAAGCTCATGCCGGGCCTCGCCCACGATGCCGTGCCCAGCGGTGTCGAGGCGGAATGGGTCAGCGACGGCGGAAGCCTCGTCGAGGCGTGCCTGTGGGGCGCGCCGTTCGCGACGGCGACCCGCCGGGCGACGATCCTCCCGTCGGGCGCCGGGCTCGTCTCCACGGGCGAGCCGGTGGCGGTCGCGGACGTCGGGGCGTACCTCTACGAGCCCGACGACGCCGTCATCCGCGCGGGCCTCGTCAGCGAGCTCGCCGCGACGATCGGCGGCTGGCTGCCCGATTCGCACATCGCGTACGTCAGCTCGGACGCGGTCCACCCGACTCCGCTCGCCCGCGGGTTCCGGATCGTCGACGAGCTGCCGTTCCGGGAGAAGCCCCTCAAGGCCGCGCTGCAGGTGCGCCGAGTGGGGACGCTGACGGTCAAGAAGCGCGGCGTCGACATCGTGCCGGAGGAGCTGATCCGGCGGCTCAAGCTCAAGGGCCCCAACACCGCGACGGTCATCATGACGCGGGTGCTGGGCGACGGCCGGGCGTACCTCGTCGAACGTCTCTGAACCTCCGTACGCTGGGAGTATGCGGATCGACCTCAACGCCGATCTCGGCGAGTCCTGGCCGCGATGGGAGTCCGGCGAGGACATCGCGCTGCTCGACGTCGTCACGAGCGCCAATGTGTGCTGCGGGGCGTACGCCGGAGATGCGGACCTCATGCGCGCGACCTGCGAGGCCGCCGTCGCTCGCGGGGTGGCGATCGGCGCACAGGTCGGCTATCCGGACCGTGACAACTTCGGCCGCCTCCACCTCGACATGCCCGCGGCCGATCTCATCGGCGAGCTGCTGAGCCAGATCGAGCTGCTCGACGAGATCGCCCGGTCGGCCGGCGGCACCATCGCGTACGTCAAGCCGCACGGCGGGCTCTACAACACGATCGTCGACGACGATGCCCATGCCCAGGCCGTGGTCGATGCGATCCAGGGCCGGGCCACGCCGCTGCCCCTGCTCGGCCTGCCGGGCTCGGTGTCGCTGTCGCTCGCGGAGGCGTCCGGCATCCCGGTCATCCGCGAGGGCTTCGCCGATCGCGCCTACACCCCTGACGGCAGGCTCGTGCCCCGCAGCGAGCACGGGGCGGTGCTGGACGACCCGGCGGTGGTCGCGGTGCAGGCCGTACGCCTCATGGACAGCGTCTCGTCGATCTGCGTCCACAGCGACAGTCCCGGTGCGGTCGACCTGGCCCGTGCCGTACGCGCCGCGCTCGAGGCAGCGGGTGCCGAGCTGACGAGCGCCGCACCGTGAACCTCAAGCCGTACGGCGACACCGCACTGCTGCTGGACTGCGAG
>NZ_JAKFCB010000401.1:0-3436 GCF_036676885.1 Aeromicrobium sp.
TGCTCGCATTCAGTTCCGCCGCGCCCTGACCCTCACGGCGATGACGCTCGTCATGCCCGGTTCCGCCCAGCTCGTGATGGGCAACAAGCGGATCGGCCGCATCGCCGTACGCGTGTGGCTCGGGTTCCTGGCCGTCGGCGCGCTGCTGCTGTTCCTGGCGATGAACTCACGCAAGCAGCTGCTGTCGCTGGTGCTCGAGACCCCCCTCCTGCCGGTCGGCCGCTGGATCCTGATCGCCGGAGCCGTCGCGTGGGTCGCCCTGATCATCGACGCCTGGCGCCTGGGCCGTCCGCTCGAGCTGCGCCGCAACCACCGGCTCTGGATGACCGGCATCAACAGCGTCCTGTGCTTCGTCACCGCCGGGGCGCTGTTCTTCGCCGCGCACCTCGTCGCCGTGCAGACCTCGTTCGTCGACAGCGTGTTCGTCGCGCAGACAGTCTCCAAGCCGCAGGACGGCCGCTACAACGTGCTGCTGCTGGGCGGCGACTCCGGCCCCGAACGCGCCGGCCTGCGGCCCGACTCGCTGACCGTGGCCAGCATCGACCGGGAGACCGGCCAGACGGTGCTCGTGGGCCTGCCTCGCAACCTGCAGAACGTGCCGTTCCCCAAGGGTTCGGTCATGGACAAGGAGTTCCCGAACGGCTTCAACGGCGAGGGGCAGTACCTCAACGCCATCAACACCTGGGCCAACGACCATGCATCCCTGTTCAAGGAGAAGAACCCGGGGCTCAAGGCGACGATGGGCGCCGTCGAGGAGATCACCGGCCTCAAGCTCAACTACTACGCGATGGTCAACATGCACGGGTTCTCCAAGCTCGTCGACGCCGTGGGCGGCGTACGCATGAACGTCCGCGAGCGCACCGCGATCGGCGGCATCGGCTCACCGATCCGCGGCTGGATCGAGGCCGGCGAGCAGAAGCTGACCGGCGACCAGGCGCTCTGGTACTCACGCAGCCGCGTCCAGAACGATGACTTCTCCCGCATGGGCCGGCAGAAGTGCGTCATGAACGCGATGCTCCAGCAGCTCAGCCCGCAGAAGGTGCTGCTCAACGTCGAGAAGATCGCCAGCTCGAGCAAGGCGCTGCTCACGACCAACATCCCGAAGTCCGATCTCGACGTCTTCGTCGACCTCGCCCTCAAGGCCAAGACGCAGAAGATCTCGACCGTCTCGCTCGTCCCGCCCGTGATCTACACGGGAAACCCGGACTTCAAGAAGGTCCGGCGGCTGATCGACCGGGCGATCGACAAGGCCGAGGGCCGCTCGTCGATCCAGGGCGGCATCACGAAGGCCAAGCTGTCGCTGCCGAAGTCCGGCAGCGAGACCAAGGACCCGCGCAAGGCCAACCAGAGCTCGGATCTCGGCGCCGCCTGCTGACGACCTGAGTTGTCGCTGAGATCCACCGACGCGATGTCATGATTGCGCCGGGTATCGGTGATAATGGACGCTCCGTCGGTCACTCCGCAAAGGGAACCCATGTCGCACCGGGCGAGTCTCTTGGGCCGCGGCTACCAGGACAACCACCTGGATTCGCCGCGCGTCCGCTTCCGTCGTGCGCTCCTGCTGTGCCTGATGACGGTCATCGTCCCCGGCTCGGGTCATATCGCGATCGGCAAGCGTGTGGTCGGCTGGTTCGCGGTCACCGTCTGGCTCGGTGTGCTCGGCGGCGGTGGCTACCTGCTGTGGAAGTTCCGCACGGACCGGGCCCAGGTGCTGAGCTGGTTCACCGACACCGACGTCCTGTTGCTCGCCAGGGCCGGCATCGTCGCGGTCGCGGTGCTGTGGGTCATCCTGTTCCTCGATGCGTGGCGGCTCGCCTCGCCGTCCCGGCTCAACTTCATGCGGGCGGCCCTCATCACGGTGCTCAACCTCGCGATCATCGCCGGCGTCGCAGGCTCCACGGCGTACGCCTCACAGCTCATCAAGGTCTCGCGCGACACCGTCAAGGTCGTGTTCAAGGCGACCAAGACGTCCGAGCCGCTCAAGGGCCGCTACAACATCCTCCTGCTCGGCTCCGACGCCCGTGCCGACCGCACCGGTGTCCGGCCGGACTCGATGACGGTCGCCAGCGTCGACGCCGACACCGGCAAGGTCGTCCTCGTCTCGCTGCCACGCAACCTGCAGAACGTGCCGTTCTCCAACGGCTCGCCGATGCGGACGATCTACCCCTACGGCTTCAACTGTGGGGCGGAGTGCCTGCTCAACGCGGTCTATGTGACGGCCGAGGGTCGGCCCGACCTGTTCCCCAACAGCAAGACCCCGGGGCTCGACGCCACGATCGACGCGGTCCAGGGCGTCACGAACCTCAAGATCAACTACTACGTGATGGTCAACCTCAACGGCTTCAAGGGCCTGGTCGACGCGGTGGGCGGTGTCACGATCGACGTCCAGACCCGCATCGCGATGTTCGGCCACGACGACGCCTGGAAGAACACCTACATCGAGCCCGGCAAGCAGAAGCTCGACGGCCAGCAGGCGCTCTGGTATGCCCGCAGCCGGGTGCAGTCCGACGACTATGACCGCATGGGCCGGCAGAAGTGCCTGATGGCCGCCATGGTCAACCAGCTCGACCCCCAGACGGTCCTGCTCAACGCCACCAAGATCGCCAGGTCCGGCAAGGAGCTCCTGAGCACCGACATCCCGGCCAAGGAGCTCGGGCAGTTCGCCGACCTGGCGCTCAAGGCACGCGGTCAGAAGATCCGTACGGTCTCGGTGGTCCCGCCCGCGTTCAACACCGTCACGCCGGACTTCCCCGCGATCCAGGCCGCGATACAGAAGGCGATCGACAAGTCGGAGTCGACCGTCGCGCCGACCAAGAAGCCGACGCCGACCAAGAAGTCGGGCGCGGCCGCCAACCAGACCGACGATCTCAACGCCGCCTGCTGAGCCCGCGCGGAGCGACAACAGTCGTCTCCCGCAAAACGGGGCAGGAGGCTCATCGCCTCCCGGTCACGCCCACAGTCTGGTGGTGGCCGTCAGGAAGGTTTCGCCTACTTGTCCTGGGCCGCGTTGTAGGCGCTGATGACCTCGTCGGGCTCGCCGTCCATCACGAGCGTGCCCTGGTCGAGCCAGATGACCCGGCTGCAGGTGTCCTTGATCGACTGCATCGAGTGGCTGACGAGGAAGACCGTGCCGGCGTTGTCGCGGATCTCGCGGATGCGCGCCTCGCTGCGGGCGCGGAACTTGCGGTCGCCGACCGCGAGCGCCTCGTCGACGATCAGGATGTCGTGGGTCTGCACGCTGGCGAGGGCGAACTTGAGCCGCGCGGTCATGCCCGAGGAGTAGGCGCGCATCGGCAGGTCGATGAACTTCTCCAGGCCCGAGAACTTCACGATCTCCTCGTAGTTGGCCTCGATCTCGTCCATCGTGAAGCCCATCGCGAGGCCGCCGAGGATGATGTTGCGCTCGCCCGAGAGGTCCTTCATGAGGGCCGCGCCG
>NZ_JAKFCB010000402.1:0-4450 GCF_036676885.1 Aeromicrobium sp.
CCCCATGGGCGCCGGGACCTCGTTGAAGAGCTGGTTCGAACGCCTTGGCGTGGAGATTTTGGGCTGGGCGCTCATCCCGCTGGGTCTCGTGTTGATGCCCCTTCCCGGGCCGGGCATGCTGATCGTCGTGGCCGGTGTCGCGCTGTTGTCGCGCCGCCACGTGTGGGCGCAGAGGATCCTCGATCCCCTGCGACACAAGGCCGTCGACGCGGCCAAGTACGGCGTCGCGACCTGGCCCCGGATCTTCCTCAGCTTCCTCGGGGGAGTGTGGCTCGTGGCCCTCGGCTTCGTCTGGTGGGTCAGTCCCGAGATCCCCGAGTTCTCGATTCTCAGCGTCGGGTTCGGACCACGGCTTCCCGCCCCCGGGTGGGGCACCGCGATCGGCTTGTGGGCATCAGCCCTGGCAGCCTGGAGCCTGCTGGCCTACAGCGTCGTTCGCTGGCGCGACCCGCACCCCCGGCCGCTCCCCAAGACTCACTCGAACGCGTAGCGGCGGAGCTCCTTGCCATCCAGCGAGAACGTCCAGTAGCCGTTCTCGCTGTAGTCGTTCCTGACGTAGACCGAGAACGACGGCTCACCGCCGGAGTCGTGGATCACGACGTACGTCGAGGTGACGTCCTCGACCCCCAGCACAGCCGGCGATCGCTTGATCGCCCTGGCGTACGCCGCGGGGTCGACCGCCGCGAGGTCGATCGTCGCAGCACCGGGCGGGCGGGTGCCCTTGCTCGGCTCCCCCTCGAATCCCTTGGCGAAGTACCAGTTCTCGGCGCGCCGATCGTCGTCCTTGAGGACGACCTCGATGCTGGCGTAGTCGGGATAGATCGCGGCGGAGTCGACGATCGTGGTGCCGAACTTCGCCTTCGTCAGGGCGACGAGCTTCTCGAAGCCCGCCGCGGTGTGCAGCTCGAGCCGGTCCTTGGGGACCTCCTGCTCCGGCGTCGGTGCCGGAGCTGAACGGTCCCTGTCGTCGTCGCCGGCCGCCGAGATCCAGAGCGCCACGGCGATCACCGCCGCGACGAGAGTCACCACCAGCAGGCCGCGCAGGAAGCGCTTCGACAGCGCGCCACTCGTGGCGGCGCCGGTCTTGGGGGAGAGAACCCTGGCGACCTTCTTCGGCAGCGTGGCGGCCGGTCCGAGGTCGGCGACGAGGGCAGCGAGCTCCGAGAGGGTCGTCGCCTGCAGCGCCGCATGCGTGCGCGACTCACGCTCTGCGTCGTTGATGCGCCCGTCCACGTACGCGGCCTGGATGTCCTCGAGGCAGCTCTCGCGGTCGGCGTCACTCGCTCGGGTGGCCACCATGTCGAGCACGATATCGGGACTGGCGCACCTGCCGGGCGGAATCCGTGGAGGCGGACAGGCGCTCGCGGCCCGCCGGTTCACGCTTCCACCCGGTGGGCGCCCCCGATCACGTAACCCCCGACCTGCCGGGCGCGTTGTTCAACTGGGGGACGAAAGGGTGACTGTGGTGCACAGGCATATCGGACGGACTCTTGCCACGGCGATGTTGGGGGTGACCGTGGTCGCCGCGAGTACGTCGGGTGCGGACGCCTCGGACGACCCCCTGTCTGGCGTCGATGAGACCCTCCGCCGCACGGCGACGCAGATCCTGGCGACCGCCGCGCCGGGTGATCCGCTCAAGGTCGTCACGACGACCCGCACCTCGGGGGCGCCCAGGATCACCACCGCCGTGGCGTCCAGCCGCTCGGACGCGCTAGGTCTGATCATCTCGGGACTCAAGAAGGCATCCACGATCGGGGTCGACATGGCCCACAAGGTGAGCATCGACCTCTCGAACGACCCGCTTCGCTCGAAGCAGTGGGCGCTCACGCGGCTCGGCGCCGAGACGGTGTGGAAGACGTCGACCGGCCGTGGCGTCGTCGTCGCGGTGATCGACACGGGCGTGCGGCTCGAGCACCCCGACCTCACGGGTCACCTCCTGGCCGGGCGGGACTACGTGGCGCCGGGGACGTCAGCGACGGATCACAACGGTCACGGCACGCACGTCGCCGGGATCATCACCGCGATTGCCAACAACGGGCGCGGCATCGCGGGACTCGCACCGAACACCCGGATCCTGCCCGTACGCGTGCTCGACCGAGATGGCGTCGGCGACTCCGCGAACGTCGCGAAGGGCATCGTGTGGGCGGTCGACCGCGGCGCCAAGGTCATCAACCTCTCGCTGTCGTCCACCCGTAGCGACACCGCTGGGCGGACCGCTGTGGCGTACGCGATCTCCAAGAACGTGGTCGTCGTGGGCGCAGCGGGCAACAGCGGTTGTGGTCTGCTCGGGTCGCCGCGCGCCTATCCGGCTGCCTATGACGGGGTGCTCGGGGTCGCTGCGATCACCTCCGCGGGTGGCGTCGCGTCCTACTCCAGCTGCGGCAACTGGGTCGACGTGTCGGCGCCCGGCAGTGCCATCTTGTCGACGATGTCGGTGAGCCCCAACCCGTCGCTCGGCTGCCCCGCGCACTATTGCACCCTCTCCGGGACGTCGATGGCGGCACCGCACGCGGCCGCTGCGGCAGCACTCAAGATTGCCCAGCTCGGTTCGGCCGCGAGGCAGGCGACCGTGCGATCCCTCATCCAGTCGACGGCGGACGACATCGGCGCACAGGGCTACGACACGAGGTCGGGCTCCGGCGTCATCAACCCCCGCAGGATGCTGGCGCGCTAGGCATCACGGGGCCTTGAGCTTCCTGACCGTCGTGCCGTCGAGCTCCATGGACCAGTAGCCGGAGGCGTTCGCGGAGTTCGCGACGTACACCGACATGAGGTTGCGACCCGAGCGGCTGTCGAAGATCAGGTAGGTCCGGTCCGCGTCCTTCACGTTGAGCTGCGAGGGTGCGTGCCGGATCGCGCGATCCAGCTTCGCAATGTTGACGCTGCGCAGGTCAGCCGACGTGGAGCCGGCCCGGCGAGGACTCTCGATCGGGTTGTAGGGGAAGCTGCCGTTGTAGAACCAGCGCCGTGAGTGGGTGGGGTCGCCGGTGATGGGGACCTCGATCGTCGCGTAGTCCGGATAGATCACGGCGCTGAGGTAGCGGGTGCTGCCGATCTCGGCGCGCATGTCGTCGCGGAGCTTGGCGAACCCGTTGGGGGACAGCAGCTCGGGATGCGCCGGCGCCGCCACGGTCGTCTGGGTCACGCCCGCGGTCCCGGCCGGGGTGGACGGGCCGCCCGTGCCGGTGTCGACGCCGAACCACGACGTCGCGTATGCCGTGCCGCCCGCGAGGGCCAGGCCGATCACCCAGAGGATCACCCGGCGCAGGCTGAACGCCATGGCGAAGCGCCCGAGGGAGCGGCCCAGCTCCGGGCTCGTGATGGCGTCGCCCACGACCGTTCCGAACGACTGTTTCGCCGTCGTCCGCGAGACCGGGGCGCGGCCGTGGTCCGTCACCAGGGCGGCGAGCTCCGACAGTGTCGTGGCGTCCGCGATCTTCGAGGATCGGCTGGCGAACTCCGCGGCGTCGATCCGCCCGCTGGACAGCAGCTCCTTGAGCTCGTCGAACGCCCCGCGTCGATCGTCGTCAGTCGCCGGCACGGCCTCCATGCAGCGCAGCGTAGCCACGCAACGTCCGATGCGTGGGTGAATTCGCCGATGGGTTCTCTGGCCCGCGGTGGTCGGCATGTCAGAGGATGGGCCCATGAGTGCTCACGAGTGTGATGTCGTCGTTGTCGGACTCGGTCCCGGGGGCGAAGCGCTCGTCGCGCGGCTCGCGAAGGCGGGCCTCGCCGTCGTCGCGGTCGAGGCCGAGCTCGTCGGTGGCGAATGTCCTTACTGGGGCTGCATCCCGTCCAAGATGTTCATCCGCGCCGCCAACCTGCTGGCCGAGGCGCGACGGATCGCCACGCTGTCCGGCAGCGCCTCCGTCACGCCGGACTTCTCCGTCGTCGCCAAGCGCATCCGCGAGGAGGCCACCGACAACTGGGACGACACCGTCGCGGCCGACCGGATCACGGCCGCCGGCGCGACGCTCGTACGGGGACACGGCCGTCTCGCCGGTGACCGTACGGTCGAGGTCGCCGGCGAGACGTACGTCGCCTCGAAGGGCGTCGTGCTCAACACCGGCACCACCGCGTCGATCCCGCCGATCCCGGGCCTTGCGGACACGCCGTTCTGGACCAACCGCGAGGCGCTCCAGGCCGAGCAGGCGCCGGCGTCGCTGATCGTGATCGGCGGTGGCGCGATCGGCCTCGAGCTGGCGCAGGCGTACGCGCGCTTCGACACCGAGGTCACGGTGCTGGAGGTCGCGCCGCGCATCCTCGCGCCGGAGGAGCCGGAGTCGTCGGAGCTGCTGGCCAGGGTCTTCGAGTCCGAGGGCATCGCCGTGCATGCCGGCATCACGATCGACCGGGTCGACCACGACGGCACCCGGTTCGCCGTGACCTGCGGCGACACGACGTACGAGGCCGAGCAGCTGCTCGTGGCCGCCGGCCGCAGGTCGCGCCT
>NZ_JAKFCB010000403.1:0-1631 GCF_036676885.1 Aeromicrobium sp.
GTCCCGGCGGCTACACGCGCATCACGAAGGTCGCGCCGCGCAAGGGCGACAACGCCCCCATGGCCGTCATCGAGATCGTCGAGGCCAAGCAGTTCGGCGCGCAGAACCAGACGCCCAAGAAGGGCAAGGCTGCTCCCAAGGCCGCCGCGCCCGTCGAGGAGCCGACTGTCGACGAGGCCGAGGTCGTCGAGACCGACGTCGTCGACGAGGCACCGGCTGAGACCGAGGCGCCTGTCGCTGAGGCCGAGACCGAGGAGGCTCCTGCAGAGGAGACCACCGAGGGCGACGCCAAGTAGGCATCACGTCGTCAGGAGGCCCGTCACCGCAAGGTGGCGGGCCTTCTGCATGTCCGGCGTGGAGCACCCGACGGGCCGAGGGTGAGACTCTCGTTTTTCGCAGACAGGTGATCCCGATGGCTGCTAGATTTTTCCGGCCGGATGCCGCTTTCGGAGCTCCGACGACCATCGCGGGGGACCCACATGCACACGCTGGCCGTACGTCGTTCGTTCGTCCTGGTCGCGATCGGCGCGCTGACTGCGACGGGGCTCAGCCTCGGTCCGGTCGCCGCCGAGCCGCGCTCACCCGTCCCGGTCTCGGAGCCGAGCCCGGAGGACCGTCCGACCCTGGCAGCGGGTGTCATCGTCAAGACGACGACCTCGACCGCAAGCACCGGGCTGGTCCGGGCCGCGGAGGACGCCCTCCCCTCGGGGGTAGGACTCGATCGGGTCCGCAAGAGCGCGACCGGTGGGCGTACCTCGGTGCTGCCGACCACGGAACGGGTCACGGCTGCCGAGGCCGAGGCGGTCGCCGCGGAGCTGCGCGAGCGCTCCGACGTGGTGTGGGCTGCGCCCAACTACATCCTGCGGGCGCACGCCGCTCCGCCCGTACCGGTCACCGATCCCTACTTCGTGGGCAACAACGCGCGTGCGGTGTGGGACTGGCGTGCGAAGACCGACGCCAAGGTCGTGTCGGTCATGGGCTCCTCCAACACCTTCCCCAGTGGCGGCTTCAGCTCGCGGGCTCCGTACGCCTGGCAGGCGACGCGGGGCGAGGGCGCCGTCGTGGCGGTCATCGACACCGGCATCACGACGCACTCCGATCTGCCGACCTGGGATGGCACGAACGCGGGCGGACGCATGCTGCCGGGCCGCGACTTCGTCAGCGAGTTCACGTTCGAGGATGGTTTTGTCGAGGACACCGGCCGTGACGGTGACGGCTGGGACCCCAACCCGCAGGACCAGGGCGACTGGGAACCCTCCAACTACTGCTACGAGGACAGCCCCAGTGCGTCCAGCTCGTGGCACGGGACCCACGTGGCCGGCATCGTCGCAGGAGCCAGGGACAACGGCGGCATGGTGGGTGTCGCACCCGAGGCCAAGATCCTCCCGGTCCGGGCGCTGGGGCTGTGCGGCGGGACCACGGAGGACATCGGCGCGGCGATGAGGTGGTCGGCGGGCCTTCCGGTGACCGATCCGCGGACCCTGGAGGCCGTGCCCGTCAACGACAATCCGGCCGACGTGATCAACATGTCGCTGGGCGTGTACGCACCCTGCTCGAGCCTTGACGCCAAGCCGATGGTGGACGCGATCGCCGCCGTGCGCGCCACGGGCGCGGTGGTCGTGGCCTCGGCA
>NZ_JAKFCB010000404.1:0-5219 GCF_036676885.1 Aeromicrobium sp.
TCTGGACGCCCTCTAGTCCCCCCGGACTAGCCTTGGGCACGTGCCTGAACCCATCCGCGTCTCGCTGTCGACCTCCTCGGTCTACCCGGGGTCGACGGCAAGCGGTTTCGAGTCGGCGGCCCGCCTCGGCTACGACGGCGTCGAGGTCATGGTCGGCATCGACGACGTCAGCGCCGACATCACCGCGATCAAGGCGCTCAGCGCATTCCACGAGATCCCGGTCGTCTCGATCCACGCGCCCTGCCTGCTCGTGACACAGCGCGTATGGGGCAACGACCCGTGGGGCAAGCTGCACCGCAGCGCCGAGATGGCGCACGAGGTCGGCGCGTCCGTCATCGTCGTGCACCCGCCGTTCCGCTGGCAGCGCGACTACGCCCGCGGGTTCGTCGACGGCATCGCCGACCTCGAGGCCCAGCACGGCGTCACGTACGCCGTCGAGAACATGTATCCGTGGCGCACCGGCAAGCGGGAGTTCCAGGCGTACGCCCCGGGGTGGGACCCGCTGCGGCACGACTACGCGCACGTGACCGTCGACCTCTCCCACAGCTCGACGTCGGGGGAGGACCCGCTCGAGATGGCCAGGGCGCTCGGCACCCGGCTGGCCCACATCCACATGACCGACGGATCGGGCTCGGCCAAGGACGAGCACCTGGTCCCCGGACGCGGGTCGCAGCCGTGCCGGGAGTTCCTCGAGCACGTGGCCGCGTCGGACTACGACGGCGAGATCGTCGTCGAGATCAACACCCGCAAGGCCAAGGACCAGAGCGATCGCGAGGCCGACCTGCTCGAGGCGCTCGCGTTCACCCGCCTCCACGCCACTGTCTGACACCGGCAGATTCTGCGAGGATGTCGGCCATGATCACCGTCGACCAGTTCCTCGCCTTCGGCCTCGCGGCGTTCATCCTCATCGCGATCCCCGGGCCGAGCGTCGTGTTCGTCATCGGCCGTGCGCTGGCCTACGGGCGCGCGGTGGCGCTCACGTCCGTCGTCGGCAACACGGTCGGCCTGCTGACGATCGTCATCCTGGTCGCGCTCGGCCTCGGCGTGATCGTCGAGGAGTCGATCGTGGTCTTCATGATCCTGAAGTTCGCCGGCGCCGCCTACCTCGTGTGGCTCGGCATCCAGGCGATCCGGCACCGCAAGGCCTTCAGCGTCAAGAACGCCGGCGCCGACGGCTTCCCGGCGCTGACGTGGCACAAGGTGCTCCGGCAGGGCTACATCGTCGGGGTCTCCAACCCCAAGGCGTTCATGATCATCGGCGCCGTGCTGCCGCAGTTCATCGATCGCGGCAACGGCCACGTCCAGGCGCAGATGCTGCTGCTCGGTCTGATCGCCGTCACGATCGGCCTGCTGTCCGACAGCCTGTGGGCGGTCATCGCCAGCCAGCTCCGCACGTGGTTCAACGCCTCGCAGAAGCGCGGCGAGGCGATGGGCGCGGTCGGCGGTACGTCGATGATCGGCCTCGGCGTCGGGCTGGCCGTCTCCGGCAACCACCACTGACCCGCCCTACACTCGCCGGTATGACTCAACGGATCGCGATCCTCGGCGCCGGCGTGATGGGCGAGACCCTCCTCTCGGCGATTCTCCGATCGGGGCAGCCCGCTGCTGACCTGGTGATCTCCGAGAAGCGGGAGGAGCGCGCGGCCGAGCTCCGTGAGGCGTACGGCGTCACCGTGACCGGCAACGCCGAGGCGGTCGCCGACGCCGAGGTGATCCTCCTCGTCGTCAAGCCGCAGGACGTCGCCGCGCTGCTCGACGAGATCGCCGGGTCCGTACGGCCCCAAGCCACCGTGGTGTCGCTGGCCGCCGGCATCACGATCGCCACGATCGAGGCGGCGCTCCCCGACGGCGTCGCGGTCATCCGCGCGATGCCCAACACCCCGGCGCTCGTCGGCGAGGGGATGTTCGGCATCTCGCCCGGCACCTCCTGCTCGTCCGACCGGGTCGACGCGGTCGTCAGCCTGCTCGAGTCCGGCGGCAAGGTCGTGGTCGTCGACGAGTCTCGGCAGGATGCCGTCACGGCAGTCTCCGGCTCCGGCCCGGCCTATGTCTTCTACCTCGCCGAGGCGATGATCGCCGGCGGCATCGAGGCGGGCCTCGACGAGGACACCGCCCGTACGCTCACGGCCCAGACGCTGGTCGGCGCCGCCAAGCTGCTCGCCGAGTCCGGCGACACGGCCGAGGAGCTCCGGCGCCGGGTCACGTCGCCCAACGGCACGACGCATGCCGCGATCACGACATTCGACGATCGTGGCGTCAAGGACGGGCTGGTCGCCGGCGTCGCTGCCGCGGCCGCCAGGTCTGCCGAGCTGTCGGCCCCCGCCTAGCGCGTTGGCGGGATGTTCTGGTTGAGCCGGAACACGTTGTGCGGATCGTACGCATCCTTCAGGGCGGTCAGCCTGGCCAGCTTGTCGGCGGGGTATGCCCGGCGGACGCCGGCGATGCCCTCGTCGTTGAGCGCGTTGACGTAGGCGCCGCTCGCGTACGAGTCCATCGTGGCCGCGTAGGCCCGCGCCGCCGCGATCCGGACCTCGTCCTCACCCGGGTCGGTCCACCGAGCGGCCGCCACGAGCTCGAACGCCGTGCTGCGCTGACCGAATGCCGTGTCCGCATCCGGCACGTCGGCGATCGCACCGCCGTACGCCTGCAGGCCGACGTTGGGCGCCATGGTCTGCGTCAGGGCACCCTCGACGATGATGTCGATCAGCTCGTCGGACAGCTCGGCGAAGTAGTGGCCCTTCCAGTACCGGCGGAAGGCGTGGCCGTCGACGGTGTCGTCGCGCTGCTGCAACGCGAGGTAGGTCGTGTCGAGGACGCGCTTCGCGGCAGGTGTGCCGATCCGGTCGAGCGACGGGAGGAGCGCGCGGCCCTCCGCCGGATCGCCGACCCATACGTAGCCGAGGGTGGCGATCCCGCCGGAGATCGTCGCCTCGAATGTCGCGGCTCGAGGCGCACCCACGCTCAGGTCGCGCCAGCCGCGGAAGGCGGGTGCCGCGTGATCGATCGGGAAGTCGTAAGCGACGGTCAGCGCCTGGGTGCCGATCGGATGCAGCCTGAACTCGAACTCGGTGACGATGCCGAAGTTGCCGCCTCCGCCACGCAGGCCCCAGAACAGGTCGGGATGTTCGGTCTCGCTGGCGCGCAGCACCTCGCCTGCGGCGGTCACCACCTCGAACGACACGACGTTGTCGCAGCTCAGGCCGTACTGCCGCGCGAGCCAACCCATGCCGCCGCCGAGCGTCAGGCCCCCGACGCCCGTGTGCGACACGTTGCCGGCGGTGGTCGCGAGCCCGTGGGCCTGCGCGGCGAGGTCGAGCGCGCCGAGCATCGCGCCGCCCTGCACTCGGGCCCGCTGCCGCAGCGGGTCGACGACGACCTCACCCATCGCGGTGAGGTCGATCATCATGCCGTCTTCTGGCACGGCGTGGCCGACGACGCTGTGCCCTCCGCACCGCACGCCGATCTCGAGCTCGGCGGCCCGCGCCGCGTGGATCGCCGTGACGACATCCCGGACACTGTGGCAGCGCACGATCAGCCGTGGATACCGGTCGATCATGGCGTTCCAGACGGTCCTGGCCTCGTCATACCCGGCATCGCCGCGAGTCAGGACCTGGCCGTCGAGGATCGCGCTGAGGTCAGTGGTCACCGTGCCCCCATCCAAGAATGGGGCCGACCATACCGAAGCGGCCGTGGCCTGGGAAGGAGTCCGCATCGAACCCCGTGCGGCATCGCGGCCTAAGGTGGAATGCATGACCGAGCGCCAGCGACGGAATCATCAGGCACTCATGCCGACGCCTCCGTATCGTGGGTTCTTCTTGGAGGTGGCGGCATGACCGAGCGCGCGTGCGTCGTCTTCGACCAGCACCTGACCGAGTACAACTTCGGTCTGTCCCACCCCATGGCGCCGGTTCGCATCGACCTCACGATGGCGCTCGCGCGGGAGATCGGCATCGTCGACGGGCTCGACGTCGTCGGCGCGATCCCGGCCACGGACGACGAGCTCAACCTGATCCACTCCGCGAGCTACATCGAGGGCGTCCACAAGCTCAGCGACCATCCGACGTACACCGATCCGAGCATCGGACTCGGCACTGACGACAACCCGGTGTTCGCCCACATGCACGAGGCCAGTGCGCTGATCGCGGGCGCCAGCGTCGAGGCGGCACGCCGTGTCTGGACCGGCGCGGCGCCCCGTGCGGTCAACGTCAGCGGGGGACTCCATCACGCGATGCCGGGCAACGCCAGCGGCTTCTGCATCTACAACGACGTCGCCCTCGCGATCCGCTGGCTGCTCGACAACGGCGCACAGCGGGTGGCATACGTCGACGTCGACGCGCATCACGGCGACGGCGTGCAGCAGATGTTCTGGAACGACCCCCGCGTCCTGACGATCTCGATCCACGAGGGCCCGCAGACGCTGTTCCCCGGCACGGGCTACTCGGCCGAGACCGGCGGAGAGGGCGCCGAGGGCTCCGCGGTCAACATGCCGCTCCCACCCGGTACGTCCGACGCCGGCTGGCTGCGGGCGTTCCACGCGGTCGTGCCGCCGCTGGTCCGCGAGTTCAAGCCCGACGTGCTGGTCACCCAGCACGGATGTGACTCCCACATGGACGACCCCCTGACCAACCTGATGCTCAGCGTCGACGGCCAGCGGGCGTCCTACCTGGCGCTGCGCGACCTCGCCGAAGAGGTGTGCGCCGGCAAGTGGGTTGCGACCGGCGGTGGTGGCTATGCCGTGATGGACGTCGTGCCCCGGGCCTGGGCCCACCTGCTCGCGATCGTCGCCGGATCGCCGCTCGACCCCTCCACGTTGACGCCGGAGCGCTGGCGCGCCCGCATCGAGGAGCTGCGCGGATCGCCCGGACCGCTCCGCATGACCGACGGCCGGGCGGTCGGCTATCGCGCCTGGGAGCAGGGCTACGACCCCGCGAGCTGGCTCGATCGCTCGATCCAGGCGACGCGCACCGCGGCCTTCCCTCTGAACGGTCTCGACCCGCAGCCATGAGCGCTGCGGTTCCAGGGTGAACTGCTACATCACAGCGATTTTGGGTAACTACTGTCCCCGGGGCCCCACGAGGCACTAGTCTCAACCAAGGCACGCGCGCTGTTTCTCCGGTGGGGAAGCCGGAGAGCGCGCGTGCCCCTCAGGAAGCAGGTGGTGACATGGCATCCGGACCGACGTTCTTGACCGTCGCGGAAGTGGCGGCTCAGATGCGGGT
>NZ_JAKFCB010000405.1:0-12712 GCF_036676885.1 Aeromicrobium sp.
CAGCTGTTGCTGATCCTGCTCGACGAGCCCAACGTCCTGGTGCTCGACGAGCCGACCAACGACCTCGACACCGACATGCTGGCGGCGATGGAGGACCTGCTCGACTCGTGGCCCGGCACGCTGCTGGTCGTCTCGCACGACCGTTACCTGCTGGAGCGGATAACGGATCAGCAGTACGCGATCCTCGACGGCCACTTCCGGCACCTGCCCGGTGGCGTCGACCAGTACCTCCGCCTCCGCAAGGAGCAGGACTCCCCTGCGGCGTCCAACCCCTCGACGGCCGGGCACACGGCGTCCGCGCCGAAGCTGTCGAGCGCCGAGCTCCGCAACACCAAGAAGGAGATCGGCTCGATCGACCGCAAGATGGAGAAGCTGTCGGCGCGCATCGACGCGTTGCACGTCGAGATGGCGCAGCACGATCCGACCGATGCCGCCGGCCTCGCCGCCCTCGTCAAGGCCGCCGCCGACCTCGAGAAGCAGGTCGAGGAGCACGAGCACCGCTGGCTCGAGCTCACCGAGCTCGTCGAGAGCTGAGTTGCGTCATAAGAACGGTGGGTCCTGGACCTCACTTCTTATGACGCAAGGGACCTAGGACATGATGCGGGCGCCGGGGACGGGCCCGCGGGACTGGACGACGTCGGCGCATCCGGAGGCGCTGCTGAGGGCGAACGCGATGTCGAGGCTGTGCTGCTCGTCGGAGGCCAGGAACATCGCGGTGGGACCAGAACCCGACAGGATCGCGCCCAGCGCCCCGGCCTCGATGCCGATCTCGAGGGTGTCCTGGAGCTCGGGACGCAGTGACAGCGCCGCTTCGGTCAGGTCGTTCGACAGCGCGTCGCCGAGCGCCTCGGCATCACCAGCGCGCAGAGCGGCGAGCAGGGCATCCGGCACGACCGGGTCCTGCACCCGTGACCTCTCGTTGAGCCGGTCGAACTCGGCGTAGACCGCCTTGGTCGACAGCCCTTCGTACGCCATGGCGAACACCCAGTGGTACGACCCGCGCGCCAGCACCGGGCTGATCGTCTCGCCGCGGCCGCCGCCGATCGCGTTGCCGCCGTGCAGCAGGAACGGCACGTCGCTGCCGAGCTGCGCCGCGATCTGCTCGAGCTCCGCACGCGACAGGCCGGTCGCCCAGGCGTCGTTGCACGCGACGAGCGCCGCGGCGGCATCGGCGGAACCGCCGGCCATGCCGCCCGCGACCGGGATGACCTTGCGGATCGCGAGGTCGACGCCGGCCGTCGTCCCGGTCACCTCGCGCAGCAGGCGAGCCGCCCGCACCGCGAGGTTGTCATCGTCCTCGGGCACCAGCGCGGACTCGGCGCGCACGTCGAGCTCGCTGTGCACCGCGACCGTGATCTGCTCGTCGTCGCGAGCGGTGGCCCGCACCTCGTCGTGCAGGTCGACGGCCTGGTAGACCGTGGCCAGCGGGTGGAAACCATCATCACGGACCGGGCCGACGCCGAGGCACAGATTGATCTTCGCGGGGACGCGGGCGGTGGCTGTGGTCACCCGTTCAACCTAGTGGCCGAGCACGTGCTCCGCGGGCGGAGGGGCGAACTCGCCGGTGCGCTAGTACGTCTGGTCCTCGACGACGTCGAGGTTGTAGAACGTCGGCGGGCCGTCCAGGAGCTCGGCCATCTTCTTCGAGAACTCGTCGGTCTCGGGAAGGTTCGAGTTCTCCATCGCCGACTCGTACGAGTCGAAGAAGACGATGACCATGAAGCGGCTCGGGTCGTCGCGGTCCTGCGTACGAATCGACCGGCGAACTGTGGATCGCCCCTCCGTACGTGCCTCGAGATCCTCGACGAGCGCCTTCATCTCATCGGCGCGGTTCGAGTGTCCTTCGATGATCTGGATGAATGCCATGACCTGCTCCTTTGCAGACGTGTCTAAGGGAGACGGTAGGTCGCAGATCCGCGGATGGCCATGGCTCGATCAGGCCAGTTGACGGCGGGCTCAGTACGCCGTGCGGTCCGCGTGGGCGAGCCAGGCGTCGAACGGCGCACGGGCGTCGGCCGGCCGCAGCTCGTCGATCCGGGTCGGCCAGGTCGAGCGGTCACGGGCGAACAGCTCGTAGAACTCCCGGTCGTCGAACCCGCCGCGGGCCGCATCGTCGCGATCGGCGGCGTAGACCACGCGATCGAGCCGCGCCCACAGGGACGCCGAGATGCATAGGGGGCACGGCTCGCACGACGTGTAGAGCGTCATCCCGGCGAGCCGGAAGTCCCCGGTCGCCTGGCACGCGTTGCGGATCGCCTGGACCTCGGCGTGCGCCGTCGGGTCGAGGTCTCGGGTGACCCGGTTTTGGCCCGTCGCGACGATCTCACCGTCACGCACGATCAGCGCGCCGAACGGTCCGCCGCCGGCAGTGACGTTGTGGACGGCGAGCTCGATCGCCTGGGCCAGCCAGGTGTCGTCGGTGTTCGTCATGCCATCCGACGCTAGCCGACCCGCACCGATCGCGTGGCCGAAGCAGGGACGCAGACGGGCTCAGACAGGGGTGAGGAACTGGCCGAGGCGGAAGAACTCCTCGACGCCGAGCTGCTCGCCACGGGCCTGCGGCGAGATGCCCGCAGCGATGAGGGCCTCCTCGGCGGCCGGCCCGGAGCCCGCGAGCTCGGACAGCGCGGCGCGCATGGTCTTGCGACGCTGGGCGAACGCGGCGTCGACGACCGCGAACGTACGCAGGCGCTGTGCCTCGTCGCCCGGTGGCTCGCGCCGGGTCCACGCGACGAGCGCCGACTCGACGTTCGGCATCGGCCAGAACACGTTGCGTCCGATCGATCCGGAGAGCCGCAGCTCGGCGTACCAGGCCGCCTTGACGCTCGGCACCCCGTACGTCTTGGAGCCCGGCCCGGCCGCGAGCCGGTGCGCGACCTCGGCCTGCACCATGACCAGGCCCGTCCTGATCGAGGGGAACCGTTCGAAGAACGTCAGCAGCACCGGCACCGACACGTTGTAGGGCAGGTTGGCCACGAGCGCCGTGGGCGTCGGCCCGGGCAGCTCGGTCACCTGCATCGCGTCGGCCGTGACGAGGTCGAAGTGCGACGCCCGGTCGGGGGCGTACTCCGCGATCGTCGCCGGCAGCTGCCCGGCCAGGACCTCGTCGAGCTCGACGGCGGTCACGTGCGAGGCCACCTCGAGCAGCCCGAGGGTCAGCGACCCGAGGCCGGGGCCGATCTCCACGACGACGTCATCGACGCCGACACCGGACGTGCGCACGATGCGACGAACGGTGTTGGCGTCGATGACAAAGTTCTGCCCACGTTGCTTGGTCGGGCGGATGCCGCAGGACTCGGCCAGGCGTCGGACGTCAGCGGGTCCGAGCAGCCTGCCGGGCCTGGCAGGGGTTGAGTGCGTCAGTCGAACCTCGCATGGGCGCAGCCCCACTGGCCCCAGCCCGCACGGGCCTGGAGGATCTCGGCGCGCTTGATCTGCTCCTCGCGACTCGCATCGCTGGGCAGGCCGGTGCCGCCGACGCTCTGCCACGTCGCCAGGCTGAACTGCAGCCCGCCGTAGTAGCCGTTGCCGGTGTTGATCGACCAGTTGCCACCGGACTCGCACTCGGCGATCTTGTCCCAGACGCTGTCCGACGGGGTCGTGCTGGTGCCCTTCTCAACGATCGCCGGGCGGGGCTCGGCCAGCGACCGCGAGACCAGGACGATGCGCTCACGCAGCTTGCCGTCGGCGTAGATCAGCGTGACCTTCTCGCTGGCCTTGCCCTTCTTGCCGGGACGGATGACCTTGGTCTCGCCGAGCGCGGCGTCGGGATCCTCACGGACCGTGGTCTTGAAGGCGACTGGCACCGTCTCGGTCTTGGTGACCTTCTCGATCCGCACGACGCGCAGCTCGGCGTCGGGCTTGACGAAGGCGTCCTTGCCCGGCTTGACCTCGTCGTCGGAGTCGACCGTGATGTCGGCCTTCGCGAGGACGCCGGCGACGGTCGGGGCGTTGGAGGTGATGGTCCGCTTCTTCTTGTCCGCGATCACGGTGAGCGACTTGGAGCTGCTCACGACGAGCTGCGCGCCCTTGCGCGGGATGACGCTGGAGGCCTTGGCCGACAGGTACGCCCCGGCCTTGGGCTCGACGCCGAGGGTCTCGAACGCATCGCCGACCGTACGGTCGTAGACCGTGTGCTCGCTGACCTCGCCGTCGACCGCAAGGGTGACGGGCTTGGCGTACGAGAGGGTGATCTCGTCACCGTCGGAGATCGACGCGGACTTCGGCATGCTGAGCCGGTCGGCGGGACGGACCGTGACGTTCTTGGACTTGAGGACGTCCGAGACGCTGTCGCCGAAGGTGCGGATCTTGTCGCTCTTGCCGTCGACGGTCAGCGTGACCGTGTGGCTGAGCGCGCCGTATGCCGCAGTGCCGCCCCCGACGACCAGGACGATCGCGATGTTGAGGGCAATGAGGGCAAATGACTTGCGATGACGACGCTTTCCGGAGGCGGACGTGCGAGGGGCGGTTGAGTCTGGCTGCACAGAATTCCTTGACAGTCGGTGACGGGGCCGACTTTCAACCATACGGGCGCCCTTTCCTAGGTCAAATCCTGTGAGGCCAGTCACCACCGAATGCAGAAACCGTGTTCGCATTGATGGCCCGGCACAAATCTTCGACCGATTTGCCTGCAATTTCAGCCATGAACCGCACCGTGAGCGGGATCAGGAACGAAGCGTTCGGGCTCCCGCGGTGCGGCATGGGTGTGAGGAAAGGCGCATCGGTCTCGACAAGGATACGGTGAGACGGCGTGACACGAAGTGCATCGCGGAGGTTCTCAGCGTTCTTGAAGGTTACGGTGCCGGCGAACGACAGGTAGGCCCCGCGGTCGAGGCACTCGCGCGCGAAGTCGGCGTCGCCGGAGAAACAGTGCATGACGACGCGTTGGGGCACGCCCTCGTCGTCGAGCACCGCCAGCACGTCGTCGTGCGCGTCGCGGTCGTGGATCACGAGGGTCTTGTCGTGCCGCTTGGCCATGCGGATGTGCTCACGGAACGACGCGTGCTGGGCCTCCCGGCCGGCCTCGCCCGTCCGGAAGTAGTCGAGACCCGTCTCGCCGACCGCGCGTACGTACGGCGACTGCGCCAGGGCATTGATCTCGGCGAGCGCCTCCTCGAGGTCGCCCTGCTCGGCGTGCCGCGGCGCTTCGTTGGGGTGCAGTGCGACGGCGGCGATCACCGAGTCGTACGTCTTGGCGGTCTCGACGGCCCAGCGTGAGCCCTCGAGGTCACAGCCGACCTGCACGATGCGGGTCACGCCGACGGCCGCCGCCCGGTCGAGCGCCTCGTCGACCGGGATCAGCAGCCCGCCCTCGACGTCCTTGGCGTATGCCCGGTGGTCGAGGTGACAGTGGTTGTCGACGACCGGCGACGGCAGCGGCTCCGGCGCCTCAGGCCAGCCTTCGGTGAGTGTCACTCGGCCGCGGCCTCGATGCGCGGGAACAGCGACGCGGGCTTGGTGATCGTCGCGCCTGCGGGCAGCTGGCCCCACGCGGCGACGCCGTCGATGCGCTGCTCCGCGAGGGCGCCGAGGGTCGGCTCGGCTCCCAGCGAGTCCCACAGCACGGCCGAGGCCTTGGGCATCACCGGGTTGAGCAGCACCGCGAGGACTCGCAGGCCCTCGGCGGTCGTGTTGAGGATCGTGCCGAGGCGGTCACCGTCCGGATCGTCCTTGGCGACCTTCCACGGCGCCTGCTCGGTGATGTAGCCGTTGAGCTCGTCGACGATGCGCCACACCGCGGTCAACGCGTCCTGCGGTGCGACCGCCTCGATCGCCGCATCGGCCTCGGCGACCGCCTCGGCAACCAGGTCGATGACCTTCTGCTCGGCAGCCGTCGTCGCACCGGCGGCCGGCAGCGAACCGTCGAAGTACTTGCCGATCATCGCGGCGACGCGGGACGCGAGGTTGCCGAAGCCGTTGGCGAGCTCCGCGTGGTAGCGGGCGTGCATGTCCTCCCACGAGATCGAGCCGTCGCTGCCGAACGTCAGGGCCCGGGCGAAGTAGTAGCGGTAGGCGTCGGAGCCGAACGTGTCGACGATCTCGTCGGGCCGGATGCCGTTGGCCTTGGACTTGGACATCTTCTGCCCGCCCACGAGGATCCAGCCGTGCGCGAAGACCTGGTGCGGCACGGGCTGGCCCGCGGCCATCAGCATCGCTGGCCAGATCACGGCGTGGAACCGGGCGATGTCCTTGCCGACGATGTGGATGTTGGCCGGCCACAGCTCCTGGAACCGCTCGTCGTCGACGCCGTAGCCGGCCGCCGTCACGTAGTTGAGCAGCGCCTCGATCCAGACGTACATGACGTGCTTGTCGTCCCACGGCACCTGGATGCCCCAGTCGAACGTCGAGCGCGAGATCGACAGGTCACGCAGGCCGCGCGACACGAACGAGATCAGCTCGTTGCGCACCGACTCGGGCTGGATGAAATTCGGGTTGGCCTCGTAGAAGTCGAGCAGCTTCTGCTGGTAGTCGCTGAGCCGGAAGAAGTAGTTCTCCTCGGTCATGTGCTCGACCCGGCTGCCGTCGAGCTTGGAGACCTTGAACCCCTCGTCGTCGCCCTCGCCGTCGACCACGTCGTCGTCGCCGACGAACTCCTCGGCGCCGACGCTGTAGTAGCCCGAGAAGCTGCCCTTGTAGACGGCGTCGCGCTCATGCAGCGCCTGCCAGAACGCCTTGGCGCCGTCGACGTGCCGCTGCTCGGTCGTACGGATGTAGTCGTCGTTGGCGATGTCGATCGTCTCGAGGAGCGGCTTCCACTCCTCCTCGACGAGCTTGTCGACCCAGTCCTGCGGCGAGACGCCGTTCTGGTCGGCCTTGCGGAGGACCTTCTGGCCGTGCTCGTCGGTGCCCGTCAGGTACCAGACGCTCTCGCCGCGCTGCCGGTGCCAGCGCGTGATGATGTCACCCATGACCGTCGTGTAGCCGTGCCCGATGTGGGGGGCATCGTTGACGTAGTAGATCGGCGTGGTGACGTAGAACGTGGAGTCGGACACGACTTCGATCTTAGTGGGGCTGTCGCGGCGCCCTACGCGTGCGCGGCGTCGTAGACATCCTTCTTGCGTACGCCGGTCTCGCCCGCGACCTGCTCGATCGCGTCCTTGCGGCTCAGCCCCTCGGCCTGCCGGGCGGTGACGAGCTCGCGCAGGTCCTCCGGCCCGTACGTCCGGGTGTCCGGTGACGCTCCCCCGACGACGATCGTGACCTCACCGCGTACGCCCTGCTCCTGGCCGGCGGCCCACTCGACGAGCTCCTCGAGGCTCCCGCGGGCCACCTCCTCGTACGTCTTGGTGAGCTCGCGGCACACCGCTGCCGAGCGGTCGGCGCCGAACACCTCGGCCATCGCCCGCAGCGATGCCTCGGTGCGGTGCGGCGACTCGAAGAACACCATCGTGCGCCGCTCGGCGACGAGCTCGGTCAGCGCGCGTGTACGCTCCCCCGCCTTGCGTGGCAGGAACCCCTCGAAGCAGAACCGGTCGACCGGCAGGCCCGACACCGCGAGCGCGGTCAGCACCGCCGACGGGCCCGGGATCGAGGTCACGGCGACGCCGGCAGCGATCGCCGCGACGACCAGCCGATAGCCCGGATCGGACACGCTGGGCATACCGGCGTCGGTCACCAGGACCACCGTCGAGCCCTCGGCCAGCAGCGCCGCGAGCTCCGGGGTGCGGCGCTCCTCGTTGCCCTCGAAGTACGACACGACCCGGCCGCCGATCTCCACACCGAGCTCCGAGGCGAGGCGCTTGAGCCGCCTGGTGTCCTCGGCCGCCACGACGTCCGCGGTCGCCAGCGCTTCGCCGAGACGGCCGCTGGCATCGGCGACCTGGCCAATGGGCGTCGCCGCGAGGATGAGCATGACGCCATCCTCTCAGCCCCTCCCCGACCCCTCGCCGGTCGAGTAGCCGACCGAGCTCTGCTGGGGGTCCCCCCACGAGCTCTGCGAGTGGGGGGCGGGGGGCGTATCGAGACCACGCAAGACGGAGATGCTCGGCCTCTCGCCTAGGCTTTGCCCGGTGACGTTGCTGGCGAGGGTCTCCGACCGCGCGTGGGGGTGGATCGGCCCGATCTGCGTCGCATTGCTCGCCTTCGTGCTGCGGGTGTGGAACGTCGAGAAGCCCCGCATCCTGATGTTCGACGAGACGTACTACGCCAAGGACGCGTGGTCGCTCCTCCAGCACGGGTATGTCCAGGACTTCGTCGAGAACGCCAACAAGGACATCCTCAAGGGCGATACGACGGGGCTGATGACCGGCAACCCGTCGTGGATCGTGCACCCCGACGGCGGCAAGTGGCTCATCGCGCTCGGCGAGTCGGTGTTCGGGCTCGACGCCTTCGGCTGGCGGATCGCCGCGGTCGTGATCGGCGCCCTGACGGTGCTGGTGCTCGCCCGGCTGGTCCGGCGTATGACCGGCTCGACCGTCATGGGCTGTTTCGCGGGCCTGCTGCTGGCGTTCGACGGCCTGCACTTCGTGATGTCCAGGATCGCCCTGCTCGACGTCTTCCTCGCGTTCTGGCTGGTCTGCGGTGTCGCATGCCTCGTCGCCGACCGCGACTGGATCCGTGACCGGCTCGTCCGCTACCGGGTCGTGCGGCCGTGGCAGCTGCTCGCCGGCGTGTGCTTCGGCCTGGCGTGCGGCACGAAGTGGAACGGCGTGTACGTCCTGGCGGCCTTCGGCGTGCTCGCGGTGTTCTGGGAGGTCCTGGCCCGCAAGCGTTCCCAGGATCCCGCCGTCAGGCGCAACGGCTGGGTCGTCACGATCCTGCGGGTGGGCGTGCCCGCGTTCGTCTCGATCGTCGTGGTCGCCGGCCTGGTCTACCTCGTCACCTGGACCGGCTTCCTGATCCACCACGAGGTGTACGAGGCCAGGTTCGGTCGCGGATACGGCGACTACTCGGCCCCGTGGGGGGCATATGTCGACAAACCGACCACGGGCTTCCTCGGCGAGACGCGCGACGCGTTCCGGTCCTTGTGGCACTTCCACGTGATGACGTACGACTTCTCGGCGCATGGGCTCAACACCGCGGAGCACCATCCGTACGAGTCCAACCCCGCGGGCTGGCTCGTGCTGGAGCGGCCCGTCGTCGTCGAGTACCGGGGCGAGTACCCGATCACGGACTGCGGCGCACCCGCCGGCTCGTCATGCGTGCGCGAGGTGATGATCCTGGGCAACCCGATCATCTGGTGGTCCGGCGCGCTGGCCCTCATCGCGTCTCTCGCTGCCTGGGTCGTGACGCGCAGCTGGCGCTGGGGCGTGCCCGTCGTGGCGGTGCTGGTCAGCTGGCTGCCGTGGTTCCTCAGCCTGGACCGGCCGATCTTCTCCTACTACGCCGTGGCGATCATCCCGTTCACGATCATCGCGATCACGCTCGTCATCAACGAGCTGGCCCGGGCCGCGGAGACTCCGCGGCACCGCTATGTCGTGGGGCTGTTCGCCGGGTTGTTCCTCACCGCCGTCGTGGTGGCGTTCTGGTTCTTCCACCCGATCTGGACCGGCAAGATCATCCCGTACGACACCTGGCACGACCGCATGTGGTTCCAGCGCTGGATCTAGGCTTCGGCACCGGCTCGTCACCGGATGTTCGCACGGGCAACTGGTCGATCGGCGGGCGCGAGACCCTCTCGCACTTCATAATTGGTAGTCGAGGACTATCTCTGGAGGGGGATCCGTGAGCACGCTGCTGTCCGCACCGGGGCGGCGACGTCGCGCCGCGCTGGCTGCCGCGCTCACGTTGCTCGCCGTCCCACTCGCGACCTCCTCGACTGCTGACGCGGCGGAGGCCTGCCTGCCGAGCGAGGCGTGCCTCGTCGTCCAGGTCGTGTCGACGACCGACGGCACGACGACGGTCCTCGAGAAGCGCTACTTCACCAGCAGCGAGATCACGGCGTGGGACCAGGCCCAGCTCGTCGACCAGCCCGCCTACTACACCCGCGGCCCCGGCGGCACGCTCTCGGAGCGACCGCGACCGGCCGAAGCGCTGCCGCTGCGCAACCTGCTCGCGTCGGCGGCATTCGAGCAGGACCCGCTGACGAAGGTCAGGTTCTCCGAGTCCAACGGCACCGGCGTGCCGACCGTCCTCGACCAGCCGGACTTCGGCGACCCGGCAGACCCGGACTACCCGTTCGACGACAGCCTGCAGCCGGCGCTCTACATCACGAGCACGGGGCAGATCGGCTACATCCGTCCGCTCCGCGGCGAGGACGACGTCAACTCGACCGACCAGTTCCGCATCGACCCGGGCGAGAGCGCGACCCTGACGATCCACACGACCGGCAAGCTGCTCGAGCCGGTCGTCAGCGCGAGCGACACCTCGGTCGACACCAAGGCCACGACGACGTTCACGACCACGTACGCCGAGAATCCCGGCACCCGCGTCATCAAGTGGCGCTGGGACTTCGGCGACGGCTCGACCCTTCACGCCAGCCAGAAGGAACCGACGCACCGCTACACCACGAAGGGCACCTACCCGGTGTTCGTGCAGGTGCGCGGCGCCAACGGTTCGTACGGCCGGTCGGCGCCGGTCACCATGAAGGTCGCCAACCCGCCCAAGCCCCCGGCGAGCAGCGGCACCGGCGGCACAAGCGGCAGCGGGGGCACCGGGGGCCTTGGCGGGGCCACCGGCTACATCCCGCCCTACATCCCCAACGACGCACCCAACCCGCCGTCGGTCGTCACCCCGCCGACGGATGACCTGCCGACCACGCCGGTCGACGACGGCCTGCAGCAGGTCGAGGGCTTCGTGCTGACCGGAGCCGGCGCCGAGCAGGGCGACAGCATCCCCGGCACCCAGGCCACGGCTCAGCCCACCCAGGCACGTGAGCTGTCCACCAGCCGAAAGATCAGCGGTGCGGTGATCGGCGCCCTCGCCGTCATCCTGCTGCTGGGACTCGGCGCCGAGATCGAGACACGATGGGCCACCACCAAGCTGGCCCACTTGAGGAGACGTGCATGAGCGAGCGCAGCGAGCGAACAGTCCAAGCAGCCATGCCGGGGCATCCGTACCCTGCCCTTCCTACGGAGGCGCCGGCATGAGCGAGCGCAGCGAGCGAACAGTCCAAGCAGTCATGCCGGGGCATCCGTACCGTCACTTTCCTACGGAGGCCCCGGCATGACCGATGGCATCTACGACATCATCTTCAACGCTGCGGAGGCACTGGAGCTGCCGGTCGTGATCCTGGCGCTGCTGGCGCTCGCGGCCGTGCTGGTCGAGACTGGCATGTTCATCGTCGAGCTGGTCAAGCGCCGCCGGCGTACGTTCGCGGCCCTCGCCCGCTCGGGCGCCTCGGCGCGCGAGGCCGTCGACGCCGGGCGTACGACCGAGGCGTCCGCGCTCCTGCAGACTGTCGCCTGGAGCTCTGCGGTCGGCGCGGCGTTCAGCGTCATCGTCAAGGAAGCCGGCAAGCCCGGCGCCGACACCCGCATCGCCAAGGAGCTCGCCGACTTCGACTTCGCCCGTCAGGGGCGGCTGTCCCGCACGCGCCTGCTGGTGCGCGTCGGCCCTGCTCTCGGCCTGATGGGCACCCTGATCCCGCTCGCCCCCGCGCTCGACGGCCTCGCCAGGGGCGACGTCGACGCGCTGACCGAGAACCTGCGCCTCGCGTTCTCGATCACCGTGCTCGGCATCCTGATCGGCGTGATCGCGCTCGGCCTGACGCTCGTACGCGAGCGGCTGTACGGCCAGGACTTCTCCGACCTCGAGTACATCGCCGCGATCCTCACCGACGACGGCACCGGCGTCTCGGCGGTCAACCCGGTCCCGACCAGGATCACGCCAGCGCTCCCCGATCCGGCGCCGCTGACCCCCAAGGCCGATCTGCCGCCGCTGACGGAGACCACGACATGATCCACGTGACGCCGCGGGCGCGCATCCGCCGTGACCATGCCGGCGACCCGCTCGACGGCCTGGTCAACATGTTCGACATCGGCATCGTCCTCGCCGTCGCGTTCCTCCTCGCCGCGCTGTCGTCGCTCGGCCTCGAGGGCGCGGTCAGCGACGAGGGCCTGGTCAAGCCGGCCCTGGGCGAGGTGACCTCCGAGCCCGGCGAGACCGTCAAGGACGTACCGTCCAAGGGCACCAAGACCGTCGGTCGCGGCACGCCGGTCGGCACGGTCTACCGGCTCGCCGACGGCCGCCTCGTGTACGTCACGCAGGACGCAGCGCCCGATGCGACACCGACGCCTTCGCCTACCGATCCGTCCGCGACAGTCCCGACCCCGAGCACCCCGACGCAGGACGTCCCGACGGTGCCCGCGCCGACGCCGTAGTCAGGCGCCCTCGGCACCCTTCAGGGCCAGGCCGGTGATCCAGGCGATGTCGGCGGCGGCTTCGTGCGGAGGCTTCGAGGGGCGGGTGATCGCCGACAGCACGAGGCGTACGACGACCTCCACCGCGACCTCGAGCTCGGCGTCGGTCAGCGGCACCGGCGGGTAGAGCTCGACGACGGACTGCTTGACGACCATGACGGCCGCCTCGACGATCTCGCCGGACTCCGTCGTCAGGATCTGCAGGAAGTCAGCATCCTGCTCCTCGGGCAGCGACGTCACGATCGTGCGGACCAGCAGGCTCTGCTCCCCCATGAGCAGGGCGCCTTCGCAGGCGGCCCGAATGCCCTTGACCAGGGTGGTCTCCCCCGCCATGCGCTCGCGGACGACGTCGAGGAACCGGGCGAGCTCACGCATCGCCAGCTGCTCGGCGAGCCCGTGCTTGTTGCTGAACT
>NZ_JAKFCB010000406.1:0-7596 GCF_036676885.1 Aeromicrobium sp.
GAGATCTACGGCAACCTCTACCTCACCGACAGCCTCAACGGCGCATTCTCGGCAGAGGACGAGGAGCTGGCGGAGGCCCTCGCGGCGACTGCCGGCATCGCGATCGAGAACGCCCGCCTGTTCGACGACTCGGCATATCGCGAGCGGTGGTCGTCCGCGCTGGCGGAAACCGCCCGGCGGCTCATGCGCGACGAGGAAGAGGAGGACCACCTCGCCGTCATCGTCGAGCAGGTCCGCAAGCTCGCCGAGGCCGACATCGTCAGCATCGGCCGGATCACGCCGTCCGGCCACGAGATCTTCGTCGATCGCGCGTCCGGGAGCGGCGCGGAAGACCTGATGACGATGTCGTTTCCCCTCGACGGGACGTTCGCCGGCGATGCGATCGCCTCGGGCGAGCCGATCCTGATCAGCGAGTCACGAGAGTTCGAGGCCGACGGCTTCGCGGAGCACGCCCTGCTCGGCAACGCGGTCGTCATCCCCTTCATGCACGGTGAGAGCCCGGCCGGCGTGCTCACGCTCTCGCGGCTGGCCGGGCGCCCTCCCTTCAGCGCTCGCGACCTCGACATGGGTGCGTCGTTCGCCAGCCACGTCAGCGTCGCGATCGACCGTGCCGAGTCCCGCCGCGCGCGCCGGCGCGTCGCGTTGCTGGAGGACCGTGGCCGGATCGCGCGCGACCTTCACGACCATGTGATCCAGCGCCTGTTCGGAACCGGGCTCAGCCTGCAGGCCGCCGCCACGACCGCAGATCCGGAGACCGCTGCCCGCATCATGACGCAGATCAAGGAGATCGACAGCGCAATCGCCCAGATCCGGCAGAGCATCTTCGGGATGCAGCGCGACCCTGACACGACAGCGGTGAGCCTGCGCGCCCGGATCCTCGAGATCGTGGGTCGGGTCGCCGATCAGCTGCGCAGCAGGCCCCGGGTCACGTTCCAGGGCCCGGTCGACCTGATGGTCTCCGGGAACCTCAGCGACGACGTGGCCGCGGTGGTGACCGAGTCCCTTGCCAACGCCGTGCGGCATGCCGGCCCTGCGCAGGTCACCGTCATGATCGCCGCGGTGTCCGGCGATGTCATCGTCGAGGTCACCGACGACGGCGTCGGACCGGGCACGTCGCCGCGGCTCAGCGGTCTGGCCAACCTGCGACAGCGCGCCGAGGCCAGGGGCGGCGAGTTCAAGATCCACGAGGCCACCGGCAGTGGCACCCGGGTGGTCTGGATCGCCCCGACCTGAGGATCAGCTGTTGTCGAGCAGCCTGCTGGCAAAGACCGCCGCCTGGGTACGCCGCTCCAGCCCGAGCTTCGACAGCACGTTGGACATGTAGTTCTTGATCGTCTTCTCCGCGAGGAACAGCCGCTCACCGATCTGCCGGTTCGTGAGGCCTTCGGCGACGAGCTCGAGGATGCGACGCTCCTGGGCCGTGAGGCTCTTGAGCTCATCTGGCTCTTCCGGAGTGCCCGCGCGGAGGCGCTCCATGACCTTCGCCGTCACGCTCGGATCCAGCAGCGAACCGCCGGACGCCACGTGCCGGACCGCGGCGATCAGGTCCTGACTCGTGACCTGCTTGAGGACATAACCCGCGGCCCCCGCCATGATCGAGGCGAAGAGCGCCTCGTCGTCGTCGAACGACGTGAGGATGATGGCCTTGGTGTCGGGATGCGCCGAGCGGATCTGGCGACAGACCTCGATGCCGCTGCCGTCGGGCAACCGCGCGTCGAGCACCGCGACGTCGGGCATGAGTGCCGGGATGCGGGCCAGTGCGGCGCCGGCCGTGCCGGCTTCACCGATGACTTCGATGTCACCGCCGCTCTCGAGCAGCTGGCGCAGGCCCGTGCGCACGACTTCGTGGTCATCCAGCAGGAAGACGCGGATGGTCATCGGGTCTCCTCGAATGGACGTCACCTCAGTATCGGCCCGCGCTGTCACGGGTGTCGAGGGGCGAAGGTCCTCGACCGCCAGCCGGGGAGCGCGCCTACCAGGTGATCAGCGCTCCGGTGATCGTGTACGGCGCGAAGTCGCTCGACAGGATCGAGAAGATGACCAGCGCGCCACCGGCGAGGGCCAGGTCCTTGTTGAACTGGACCATCTCCATCATCTTGTTCGGCTCGTCGGTCTCCTTCCAGAACGCATGCATCACCAGTGCCGTGCACCCCAGGAGGATCGCGAGAACCAGCGCACCGATGTCGCCCCAGACACCGAGCAGGATCGAGAGTCCGCCCAACAGGAATCCCACACCGCTGACCTGGACCGCACGCCTGGCCGCCGGCACTCCGCGCGACTCGGCATAGCCGGCCATCACGGTCGTCTGCGTCAGGTGCCCGACGGCGGAGCCGATCACCAGGTAGGCGATCAGGATGCGACCGATCAGGAAGATCTCGTCCATGGATGGTCCTCTCGATTGGTTGACACGCAAATCACCGAGTCTGTCGGTCGTACGTGTGGGCCGTCAAGAAACGGCAAGGGGGCACGCATGTGGGAAGGTGGCTCCGTGAAACCGGTCAACCCGCTGTGGTACCTGGCGGCCTTCTTCCTCGCCCTGGCCAGCAGCGTCGTCGGTACGATCATCGCCGCCGGCGCCTGGGATCCGGTGCGCGAGGTCTCGGTCTCACCCACGACCACTCGCGCCGCTGCGCAGGGCAAGACCCTCGTGGTCTTCACGGACATCGTGCAGCCCGACCGCAAGGTCTCGTGCCGGGCGGTCGGCCGCGACAAGAAGCCCGTCGAGATCCCGCCCGCGAAGTTCGACATCACGGTCGACAACGAGGGCAACCAGTGGCACCTGATCGGCCTGCTCAACGAGGGGGCCGACGGCATGAAGGTGCAGTGCGCGCCGCGGGACAAGCGGGCCGACAACGCGTCGTACACCTGGGCCACGGTCAGCGGCTTCGAGTCCCGCGCCAACCTGGCCAACGGGATCGGCGTCCTCGGTGTGGCGTTGGGAGCGTTGTTCGCGGGGTACGTGTTCTACTGCCGTCGCCAACACCGCCGGGAGGCCTCTCGTGGACCTGCTTGACACGTACGTACGCGGGTGGCGCGAGTCGGCCGAGGCGATCCTCGGCCTGGCTGGCGAGCTCGACGACGCCGACTGGGCGCGCCCGACCGACTGCGACGAGTGGACCGTCAAGGACGTCCTGGCGCACCTGGCCCACCTGGAGACCGAGCTCTGCAGCACCGAGCAGAACAGCCGCGACCAAGCCGGTGCCTCCAAGGTCGTGTCGGCCTACACCGCGAAGGGCGTCGAGGCACGCCGCGACCGGAGTCCGGCCGAGCTGATCGAGGAGTTCGCCTCGGCCGTCGAGCTGCGGGCGAGCCGGTTGGCCGAGCTGCCGGAGGACCCGTCTGCGCTCGCTCCCGTCACACCGGGCGGCATCCCGTGGAGCTGGGACACGCTGCTGCGCAACCGCTCGATCGACGTCTGGGTCCACGAGCAGGACATCCGCCGAGCCGTCGGCCGGCCCGGCGGGCTCGACAGCACGGGCGCCCACGTCGCGGTGATGACGTTCTCGTTCGCCATGCCGTACGTGCTGGGCAAGCGCGTCAAGCCGCCGGCGATGTCGACGGTGCAGTGGGAGGTGACGGGTGAGACCCCGTTGCAGCTCGCGGTGAGAGTCGGCGAGGACGGTCACGCCAGCGCGATCGAGACGCTCCACGAACCGTCCGTGACGCTGACGATGACGACCGAGACGTTCACCGTGCTGACCGCCGGCCGTCGCACCGCGGACGAGCTCGAGGTCGGGATCGACGGCGACGAGATGCTGGGCCGGGCGACGCTCGCCGCCATGGCGATCCTGTCCTGACCCCACGGCACGATCCCGCGGCAGGCCCTAGGCTGGCGCGATGACCTGGAGCACCCACGACATTCCGGACCTCTCGGGCAAGCGCGCCCTCATCACCGGGGTGACGGGCGGGCTGGGCCTGCACACCGCGATCGGGCTTGCCAAGCACGGCGCAGAACTCGTCGTGACAGCACGCGACGAGGGCAAGGCGGAGACCGCGGTGGCCAGCATCGCCGAGAGCGTTCCCGGAGCCAGCATCGAGGTCGTCTCGCTCGACCTCGCCGACCTCGCCGACGTGAGGCGGGCCGCGGCCGACGTCTCCAAGGCGTACGAGCGCATCGACATCCTGGTCAACAACGCCGGCATCATGGTTCCGCCGCGCTACTCGACGACGGCCGACGGCTTCGAGCTGCAGATCGGGACCAACCACCTCGGCCACTTCGCCTGGACCGCCGAGCTCTGGCCGGTCCTGCGGGACAGCGACGCCCGGATCGTCACGGTGTCCTCGCTCGCCCACACGGCCGTCGGCGGCATCGACCTGACCACCCTGACCCGCGAGGGTTCGACCCGCCGTTATCGGCGCTGGCAGGGATACGGCGAGTCCAAGCTCGCCAACCTGCTCTTCGCGCTGGAGCTGGACCGGCGCGCCAAGGCTGCGGGCCTGGGCGTCGTGAGCGTCGCCGCCCATCCCGGCTATGCCTCCACCAACATCACCAAGACCGGGCCCACCGGTGGCCGCCTGTCGCTGCCGGACATCGGCATGCACCAGGTCAGCAAGATCATCGCGCAATCCGCCGCTGCTGGAGCGTTGCCGATCCTGATGGCGGCGACGGATCCGTCCCTGACCGGCGGCGAGTACGTCGGACCGTCGGGCATTCGCGGGCTGCGCGGGCGGCCCAAGCTGGTCGGCATGAGCCGGGCGGCGCGCGACGAGGACCTCGCGCGAGACCTGTGGTCGGCGTCGGAAGCCGCGATCGGCGCGATCTTCGACGTCTGACCGCAAAGCCCTTGCGATGCCCGAAGATACCGCCGATCCGGACCGATCGGGCGCGTGTGGGATGGCCCACACGCACCCCCTTCTCGCGTGCCTTTCGCTCCAGGTTGACGTAACGTCGAATGCCTGATGATCCGAGAAATGACGCACAGCGACTTTGACAGCATCGTCCACCTCAACCAGAACGCCCTCGAAGGCGTCGGTCCACTCGACAACGAGAGCCTTTCGCTCCTCGTCAAGATGTCCGACCAGGCCCTCGTCGTCGAAGACGACGGAGACATCGCCGGCTTCGTCATCACGCTGCCCCCGGGCGCCGAGTACGACTCCAGCCGCTACCGGTGGTTCGAGGACAAGCTCATCGATGACTATGTCTACCTCGACCGCATCGTGGTCTCCGACGAGCACCGCCGCAAGGGCGTGGCCTCCAAGCTCTACGAAGAGATCGAGGGTGACACCCCCGTCGCGCTCGAGGTCTACGAGACCAACGACGTCTCGCTCGCGTTCCACGAGAGCCGCGGCTTCGAAGAGGTCGGCGCTCTGACGCATGACGGCAAGACCAACCTCATGCTGGTCCGCGAACCCGACGAGAGCTGACCCCGAACCACCCGATGTGTCACGAAGTGCCCCGTTCTCAGCGATGAGAGCGGGGCACTTCGTCATACCTCGCGGAGCTGGACCTAGCCGAGCTCGCGCGTGCGCCCGTACGCCTCCGGCTCCTCGGCCATGATCTTGGCTCGCGTCCTGACCCGGTAGCGCCAGATCTGGATCACGCCGAGCAGCCACAGGACGTACTGGAACGACATCGCCCAGCGGAACGCCGATGCCGGGTAGGCGGTCGACGAGCCGGGCGTGCGCCAGTCGAGAATCACGCCGATCGCCACCACCAGGACGAGGCTCGCGACGAACCCGGCCTGGTTGACGATCGCCGTGGCGCTGCCGAGCCGGTCGGCGGGGTTGGACGTACGTGCGAGGTCGAAGCCGATCATCGACGCCGGACCACCGACCCCCATCACGACGACCAGCAGCACCAGGAGCGCCAGCGGCGCGGGCCCATGCCACACCAGCACGACGGTCCAGACCACCACCATCGCGGCGATGATGCCGAGCACGATCGTCGAGCGGTGCCACGGATGACGCGTGATCGCCCAGCCGAGCACGGGTCCCGCCGACATCACCGCGACGACCATCAGTGTGAGGAGCAGCCCGGCCACCTGGTCGGACCGGCCCTCACCGCGTACGAAGAACGGATAGCCCCACAACAGGCCGAACGTCGTGGCACTGAACTGCGTCGTGAAGTGCATCCAGAACCCGAGACGCGTGCCGGGCTGTGCCCAGGACGCACCGAGGCTCCGCCGTATCCCGCTGAGTGACAGGGCCGCGCCGCTCTGCGACCTCGCGGCCGGCGCGTCGCGGACGAATGCCAGCAGGGCCACGGTCAGCACGACCCCGAGCGATGCGGCGATCAGGTAGGACTTCGTCCAGCCGAGCTCGCGCAGCGCGACCGTCATCGGCACTGCTGCGATGATCGCGCCGAGCTGCCCCGTGACGCCGGTCAGCTGAGTGATCAGCGGGACGCGGCGAGGCGCGAACCAGGTGTTGACGAGCCGCAGCACGCAGATGAACGTCATGGCGTCGCCGACGCCGACGAAGAGCCGCGCGACGAGCGCCCAGGCATACGTGTCGGCGAACGCGAATCCAGCCTGCGCCAGGGTCAGCGTGACGGCACCGGTCAGGAGCACCCGCCGCGGGCCGAAGCGGTCGACCAGCAGGCCGACGGGGATCTGCATCCCTGCATAGACCAGGAGCTGCAGCATCGTGAACGTTGCCAGCTGGGCAGCGGAGATGTCGAACCGATCCGTCGCGGCGAGCCCCGCAACCGCGAGCGACGAGCGGTGGAACACCGCGAGGAGATAGACCAGGAGCGCGACGACCCAGACCGCGTACGCGCCGGGATGGCGGGTCACGGCAGGCTGGCTCACCGACTCAGTCTAGGGTCGCGCACGCGCCGCACTCGCGCGGCGGAAGAGGCGAGAGCTGGGTGCCGGACCCTGAGCCTGGTCCGACACCCAGCCGCGTACGTCAGGCCGAGATCGACGTCTGCTCGGACTTGCCGCCGAGGATGTCGATCTTGCGCGGCTTGGCGCGCTCGCTCACCGGGATCACGACGCTGAGGACACCGTTGTCGTAGTGCGCCGAGATCCCTTCGGTGTCGACCCCGTCACCCAGGCTGAACTGACGGACATAGCTGCCATACGGACGTTCCCTGGCCAGCCACTTGGCGTCGTCATGCGACGCCGGCGTGCGTTCGGCCCTGATCGTCAGCACATGTCCGTCGAGATCGACGTCCACCGATCCCGGATCGATGCCCGGCATGTCAGCGGCGAGGACGTACCGATCACCCTCGCGGTACAGGTCGACCGGCATGAGTCGGGTCGACCGCGAGGAGAGCTGAGAGGTCAGGCGATCGAGGTCGCCGAAAGGATCGAACATGTCCATCATCACAAGAACTCCCTTCGCAAACTTGAGTCCATCGGACTCAACTCTTAAGAGAAAGGTAGATCGGCTTCCCGCCCGCTTCAAGGGCGAAATCTGAAAAATCGCTGAAAAATCTGCTGCGATTGCAGCCCATTCTCAGTACGTCAGGGCGAGCGCGGGGTTGCCGAGAATCGTGGCGACGTCGGCCAGGAATCGCGATCCCTGCTCGCCGTCGACGACGCGGTGGTCGAAGCTCAGCGCCAGGGTCGTGACCCAGCGCGCCACGATCTCGTCGTCGTCACCGACCCACGGCCGCTTGTTGATCGCGCCGACCGCCAGGATCCCGGACTC
>NZ_JAKFCB010000407.1:0-4190 GCF_036676885.1 Aeromicrobium sp.
ACCGTGGACGACGAGGTGAACATGACCGCGTCGAACTTGCCGGTCTTGATCGCCTCGCGCGTCGGCGCTGGCGGCGGGGCCGCCCGGACGGTGCGGTAGGCCGTGACGTCGTCGACCTCCCAGCCGAGATTGACGAGTCCGGCCACGAGGGTCTCGGTCGCGATGTCGGCGCGGGGCAGGAAGACCCGGTTGATCGGGTCGAGCAGGTCGTCGTACGGCGGCCAGTCCTCGAGGAGGCCGCGGGCCGACTGCTCACCGCTGGGGATGAGGTCGGCGCGGATGCCCCACGTGGCGATGGCCTCGGCGGTCTTGTCGCCGACCGCGGCGATCTTGAGGCCCGAGAAGGCGCGGGCGTCGAGCCCGTACTCCTCGAACTTCTCGCGCACGGCCTTGACCGCGTTGACGCTCGTGAACGCGATCCACTCGTAGCGACCCTCGACGAGGCCGCGGACGGCCTTGTCCATCTGCTGCGGGTTGCGCGGCGGCTCGACCGAGATCGTCGGGACCTCCTCGGAGAGCGCACCGAAGCCGCGCAGGCGGGCAGCGAGTCCGGCGGACTGCTCCTTGGTGCGGGGCACCAGGACGCGCCAGCCGTAGAGCGGCTTGGTCTCGAACCACGACAGCGCCTCACGCATCGTGACGACCTGGCCGACGACCGTGATGGCCGGGGCGGTCATGCCGGCGGCCTTGGCGTCGGCGGCGATGTCGGCGAGCGTCGAGACGATCGTGGTCTGCTCGGTCGTCGTGCCGACCCGGGTCATCGCGACCGGCGTCTCGGCGGAACGGCCGGCGGCGACGAGCCCGGCAGCGACCTCGCCGATGCGGGCGACCGCGGACAGCAGGACCAGGGTCTCCTGGCCGGCGTGCTCGGACCAGTTGATCGAGGCGTCCCCGACGCTGACCACGGAGTACTCGCGGTGGGTGCGGTTGGTCAGCGGCACACCGGCGTAGGCGGGCACCGCCGAGACCGACGAGATGCCCGGGACGATCTCGAAGCCGATGCCGGCCTTGCTGCAGGCCGCGGCCTCCTCGGGCGCCGTCGCGTAGGTGAACGGGTCACCCGCGATCAGGCGTACGACGTGGGAGCCGGTCTTGGCGTACTTGACGACGAGGCGGGCACGGGCAGCGTGTGTCAGGGTCTCGCCGTCCTCGCCGACTCCGCCGTCGACGACCTCGGCACCGTTGGTGACGAGGGCCGCCTGCTCGGGCAGCTCCGTGATGACGATGTCCGCCTGGGCGAGCAGCTCAGCCGCGCGCACCGTCAGCAGGCTGGCATCGCCCGGTCCGGCACCGACGAAGCTCACGTGGCCGCGGGTGGCCTTGTGCGCGTTCGGTCGAGCCGTGGACGGTGCTTCTCGCATCGCAGTGGTGATGGTCACGGTGGTCCTTTTCTCGATCTGCCTGGGGGTTATGAGGCGACAGCCACAAGGGTGTCTGCGCCTTCGGCGAGCATCTCGGCAGCGAGACGCTCCCCGACCGCGGCGGCTTCGGATGGCAAGCCGGTCGCGGACAGTCGGATGGTGGGCGAGCCGGAAGTACTCCCGACCACAGCACGGAGCCAGAGCTCGTCGCCGTCGTCGCCCTGGGCGACTTCGGCAAGAGCTCCGACAGGTGCACTGCAACCTGCCTCGAGGGTGGCGAGGAGGCTGCGCTCGGCGGTGACGGCAGCACGGGTGTCGCTGTCGTCGAGGCCGCTGAGCAGGTGGATCGTCGCGTCATCGTCGACGCGACATTCGCAGGCAAGTGCTCCCTGCCCGGGGGCGGGAAGCATCTGCAGAGGATCGATGACCTCGGTCGCCTCGTCGGCGCGGCCGAGTCGCAGCAGGCCGGCGCGAGCGAGCAGGACGCCGTCGTAGTCACCCGAGGCGACCTTGGCGATGCGGGTGTCGACGTTGCCGCGGATCGGGACGACCTCGACGCCGAGGCCCAACGCGTTGAGCTGAGCCTCCCGCCGGGGGGAGCCGGTGCCGATACGGGCGCCCTGCGGCAGCTCGCCGAGGGTCAGGCCGTCGCGGGCCACGAGCACGTCACGCGGGTCCTCGCGCAGCGGGATCGCGGCGAGCACCAGACGTGGATCGGGAGACGTCGGCAGGTCCTTGAGGGAGTGGACGGCGATGTCGACCTCGCCGCGTACGAGCGCCTCGCGCAGGGCCGCGACGAACACGCCCTGGCCGCCGAACTCGACGAGCGGTTGCGCGCTGCGGTCGCCCTCGGTCGAGATCGTGACGAGCTCGACCTCGACGCCGGCCTCACGGAGGCGGTCGGCGATCAGGCCGGACTGGGTCATGGCGAGCGCCGAGGCGCGCGTGCCGAGGCGGAGGGCCGTCATGAGGACTCCCCCTTGACCTGCGTGACGGCGTCGACCGCGGACTGGTCGAGCGCGAACAGATGGGCGAGCGCATCGGCGTACGTCAGGTCGGCCGGGCCGTCGACGAGCTGCTGGACGCGGACCGTCGGGGCGTGGATGAGCTTCTCGGCGACGCGGTGCAGCGCCTTGCGGACGGCTGCGAGCTCGTCGGTGGTGAGGTCGGGGAGCCGGGTCTCGATGCGGGCGAGCTCCGCGGCGACGACGTCGGTAGCCATCGTGCGCAGGGCGACCACGGTCGGGGTGATGTGCGAGGCGGCCTTGGCGGCCAGGAACGTACGGACCTCGTCCTCGACGATCGCGCGCACCTGGTCGATGTCACCGGCGAGCTCGGTGTTGTCGCCGAGCCGGGCGAGCACGACCAGGTCGACGAGGTCGACACCGTCGACGTCGCGGACCGCCGGGTCGATGTCACGCGGCAGGGCCAGGTCGATCAGCGCCATCGAGCGCCCGGCGGCGGCCTGGGCGATGCGGTCGCGGTCGAACACCACACCGGTCGCGCCGGTGCAGCTGATCAGCACGTCGGTCGCGGACAGCTCGACGTCCATGGCCTCCCAGCGGACGGCGCTGACGCCGAACGTGGCGACCAGGGCGTACGCGCGCTGGAACGTGCGGTTGGCGACCATGATGCGGCTGGGGGCCACACCGCGGTTGACCAGGGTGCGGACAGCGAGGCTGGCCATCGTGCCGGCGCCGGCGACGAGGAAACGGCTGCCCTCGGCGTCGACGACATCGCCCGCGGCGTCCAGTCCGGCGGTCACGATCGACGGGGCGAGCCGGTCTATGCCGGTCTCGGCGTGCCCCCGCTTGCCGATGCGCAGGGCCTGCTGGAACAGCGCGTTGAGTGCCGAGCCGACGGTCGACTCGGCCTGGGCGCAGTGCAGCGCTTCGCGGACCTGGCCGAGGATCTGGCTCTCGCCGAGGATCATCGAGTCCATGCCGGCCGCGACGCCGAACAGATGTGCGACGGCGGCCTCGTCGAAGTGGACGTAGACGTGCCGGACGAAGTCGTCGCGGTCGAGGCCCGAGTGCTCGGCCAGCAGGCGCGACACCTCTTCGACGGCACCGTGGAACCGCTCGGCCTCGACGTAGATCTCGACCCGGTTGCACGTCGAGATGACGACCGACTCGGAGACGAACGGCGCCTCGAGCACGAGGTGCGAGAGCTTGACCGCGGCATCGGTGTCGAGCGACGCCTGCTCGAGGACGTCGATCGGCGCCGACCTGTGCGACATACCGACAACCAGAACACTCATGCCGCCACCTCCAGGAGGAGCCCGCGATACGGAGCCGCCGGCATGACTGCTGCCTTCATGATTCGCTCGCTCATGCTCCGACCACCTTGTCGTTACCGGCCTTGCGCTGCTCGTGGTAGGCGAGGATCTGCAGCTCGATCGACAGGTCGACCTTGCGTACGTCCACACCGTCGGGGACCTGCACGAGGGCAGGCGCGAAGTTGAGGATGCTGGTGATGCCCGCCGCGACGAGGCGGTCGGCGACCTCCTGGGCGGCCGTGCCCGGGGTCGCGATGATGCCGATCGAGATCGCCCGCTCCTTGACGATCACGGGCAGGTCGTCGAGCGAGGAGACCGTGATGCCGGAGACCGTGGTGCCGACCCGCTTCGGATCAGCGTCGACCAGCGCCGCGACGCGGATGCCACGCGTGCTGAAGCCCTGGTAGGCCGACAGCGCGGACCCGAGGTTGCCGACGCCGACGATGACGACGTCCCAGTCCTGGGTCTGGCCGATCTCGCGGGCGATCTGGTAGCGGAGGTACTCGACGTCGTAGCCGACACCGCGGGTGCCGTAGGAGCCGAGGTAGGAC
>NZ_JAKFCB010000408.1:0-6861 GCF_036676885.1 Aeromicrobium sp.
GTCGTCGGTGATCGTCGTGCCGTCGAGCGGCACGTTGAGGTCACTGCGGACGAGAACGCGCTTGCCGCGCAGGTCTCCCAGGTCCGAAACCGTCTTCACAGCTTAGAGCGACGATCCGACGTGGACGACGAGGTCGGCGAGGCGGTTGGAGTAGCCCCACTCGTTGTCGTACCAGCCGACGACCTTGACCTGGTCGCCGATGACCTTGGTCAGGCCGGAGTCGAAGATGCACGAGGACGGGTCCGTGACGATGTCCGAGGACACGATGGGGTCCTCGGTGTAGGTCAGGAAGCCCTTGAGCGAGCCCTCGGCCGCGTCCTTGATGATCTGGTTGACCTCTTCGACCGTGGTCTCGCGCGAAGCGGTGAACGTCAGGTCGGTCGCCGAGCCCGTGGGCACCGGCACGCGGAACGCGAAGCCGTCGAGCTTGCCCTTGAGCTCGGGCAGCACGAGGCTGACGGCCTTGGCCGCACCCGTCGAGGTCGGGACGATGTTGACGGCGGCAGCGCGCGCACGGCGGAGGTCCGAGTGCGGCGCGTCCTGCAGGTTCTGGTCCTGCGTGTAGGCGTGGATCGTCGTCATGAGGCCACGCTCGATGCCGAGACCGTCGTTGAGGGCCTTGGCCATCGGCGCGAGGCAGTTGGTCGTGCACGACGCGTTGGAGATGACGGTGTGCGCCGCGGCGTCGTAGCTGTCGTGGTTGACGCCCATGACGATCGTGACGTCCTCGTTCTTCGCCGGGGCGGAGATGATGACCTTCTTGGCGCCGCCGTCGACGTGGGCCTTGGCCTTGGTCGCGTCGGTGAAGAAGCCGGTCGACTCGATGACGATGTCGGCGCCGACGGATGCCCAGTCGAGCTTGGCCGGGTCGCGCTCGGCGAATGCGGCGAACGTGTGGTCGCCGACGGTGATGGAGGTTTCGTCGTAGCTGACCTCGGCGTCGAGGCGCCCGAGGATCGAGTCGTACTTGAGGAGGTGGGCGAGCGTCTTGTTGTCCGTCAGGTCGTTGACGGCGACGATCTCGATGTCTGCACCGGCGGCACGAGCCGCGCGGAAGAAGTTACGGCCGATACGGCCAAATCCATTGATGCCTACGCGTACGGTCACGGGGAACGTGTCTCCTGCGGGTCGATGTGGGTGACACAGGTAACCCTACCGAGTTGTCTTCGCTACCGGCGAGTCACCTCAGCCCGGTGAGACGGGCGCCGCAGCCGGTTCCTGGCGACGAAGTCGCGGGGGGAGCGCAGCGACCGAAGGATCAGCCCTCGGCGAGTCGTTCGTCGCCGAGCGACGACTCCGTGTCGGGAACGCCCAGCTCCTCGGCGCGCTTGTCGGCCATCGCCAGGAGCCTGCGGATGCGTCCGGCGATCGCGTCCTTGGTGAGCGCCGGCTCGTGCAGCTGGCCGAGCTCCTCGAGGCTGGCCTGGCGGTGCTCCACGCGGAGCGTGCCGGCCATCTTGAGGTGGTCGGGGACCTCTTCGCCGAGGATCTCGAGCGCCCGCTGGGCACGTGCACCCGCAGCGACGGCGGCCCGCGCCGACCGGCGGAGGTTGGCGTCGTCGAAGTTGGCCAGCCGGTTGGCGGTCGCCCGCACCTCGCGGCGCATACGGCGCTCTTCCCAGGCCAGCAGCGACTCATGCGCACCCAGTCGGGTCAGCAGCGCGCCGATGGCCTCGCCGTCACGGATGACGACTCGGTCGATCCCGCGGACCTCGCGGGCCTTGGCGCTGATGCCGAGGCGGCGAGCGGCGCCGACGAGCGCGAGGGCGGCCTCGGGACCGGGGCAGCTGACCTCGAGCGCCGAGGAGCGACCGGGTTCGGTCAAGGAGCCGTGGGCGAGGAACGAGCCCCGCCAGGCGGCGACGGCGTCACAGGACGAGCCGGAGACGACCTGCGGGGGCAGGCCACGGATCGGCCGGCCGCTGCCGTCGATGAGCCCGGTCTGGCGGGCGAGCGCCTCACCGTCCTTGGAGACCCGCACGACGTAGTGGGTGTCCTTGCGGATGCCGGCGTTCTGCATCACCAGCACTTCGCTGTCGTGCCCGTAGATCTCGGCGACATCCTTGCGGAGGCGGCGAGCCGCTGCTCCGGTGTCGAGCTCGGCCTCGACGACGATCCGCCCGGAGACGATGTGGAGTCCGCCCGCGAACCGCAGGACGGACGACACCTCGGCTTTGCGGCAGCACGACTTCGTGATCGTGGTGTTGGCGAGCTCCGCCTTCACCTGAGCCGTCATTGCCATGCGGCCGAACCCCTGTCTGTCAATGTTCTGGTCTTCGCGAAGAGTGTCACTCTATGCCGTCCTCATGACCCTGCCGAACGCGGCTGCGAGCCGTCCTGGGTCGTGCTGATCCGATCCCGGGCTGGCTGCGACGTCCGCGACGTACAACCGCGCACCGAGCGCTCTTGCCGTCGACTCCAGCGTGCCACGCGTGTCAACGAGGCTGGTGTCGGCGATGACAGCATCCAACCCGAGTTCGGGCGCGTGCGCGGCCAAAACCTCAAGATGATCCGTCGGCGTGAGCCCTTCGGTCTCGCCCTCCTGCTCATGCAGGTTGAGCACCAGGATGCGTTTGCCCTTGGTCTTGGTGAGGGCGTCGCGCAGGCCGGGTACGAGCAACGTCGGCATGATGCTGGTGAACCACGAGCCGGGGCCGACCACGACCCAGTCGGCGGCCTCGACCGCTGCCACGGCCTCGGGGCACGCGGGCGGGTCGGCCGGGTCGAGCCGCACGCTGACGACCTGACCGTCGGTCGATGACACCTCGACCTGACCGCGTACGACGGTCAGCCGGTCCGGGGCCGAGCGCAGGTGCACGTCGGCCTCGATGTCGAGCGGGACCGCGGCCATCGGGAGGACGCGACCCTGCGCGCCCAGCAGCTCGCCGACGAGGTCCAGCCCGGCCACGTGGTCGCCGACCTGGTCCCAGATCGCCGCGATCAACAGGTTGCCCAGGGCGTGGTCCTTGAGCGGCCCGTTGCCGGAGAACCGGTGCTGCAGCACAGCGGCCCACGTACGACCCCAGTCGTCGTCGCCGCAGAGCGCGGCCAGCGCCATGCGCAGGTCACCCGGCGGCAGTCCTCCGAGCTCGGCGCGGATGCGGCCGGACGAGCCGCCGTTGTCGGCGACCGTGACGACGCCGGTGAGGTCGGTCGTCAGGCGCCTGAGCGCCGACAGGCTCGCCGCGAGGCCGTGCCCTCCCCCGAGCGAGACGACCTTGAGATCGCCTTCGGCCCGGCCGGCCACGTGCACGGGCCGCGACGGGGTCATTCGCGCCCCAGGTCGCGGTGGACGACCAGCGTGCGTACGCCGTGGGCGCGCAGGCGCTCGGCGAACGCCTCGGACATCGCAACGCTGCGGTGGCGCCCGCCGGTGCAGCCGATCGCGATCGTCAGGAAGTGCTTGTCCTCGCGCAGAAAGCCGTCGGTCAGCAGTGCCACGAGCCCTTCGTACTGCTCGAGGAACTCCGCGGACCGGGGCTGGCGCAGGACGTAGTCGCGCACGGGCTCGTCCAGCCCGCTCATCGGCCGCAGCTCGTCGACCCAGAACGGGTTGGGCAGGAAGCGCAGGTCGGCCACCATGTCGGCGTCGATCGGCAGGCCGTACTTGAAGCCGAACGACATCACGGAGGCACGGAGGCCGCCGGTGTCGGGGTCCTCGAATGCCGCGCGGACCCGCTGGCCGAGCTGGTGCACGTTGAGGTTGGTGGTGTCGACCACGATGTCGGCGCGGCCGCGGATGCGCCTCAGGAGCTCTCGCTCGCGTTCCAGGCCGTCCATCAGCCGGCCCTCGAGGCTCAGGGGGTGCGGGCGGCGGGCGGCCTCCTGACGGCGTACGAGGACCTCGTCGGCGGCCTCGAGATAGAGGATCCGGGTGTGGATGCCGTCGTCGCGCAGCGCCTCGAGCGCCTCGACGAGACCGCCGAAGAACTGCCGAGAGCGTGCATCGACGACCACGGCGAGCCGGTCGATGTCCTTCGACTCCTGCACCGTCGCCACGGCCTGCGACAGCAGATTGGGCGGCAGGTTGTCGATGACGAAGTAGCCGAGCTTCTCGAGCACCTTGGCGGCCGAGCCTCGCCCTGCTCCGGTCATGCCGGTGACGAGCACGAACTGCGTCAAGGTCGTCAACTGTCCTCCAGGATCTCGCCGGTCGCGGTGTTGATCGCGGGAGCCTGCTCGCCGGTCGCGAGCGCCTCCACGATGGATTGTGCCGTAGCCGCCCCGATTCCGGGCACGGTGGCGATCTCTTCCGCCGTCGCGGCGCGCAGCTTCTTGACGGAACCGAACGACTTGAGCAGGGCCTTGCGCCTCGTGGGGCCCAGGCCGGACACGGGATCCAGCACGCTCTCGATCATCGACTTGCTGCGCCGACCGCGGTGGTGGGTGATCGCGAAACGGTGTGCCTCGTCGCGGAGCTGCTGCAGCAGATAGAGCCCGTCGCTGGTGCGCGGGAGGATGACGGGGTCCTCGTCGTCGGGCAGCCAGACCTCTTCGAGCCGCTTGGCGAGCCCGACCAGGGCGATGTCGTCGACCCCCAGCTCCGTCATCGCGGCGTGGGCGGCCGCAACCTGAGGCGGCCCGCCGTCGACCACGACCAGCGCCGGTGTGTAGGCGAAGCGGCGAGGCTTGCCGGTCTCGGGGTCGATTCCGGGCCCCGCCTCGTCATTGTCCTCGCGGGCCCGGAGGAGCTGCGTGAACCGCCGGGTGATCACCTCGTGCATCGCCGCGACGTCGCTCTGACCCTCGTGCCGGATCGTGAACCGGCGATATTCGGACTTGCGGGGCAGTCCGTCCTCGAACACCACCATCGAGGCCACGGTCTCGGTGGCACCGAGGTTGGAGATGTCATAGCACTCGATCCGCAGCGGAGCGGTCTCGAGGCCGAGCGCCTCCTGGATGTCCTCGAGGGCCTTGCTGCGGGCCGTCAGGTCGGACGAGCGCTTCATCTTGTGGCGCATCAGCGACTGCTTGGCGTTCTGCTCGACCGTCTGCATCAACGCGCGCTTGTCACCCCGCTTCGGGACCCGGATCGTGACCGCTCCCTCCCGGCGCTCGCTGAGCAGCTCGGCGACCGCGTCGACGTCGGCAGGCAGCGACGGCACGAGCACCTCACGCGGGATCGCGGACGGCGCGGCGTCCTCGTAGAGCCTCATGAGGGCGGCCTGCACGAGCTCGGGGAACGGTGCCTCGTCCGCCTTCTCGGCGACCCAGCCGCGCTGACCGCGGATGCGGCCCCCACGCACCGAGAAGATCTGGACGGCGACCTCGAGCGGATCGTCGACGAAGCCCAGCACGTCGGCGTCGGTGCCGTCACCCAGCACCACGGTCTGCTTCTCGAGCACCCGGCGCAGCGCGCCGAGGTCGTCGCGCAGCTTGGCGGCGAGCTCGTACTCCTCGTTGTCGGACGCCTCGCGCATGCGCTGCTCGATGCGCTTGGTGAACCCCGCCGTCTGGCCGCCCATGAACGCGAGGAAGTCGTTGACGATCTCGCGGTGCTCGTCGGCGCTGACCCGGCCGACGCAGGGTGCGGCGCACTTGCCGATGTCGCCGAGCAGGCACGGGCGGCCGATCGCCTTGGAACGGCGGAACACGCCGGCCGAGCACGAGCGCATCGGGAAGACCCGAAGGAGCGTGTCGACGGTGTCGCGGATGGCCCACGCGTGCCCGTAGGGGCCGAAGTAGCGGACCCCCTTGCGCTGCGCGCCGCGCATGACCGTGACACGCGGGAACTCCTCGCCGACCGTGACGGCGAGCCACGGGTATGACTTGTCGTCGCGGTACTTGACGTTGAAGCGGGGGTCGAACTCCTTGATCCAGGAGTACTCGAGCGCCAGCGCCTCGACCTCGGTGCTGACGACCGTCCACTCGACCGAGCTCGCGGTCAGCACCATCTGCTGCGTGCGCTGGTGCAGGCCGGAGAGGTCCTGGAAGTACGAGCTGAGGCGCGGCCGGAGCGACTTGGCCTTGCCGACGTAGATGACCCTGCGCTCGGCGTCACGGAACCGATAGACGCCGGGCTCGACCGGGATCTCACCGGGTGCCGGTCGATAGGTTGCGGGATCTGCCACCGACCCAGCCTACGAGGTGACGAGTAGCGGCTTGAGGAACGTGCCGGTGTGGCTGTCGGGGCTGTTGGCGATGTCCTCGGGGGTGCCCTCGGCGATCAGCAGCCCACCGCCGCTGCCGCCCTCGGGGCCCATGTCGATGACCCAGTCGGCGGTCTTGATGACGTCGAGGTTGTGCTCGATGACGATGACCGAGTTGCCGGTGTCGACGATGCGCTGCAGCACCCCGAGGAGCTTGCGGATGTCCTCGAAGTGCAGGCCGGTCGTGGGCTCGTCGAGGACGTAGACCGTACGGCCGGTGGACCGCTTCTGGAGCTCGGCCGAGAGCTTGACGCGCTGGGCCTCGCCTCCGGACAGGGTCGGCGCGGACTGCCCCAGGCGTACGTAGCCCAGGCCGACGTCGACCAGCGTGCGCAGATGACGCGCGATCGCCGGGATCGCCTCGAAGAAGTCGACGGCCTCCTCGATCGGCATCTCGAGGACCTCGGCGATCGTCTTGCCCTTGTAGTGGACCTCGAGCGTCTCGCGGTTGTAGCGGGCGCCGTGGCAGACCTCGCACGCGACGTAGACGTCGGGCAGGAAGTTCATCTCGATCTTGATCGTGCCGTCGCCGGAGCACGCCTCGCAGCGGCCGCCCTTGACGTTGAACGAGAAGCGGCCCTGCTGGTAACCGCGCATCTTGGCCTCGGGCGTCTGCGAGAACAGCTTGCGGACGTGGTCGAAGACTCCGGTGTAGGTCGCCGGGTTGGACCGCGGCGTGCGGCCGATCGGCGACTGGTCGACGTGGATGACC
>NZ_JAKFCB010000409.1:0-2756 GCF_036676885.1 Aeromicrobium sp.
GCCCGTGGGTCACTCCCTGATCAAGGCCGAGATGGCGCGCACCGGCGCGGTGTTCGGCGGCGAGCACTCGGGACACTTCTACTTCAAGGACTTCTTCCTCGCCGACTCCGGGATGATCGCCGCACTGCACGTCATGGCCGCCCTGGCGGAGACCGACGGCACGGTGTCCGAGCTCATGGCGCAGTACGAGCGCTACGTGTCCTCCGGTGAGATCAACAGCACCGTCGACGACGGTCCCGCGATCCTGGCGGAGCTGTCCCGCACGTACGCCGACCTGCCGCAGGACACCCTGGACGGCCTGACCATCACGGGCGACCGGTGGTGGTTCAACGTACGCGCGTCCAACACCGAGCCGTTGCTGCGACTCAACGTCGAGGGCGACGACGAGCCGACCATGGCTCGCGTACGCGACGAGGTTCTGGCGATAGTGCGTCGGTAGGGTGTGAGCATGAATCTTGACCCCGCCCTGCTCGAGATCCTGGTGTGCCCGCAGTGCCGGGCCACCCTCGCGGTCGACGACGAGGCCAGCGAGCTCGTCTGCACCGCTTGCGCCCTGGCCTACCCGGTCCGCCGCGACATCCCCGTGATGCTCGTCGACGAGGCACGGAACATCGCCTGATGGCGACTGAAGGCGGAAACAAGGCAGTCGTCGCGGCCCTGCTGGCCAACACCGGCATCGCCGTCACGAAGTTCATCGCGTTCCTGCTGACCGGCTTCTCGTCGATGCTGGCCGAGTCGATCCACTCGCTCGCCGATGCCGGCAACCAGGTGTTGCTGCTGGTGGGTGGCAAGCGATCCAAGCGGGAGGCGACCGAGGAGCACCCGTTCGGCTTCGGCCGCGAGCGCTACATCTACGCCTTCGTGGTGTCGATCGTGCTGTTCAGCGTCGGCGGCCTGTTCGCGCTCTACGAGGCCTATCACAAGTACCACGAGATCCACGACGGTCACGATGGCGGACTCGACAGCAAGTGGCGACTCGTGCCGCTGGTCGTGCTGGGCGTCGCGATCGTCCTGGAGTCGCTGTCGTTCCGCACCGCGATCATCGAGAGCAACAAGGTGCGCGGTGCGCAGAGCTGGTGGTCGTTCATCCGCAAGGCCAAGTCGCCCGAGCTCCCGGTGATCCTGCTCGAGGACCTCGCGGCGCTGGTCGGCCTCATCGCCGCCTTCCTAGCGGTGAGCCTGTCGCTGATCACCGACAACGCCTACTTCGACGTCGTCGGCACCGGCTTCATCGGCGTGCTGCTGATCGTCGTCGCGGTCATCCTCGCGATCGAGGTCAAGAGCCTGCTGATCGGCGAGTCGGCCAGCCGGGACGCGATCGACAAGATCCGCGGCGCGATCGAGTCGACCACCGGCGTCACGCGGATCATCCACATGAAGACGCTGCACATCGCGCCGGAGGAGCTGCTCGTCGCGGTCAAGATCGGCATCGAGGCCGATGCGACCGGTGCCGACATCGCCGCGATCATCGACGCGGCCGAACGCAACGTGCGAATCGCCGAGCCGATGGCGCAGCAGGTCTACGTCGAGCCCGACGTCTACCGCGCCGACCACGTGCCCGACGCGCGCCCCGCGCCGCCCAGCGCACCGAGCCACTAGGACGATGAGGGTTTCGGGTCGCGCCCGCAACCCAAAACCCTCATCGTGGTCCCTGCCCGGGGCGGCTAGTCCACCGGTGCGGTCGCCAGCGGGTCGAGGCGGTCGACGACCTCCGGGTCGCCGGCATCCGCGAGGTAGTCCGTCGGGTGCGTGTCGTCCGTTCCGGCATCGATGTCGAGCGCCCGGCAGATGAACGTACCGATGGCCGCGACGACCAGGTTGAGCGTCAGCGCGGTCAGCCCGAAGTAGATGAGGTTGTCGCTCAGGCTGATGCCGAACACCTCGAGCGGACCGACCGAGCCACCGAAGTGCGACCCCGGATCGCCCACGACTTCCTTGTTGTAGGCCGCGATCGTGCCCCACACCATGCCGACCGCCCAGCCGGCGATCAGCGCGTACCGGTGGAACCAGCGGGTGTAGAGGCCGATGACGATCGCCGGGAGGGTCTGCAGGATCCAGATCCCGCCGAGCAGCTGCAGGTTGATCGCGAAGTCCTTGGGCAGGGCCAGCACGAACAGCAGGGCGCCGAACTTCACCAGCAGGCTGGCGAGCTTGCTCTGCTTGGCTTCCTGGGCGTCCGTCGCGTCCGGGTTGAGGAACGCCTTGTAGATGTTGCGGGTCCACAGGTTGGCGGCGGCGATCGACATGATCGCGGCCGGCACGAACGCGCCGATCACGATCGCGGCGAACGCGACACCGGCGAACCACGGTGAGAACTCCTGCTCGAACAGCTGCGGGATCGCCATCTGCGGGTTCTTGACCTGGATGCCGGCCGCGACCGCGGCGATGCCCAGCAGCGCCAGGAGCCCCAGCAGGAACGAGTACGCCGGCAGGAGTGCCGCGTTGCGCCGGATGATGTTGCGGTTCTTGGTCGAGAGCACCGCGGTCACCGAGTGCGGATACATGAACAACGCGAGTGCGGAACCCAGCGACAGTGTGGCGTACGCCCACTGCGAGACGCCCATGCCGGGGATCAGCCCCTTGGCGCTCGCGTCGCCGGCCGCGATCGAGTCGGCGTTCTCCTTGTTGAAGGAGTCGAACGCCTTGCCGGCCGAGTCGAAGATGCCGCTCCAGCCGCCCAGCTGCGTCGGCAGGTAGATCACCGCGACGATGATGACGAGGTAGATCAGCGTGTCCTTGACGAACGCGATCAGCGC
>NZ_JAKFCB010000410.1:0-8507 GCF_036676885.1 Aeromicrobium sp.
CACCACGTCGACTCCGGCCTCTCCTTCGGAGACCGGCTCATGGAGCTGTTCCTCGCCCCGGTCAACGGCCTCTACGGCATCGAATCCTCCGAAACGGGCTTCATCGGGCCCTACGAGAGCGGTGAACTGTTCGGAGCTGCCGGTGTCTTCCTGTTCGTCCTGGCCATCGGAATCTTCATCACCATGTCGATGCGCACCGGCGCGATAGACAACGGCGTCGCCCGTGTCGCCCAGCGGTTCGGCAACCGGGGAGCGGTGGTCATCGCCGCGCTGATGATCCTGTTCTCGGTCGGTGGGACCACCGAAGGCATGGCTGAGGAGACCCTCGGCTTCTACGCGCTGGTCATCCCACTGATGCTGGCCCTCGGGTACGACCGGATGGTCGCAGCCGCGACCATCCTCGTGGGCGCCGGAATCGGTGTGCTCGCCTCCACCGTCAACCCGTTCGCCACCGGCGTGGCCTCGGATGCCGCCGGGATCTCGATCGGCGACGGCATCGGATTCCGGCTGCTGATGTATGTCGTCCTCGTCCCGCTCGCTGTCCTGTTCGTCCTGCGGTACGCGCACCGGGTCAAGAAGGACCCGTCCCGGTCGCTGACCACGGCACAGGAGGGTGACGCGGAGATCGCAGCGCGAGGAGTCGGAGAAGCGCCCACGCTCACCGGGCGGCAGAAGGGGGTGCTGACCGTCGTTGCAGTCACCTTCGCCTTCATGATCTTCGCCATCGTCCCGTGGGCCCAGGTCATCGACGGACCCTCCGCCGACAGCTACGGCTGGCAGCTCGACTGGTACTTCCCCGAGCTCGCGGCCCTGTTCATCGCGATGTCGCTCGTCGTCGGGCTCATCGGCGGACTGGGCGAGCACACACTCACGGACACCCTGGTCCGAGGCGCCGGGGACTTCATCGGCGTCGGCCTCATCATCGTCCTCGCCCGGGGTGTCACGGTGATCATGAACAACTCCTCGATCACCGACACCGTGCTGCACTCGATGGAGGATGCGGTGAACAACACCTCGTCCGGGACCTTCGGGGCGCTGATGTTCCTGGTCAATCTCCCACTGGCCTTCCTGGTGCCGTCCACCTCCGGTCACGCCGCCCTGGCGATGCCGATCCTGGCTCCCCTGGCGGACTTCGCCGGCGTCAGCCGGGCCATGGTGATCACCGCCTACCAGTCCGCATCGGGCGTCATCAACCTGATCACGCCGACCTCGGCAGTGGTCATGGGAGGCCTCGCCCTGGCAAAGGTCCGTTACGACCAGTACCTGAGGTTCATCTTCCCGCTGGTGCTCGGCCTGATCGTGGTCTGCACCGCGTTCGTGGCGGTCGGCGCGGCGATCTCCTGAGGTAGCCGGCCGTGGAGCCGAGCCCGACGAGTCTCAGCCGCCTTGCGAACAGTGGTCTCACTGTTCGTGAGGCGGCTGACCGTCTGGCCCGCGACGGCCGCAACGTCATGCCATCGGTCGGCCGACCACATCCGGTTCGCGAGTTCGTTGCCCAGCTCACCCATCTGCTGGCCGTTCTCCTCTGGGTGGCGGCCGGTCTCGCCATGCTGGCCGGGATGCCCCCGCTGGCCGTGGCCATCGTGTTCATCATCGTGCTGAACGCTGCGTTCGCGTTCTGGCAGGAGCACCGCGCCGACCGCTCGACCGAGCGACTTCGCTCGCTGCTCCCCCAGGTCGCCCAGGTCGTACGTGATGGCCGCGTCCGCCGCCTCGACGTCGCCGAGCTGGTGGTCGGAGACACCGTGCTGCTCACCGCTGGTGACCGGATCGGCGCCGACATGATCGTCGAGGCCGAGGCAGGCCTCACGGTGGACGAGTCGATGGTCACCGGCGAGAGCGCTGCCGTACCGCATGAGGTGGGCGAACGGGTCGTGGCCGGAACGTTCGTGATCCAGGGTGAGGCCGCTGCCACGGTCACGGCGACGGGTGCCGCGACGACTGTTGCCGGCATCTCTGCCCTCGCGGGCTCGGCCGAGCGACCAGCCAGTCCCATGTCGCGCCAGGTCGGCCGCGTGGTGCGCCTGGTGGCGGTGATCGCTCTTCTCACCGGGGTCTCGCTCGGCCTCACCTCTTTGGCACTGGGACTCGACCGGACGAGCGCCTTCCTGTTCGGTGTGGGTGTGGCGGTCGCCCTTGTCCCCGAGGGACTGCTTCCCACCGTGACGCTGTCCTTGGCGCGCGGTGCCCAGGAGATGGCAAGGTCCAACGCGCTCGTGCGCCGGCTCGACGCCGTCGAGACGCTTGGGGCAACCACCTTCATCTGCACCGACAAGACCGGAACGCTCACCCAGAACCGGATGGCGGTGGTCGAGGTCCTGACTCGAGCCGGCCCGGTGACCGTTCGCGGCCTGGGCTACCAACCCGTGGCGACACTTGCGGGGGCGGCGGCCGCGAAGACCGAGGTGCCTCAGATCGTGGCAGCCGCACTCAGCTGCGTGACCGGTCGTGTCGAGCGGCAAGGAGCCGAGTGGGTGCCCCGTGGCGACCCGATGGAAGCCGCCATCCACTGTCTCGCCCTGAGAACCGGGACAGACGACACTCCCTCGGAGCCGGAGCGCCGGCCCTACACATCCGACCGCATGCTCAGCTCGGCCTGTGCCGACGGCACCGTGTCGGTCCTGGGAGCCCCGGAGCGTGTCCTTGCCCGATGCGTCGACGTACCGGCGGACGCTCACCAGATCGTGGCCGAGCTCGCTTCACAGGGTCGACGTGTGCTCGCCGTCGCTACCCATCGCTGGACGAGTGCCGACGGTGAGGACCAGCGTGAGAACAACCTGGAGTTCCTGGGACTCCTCGGCCTGGAGGACCCGCCCCGCGAGAACGTCGGCGAGTCCCTGCAGGCCTGCCGGGACGCCGGGATCCGGGTCGCCATGCTCACCGGAGACCACCCGGCGACCGCCGAGGCGATCGGACGAGAAGTCGGGCTGATCGGCCCCACGGGCCTCGTGATCGTGGGCTCATCCCTGCCCGCCGACGATGCCGACCTCGCCCTCCTCCTCGACCGCCCGGACGGCTGCGTGATCGCGCGGGTCACCCCTCAGGACAAGTTCCGTATCGCCAAAGCGCTGCGGCAGAGGGGTCACGTCGTCGCGATGACCGGGGACGGCGTCAACGACGTACCCGCACTGCGGGAGGCCGACGTGGGCGTGGCCATGGGAGCCAGCGGCAGCGATGTTGCCCGGGAGGCCGCAGACCTCGTCCTGCTCGACGACCATTTCGGCACGATCGTGAGGGCCGTGGAGCTGGGCCGCGCCACGTTCCAGAACGTCCGGCGGTTCCTGACCTACCACCTGACCGACAACGCCGCTGAGCTGGCGCCTTTCGCTGTGTGGGCGGTGACCGGCGGCAATTTCCCGCTGGCCATCGCCGTGCTTCAGGTGCTGGCACTCGACATCGGGACGGACCTGCTCCCTGCGCTGGCCCTGGGCGCCGAACCCCCACGCAAGGGGATCATGCGCGGCCGTCGCACGCGCAACGTCGTCGACCGCCAGGTCCTGCTCCGAGCGTTCGCGTTGCTGGGTCTGGTGGAGGCCGTCTGCTCGCTGGCAGCGTTCACCCTGGTCCTGCTCGCCGGCGGGTGGACCTGGGGGGCCGAGCCGTCCGCGTCATTGCTCGGTCGCGCGTCCGGGACCGCGTTCGCGGCCATCGCACTCGGCCAGATTGCCAACGCGTTCGCGTGCCGCAGCACCAGGCTCCCGGTGTGGCGTCTGGACCTCAGCGGGAACCGGCTGATCCTGATGTCTGTCGCAGCGGAACTGGGTCTCCTCGCGGTGTTTCTCGGTGTGCCGCCTCTGGCGGACCTGCTGGGGGGCACGTGGCCCGACCCGATCGGCTGGGCGTATGCCGCCTGCACGGCGCTGGCCGTCATCGCGGCTGACGGGATCGTCAAGACCGTCGGCGCGCGGAGGAGGCCCAGATGACTGAGACGGAGCTGGCAGGCGGCTGGCCGCGACGCATCGGGGGTGGCCGAGGACGTTGGTCCCACCCGCATGGGCACCGCTGCCCTGCCGGGCGGCGCCTGTGCGCCAGACCCTGAGAAGGCACCCGAGCGAAAGGACCGCGACATGTCACACGAACCTGTCAGCAACCTGACCGCCAAGGAGTGGTCGGTACGCATCTTCATCTCCGAACACGACGGCAGCACCCGCGCCGAGGCGCGCCTTGACACCGGCGCCGGGACCGGCCTGACCGGCACCGGGTCGGCCCGGCTCAGCCCGCAGGACGACGACGTACCCGAGATCGGTGACGAGATCGCCGCCGCTCGAGCCCTCGCCGACCTGGCCAAGCAACTTCAGCAGACCGCCGACCAGGACGTGGAGGAGGCGGGCCACAGCCAGGCAGCTCCGAAATCCGACAGCTGATCCGACGGCGATTCGATGTCAGTCCACCAGGACCTTCTCGAGGTGTCTGGCCACGACCACGTTCCAGTCGAGCTCCTCGATCAGACGCGCGGCGAGCGCGCTGGCAGCGTCCGGCTCACCGTGGACGACGAAGGCGGTTCGTGGCGCCGGGGCGGGTCGTAGCCACTCGACCATCTGCTCGGCATCCGCGTGGGCGGAGAATCCGCGAAGGTTGACGACCTCGGCGCGCACCGGGATGTAGCGTCCGTGGATCTTCACTGCACGAGCGCCGTCGGCCAGCGCCCGGCCACGCGTCCCGGCCACCTGGTAGCCCGTCAGGATGACGCTGTTGCGCGCGTGAGGCAGCTGGTGCTCGAGGTGGTGGAGGACGCGGCCCCCGGTGGCCATTCCTGATGCCGAGATGAGGATGCACGGGTGCCGCGGGTCGTTGAGCTTCTCGGACTCGGCCGGCCCGTGCACCAGCCGTAGGTGCCCCGGGTCGAAAGGCTTGGAGTCGCTTCTGACCTCTTCTCGGAAGTCGCTGTCCTCCGAGCGCAGCCCCATCTGGTAGACCTCGAGCGCGGCCAGCGCCATCGGGCTGTCGACGTACACCGGAACGTCGGGGACCAAGCCGTCTCTGACCAGCTGCCGGATCTCGTGCAGGACCATCGGAGTCCGGTCCACGGCGAACGACGGGAGGAGCGCAACCCCTCCGCGTCCGAGCGTCCTGGTCAGCGCGGCGGCCAGCTCCTCGCGGCCCTGGCCTTCGTGATGCCGATCCCCGTACGTCGACTCGATGACGAAGTGGTCGGCGCGGCCTGGACTCTCGGGCGGAAGCAGCATCGGGTTGTCTGTGCGGCCCAGGTCACCGCTGAACACCAGGCGCGTGGGTCCGCACGAGATCGCCGCAAACGACGACCCGAGGATGTGACCGGCGCGGAAGAGCTCCGCTTCGAGCGCACCTCCCAGTGGGACCGTCTGATGGCGTGGGACCGGCCGGAACAGTGCCAAGGCCTTTTCTGCGTCCGTGGTGTCGAACAACGGCCGCGGGTGCTCGTGTTTCGACAGCCCCGTGGTGCGCGCCCAGCGGGCCTCCTCCTCCTGGAGGTGCGCCGCGTCACGCAGAACGATGGCGGCCAGCTGTGCCGTCTCGGGCGTGCAGATGACCGGCCCGCCGAAGCCCTCCCTCGCCAGGATCGGGAGGTGGCCGCAGTGGTCCAGATGTGCGTGGGTGAGCACGACCGCGTCGAGTGTCGCCGGGTCGAGCGGAAGGGGCTCCCAGTTGCGCCGTCGCCAGCTGCGGTCGCCCTGGAACAGTCCGGCGTCGACGAGGATGCGCCGACCGTCGCCCTCGACGAGGAACTTGCTGCCGGTGACAGTTCCGGCCGCGCCGAGGAAGGACAGCGTCATGGGTGCGCTCATGTGGAAAGCCTCACGAGTGAGCCACCGCACCGGCAGGGCAGTTCGTCAGGGTGTGACGGGTCGTTGGGCCCTGCCTCAGCCCCGCGCCCCTTCTGCGCGGTCCTTCCTTGCCTGCTGTCGCCCCGGCATACGCGGGGACAGGTGCCGGCCACGCGAGGCCAGTCGTCCCTCAACGTCGGGACCTTGGACCACTCCGCACGACGACTCGCCCGCCCACGCTGGATGTCTCGGGAGCATTCAACGCCGATCGAGGATCACCACATGGAACGTTCAGACAGCAGGTCGCACGGCCCGCTCGCGGCGCACTTGGAGTGGCTCGAAGCCGACACCGGCATCTCGCGCGACATTCCAGGTCGAGCGAGGAGGCCAGCCGTACGCGTTCGGCGCCGCCCGATCGCGCCCCTCCAGCGCACGTTTCCCGCCTGACGGACGTGGCTCCCCGGCATCGACCGGGCCGACGAAAGGATTCAGCGATGAACACCAGCACGACCAAGACACGGGACATGGAGCTTCAGGATCGCGTCGAACAGTCGCTCGAGTGGGCGCCGGAGGTCGAGTCCGCCAAGATCGGGGTCTCTGTCCACGACGGCGTCGTCACCCTCCACGGCGAGGTTCCGTCGTACTGGCAGAAGACCATGGCAAGCAAGATCGCGTTGAAGACCCGCGGCGTGTCAGCCATCGCCGACGACATCGTGGTTCACCACATCACGGACCCTCGGACCGACTCCGACATCGCGCTCGCCGCCAACAACTTGATCAAGTGGAACTCGGACGTCCCCGAGGAATCCGTCAAGATCAAGGTCCAGGACCATGTGCTCACCCTCACCGGAGAGGTCTCCTGGAACTTCGAGCGCGAGGCGGCGTTTCGGAGCGTCAAGCACCTGGGGGGTGTGCGGGACGTGCGGAACCGCATCACCCTGAAGCGCCGACCGCAAGCCAACGCAGCCGACACCGAGGTTCTCATCAGACGAGCCATCATGCGGCACGCCTCCCTCGACGCAAGCCGCGTGCACGCGAGCGTCGACGGCACCCGCGTCATCCTGACCGGGACCGTGTCCTCCCATGCCGAGAAGATGGCGGCTGCCTCCGCGGCATGGGCTTCGCCTCACGTCGACCACGTGGAGAACAGGATCACTGTCGACGTCTGACACACGCAACCGTGGAGACACAACCAGGAAGAGCCGAAGGAGAAGACACGTGCGAGCACTCCAGTACAGAACCATCGGCGCGGCCCCAGAGGTCGTCGACGTCGACAAACCATCGCCCGGGCCGGGACAGATCCTGCTGAAGGTTGCCGCGGCGGGCCTGTGCCACTCCGACTCATTCATCATGGGCCTTCCCGCCGACCAGTACACGTTCGGACTTCCATTGACGCTCGGGCACGAGGGTGTCGGAACGGTCGAGGAGCTGGGTGCCGGAGCCTCCGGCGTGGACATCGGTGACATCGTCGCCGTGTACGGCCCATGGGGTTGCGGACACTGCGTCCCGTGCTCTCGAGGCGAGGAGAACTACTGCCTGCACGCTGCTGAGCTCGGCATCGCTCCGCCGGGTCTCGGCGCCCCGGGGGCCATGGCCGAGTACATGATCGTCGACGACCCGCGGCACCTCGTTCCGATCCATGGAATGGATCCCGTCGCGGCGGTGTCTCTGACCGATGCCGGGCTCACCCCGTACCACGCGATCAAGGCAGAGCTGGCCGAGCTGCGGCCGGGCAGCACCGCCGTCGTCATCGGAACGGGAGGGCTGGGCCACGTCGCCATCCAGATCCTGAAGGCCATCACGGCAGCCAACATCATCGCGATGGACATCAGCGAGCAGAAGCTCCAGCTGGCCACGGATGTGGGTGCTCACCACGCGATTCGTTCCGACGAAAGCGCGGCCGGCGCGATCCGGGAACTCACCGGAGGCAGCGGCGCCGACGTCGTGTTCGACTTCGTGGGATCGAACGAGACCCTGAACACCGCGCGCGAAGCCGTTCGGATCAATGGGTCGGTCGTCATCGTGGGAATCGGGGGCGGCCTGCTGCCGTCAGGATTCTTCTCGACCCCCTTCGGCGTACGCGTGCGCAATCCGTACTGGGGCACCCGTGACGATCTGATGGAGGTCATCGCACTTGCACGCGACGGTCACATCGACGTGAAGGTCGAGACGTTCTCGCTCGAGGACGGACCGACCGCGTACTCGCGCCTGCACGACGGCAGCATCCAAGGCCGCGCGGTCATCGTGCCGTGATCGTCTGGGGCCACCCGCCGAGCGGTCACCACCGGCCGAGCACCGGTCCCGAGGCCCATGAGCGGGCCCCAGAAGTCGAGGCCACACAGATTGGGCAGCCGTCCGCGACGGCGTGGTCATGCTTTGCGGCCAGGTCGGGTCGTGCTGGCAGAAGAGCCCCGCGCGGGCATGGTCTGCCAGCCCAGGGTTGACAGCCGCGCCGCCCTGGCCAGCGCAAGCGGCGTGATGATGCCGATCGGGTGCTCCATCCGTTCGACGACGGCGACGTTGCCGTGCGGTCGGATCATCGTCGCCACCTCGGACGCGTCCAGGTCATGAGCGACGATCACCGGAGGGACATGGTGCGCTGCAACGGCGCCGAGCTGAGTGTCGACACGATGCTTGGCCGGAATCGCCTCGAGGTCGGCCAGGGTGAAGACACCGGAGGTGTGCCCGTCGAGGTCCACCACGGGAAAGACCTCGGCTGCGATCTGCCCCGGCGACAGGTGTGCGACGAATTGCTGGACGGTC
>NZ_JAKFCB010000411.1:0-5952 GCF_036676885.1 Aeromicrobium sp.
ACACCAGAGAGGGTTCCTCGTGGACTTCGACTACTCACCCCGCACCACCGCGCTGCTCGAGCGGCTCGAGACGTTCATGACCGAGCACGTCTACCCCGCCGAGGCGGTCTACGACGCCCAGGTCGAGGCCAACGACAATCCCCACGAGCAGCCGCAGGTCATGCGCGACCTGCAGGCGATCGCCCGTGAGCAGGGCCTGTGGAACCTCTTCATGACGCACGACGGACTCGGTGCGGGCCTGACGAACCTCGAGTACGCCCCGCTCGCCGAGGTCGTCGGCCGGTCGATCATCGGCAACGAGGCGATCAACTGCTCGGCTCCGGACACCGGCAACATGGAGATCCTCGCGATGTACGGCACCGACGCGCAGAAGGACGAGTGGCTCAAGCCGCTCCTGGAGTGCCAGATCCGCTCGGCGTTCGCCATGACCGAGCCCGATGTCGCGAGCTCGGACGCCACCAACATCACCTCGACGATCCGGCGCGACGGCAACGAGTACGTGCTCAACGGCCGCAAGTGGTACGCCTCGGGGATCCTCGACCCGGACTGCCGCCTGGTGATCTTCATGGGCAAGTCCGACGTGGACGCCCCGGCGTACCGGCAGCAGAGCATGGTCCTGGTGCCGTTGGACACCCCCGGCATCGAGATCCTGCGCGACCTGCCGATGTTCGGCTACCGCGACCGCCTCGGTCACGGCGAGGTGCAGTTCACCGACGTACGGATCCCGGTCAGCAACATCCTCGGCGAGGAGGGCGGCGGCTTCGCGATCGCCCAGGGCCGGCTCGGACCCGGGCGCATGCACTACGCGATGCGCGCCATCGGGTTCGCCGAACGCGCGCTGCAGCTGATGTGCCATCGGGCCGTGACCCGCGAGGCGTTCGGTGGCCCGCTCGCCGACCGCGGGGTCGTACGCGAGTGGATTGCGCGCAGCCGCATGGAGATCGACCAGATCCGCCTCCTGACGCTCCGGGCGTCGTGGCTGATGGACACCGCGGGCAACGCCGCCGCCCGCTCCGACGTCGCCGCGATCAAGGTCGCCGCGATGGAGACGGCCCACACGGTCGTCAACCGCGCGGTGCAGACGTACGGTGCGGCCGGTGTCAGTGACGACACGGTGCTGGCCCGGCTCTTCGCGATCACCCGAGCCCTGCAGATCGCCGACGGCCCGACCGAGGTGCACCTGCGGACGATCGCCCGGCTCGAGCTCAAGCGGCAGACGGCGGTGGCGCCGTGAGCGCCCGCGAGCTCGACGGCAAGGTCGCCCTCGTCACGGGCGCGACCCGTGGACTGGGCCGCGCGATCGCCCGAGGCCTGGCCCTCGAGGGCGCCACGGTCGTCGTGTCGAGCCGCAAGGAGGACGCCTGCGAGAAGACCGCGGCAGCGCTCGCCGAGGAGACCGGCAGCATCGTGACCCCCCTCGCCCTGCACGTCGGGCAGTGGGACGCGATCGAACCCGCCGTCGACGCGATCATCGCGCAGCACGGCAGCCTCGACATCGTCGTCAACAACGCCGGCATCGCGCCGCTCAAGCCTTCGCTGCTCGAGGTCCCCGAGGGGCTGTTCGACAAGACGATCGAGGTCAACCTCAAGGGCCCGTTCCGCCTGATGGCGGTCGCCGGCGCCCGGATGGCAGCCGCCGGAGGCGGGTCGATCATCAACATCTCGAGCATCGGCGCGGTCAGGCCCAGCCCGGCGGAGGCGATGTACTCGGCGTCCAAGATCGGCCTCAACGCGCTCACGATGGCGTACGCCCAGGAGTACGCGCCGACCGTGCGGGTCAACTGCGTCATGCCCGGCGCGTTCGAGACCGACATGGCGGCGGACTGGGACGACGAGTTCATCGGCCTGGTCGTCGACGGTCTCCCCGCCGGTCGCCTGGGCCGGCCGGAGGAGATCGTGGGCATGGTCGTCCACCTCGCCGGCCCGCGCTCCGGATACACAACAGGGTCGGTGATCGCCGTCGACGGCGGTCGTACGGCCGTCTACTGAGAGGAGCGAGTCATGAACCGATCACCCTTGTCGATGTTCGACCTCACCGGCCGCTCCGCGATCGTGACGGGCGCGTCGTCGGGCCTGGGCCTGGGCTTCGCCCGTACGCTCGCCGGTGCCGGCGCCACGGTCTACGCGGCCGCTCGCCGGCTCGACCGGCTCGAGGTCCTGGCCAAGGAGGACGAGCGCATCGTCCCCGTACGATGCGACATCACCGATGCCGACGATCGCCAGTCACTCGTCGACCGGGTCGTGGCCGATCACGGCAGGGTCGACGTGCTCGTCAACAACGCCGGCCGCGCCGGGCCGCCCGAGGCGGAGACCGAGTCACCCGCCGACTTCGCCGCACTCCTCGACCTCAACCTGTCGGCGGGATTCCACCTCGCCGTCGCCGTGACGCAGACCGTGGGCGAGGCGCAGCGGGCCTCCATCATCAACGTGTCGTCGGTCATCGGCATGGTCTCCACCGCCCCGATCGGCGGCGCCGGCTATGCCGCTTCGAAGGCCGGCGTCATCGGCCTCACGCGTGAGCTCGCCGGCCAGTGGGGACGCCGCGGCATACGCGTCAACACCGTCGTGCCGGGCTGGTTCGACACCGAGATGACCGACGGCCTGTTCACCAACGACGCATCGGCCGGCTGGGTCCGCCGCAACACGATGCTGGGTCGTGGCGGCCACGAGGGCGAGGTCGACGGAGCGCTGCTGTTCCTGAGCTCCGACGCCTCGACATACGTCACCGGCCAGACCATCGTCGTCGACGGGGGCTGGACGGCCCGGTGACCATGAGCGCACGATGCAATCCTGATGACGCCAACCTTGCGGTTGGCCCGGAAGAGGTAGGTACATGCAGCAACTGGTAGCGGAGCTCACAGCACGCGCCGAGACGGCGCCCGACACGATCGCCGTCATCGACGCCTCCGGCTCCCACACGACGGCCGAGGTGATGCGCGAGGCGGAGATCCTCTCGCGCGTCCTGGCCACGACCGTCGACGGCGCGCCGACCGTGCTCGTCCAGGCCGACAACACCTGGCGCACGATGTCTGCCGCGCTCGCCGTCGGCATGCGCGGCGGCCTGATCGCCGTGGTCAGCCGGCATGCGACGCCTGGTGAGTTCGCGATCGCGTGCAGCGACCTGGTGCCTGACGTGGTCATCGCCTCCGAGCCGGTGATCATCGGCTGGGACGTTCCCACGGACCACTTCTCCGCACGCTCCGAGGCGCTCGACGGCTGGACCGTCGCGGCGCGCCCGGGTGCCACCAGCGGCGTGGAGCGCTGGCGCGGCGGGGTCGTCGTGGCGATGACGTCCGGCTCGACCGGGAGGCCCAAGTGCGTCGTCCAGTCCGAGGAGGCACTGCGCTATGCCGGCCAGTGCACGATCGACGCCGTCGGGCTCCAGCCCGGCGACCCCGTCGGAGCGCTCGTCCCGCTGTCGTCGGTCGCGGCGTTCTGCTTCGGCATGTACCTGCCGGCGATGCTCGGCTCACCCATGGTCGCGCTGGACGGCTGGGAGCCGTCAGCGGCGCTGCACCTCATGGCGAAGCACGACGTGCGCTGGACGATGCTCGTCCCGACCATGGCGCTGCAGCTGTCGATCCTGCCCGACTCCGCCGGCAGCCTCTCGTCGCTGACCGCCATGACGGTGGGCGGCGGCCCGATGGACTCCGGAGCGCTCGGCCGTGCCGAACGTACGCTCGGCACGAAGTTCCTCCGCGTGTTCGGGATGTCGGAGTGCCTCGGTCACACGACTCCCCTGCCGACCGAGGACGAGGACGTACGGCTGGGTCGCGACGGCCGGCCTTTCCCCGGCACCACGGTGCGCGTCGTGGACGAGGCCGGAGTCCCTCGCGACGTCGGTGAGGTCGGCCAGCTGCAGGTGCAAGGACCGTCGTTCTTCGTCGGGTACGCCCGAAACGGTGCGCCCGAGCCGCCCGCCCTGACGGCGGACGGGTTCTTCCCCACCGGCGACCTGGCCCGGATCAACCCCGACGGGACGCTCAACATCGTGGGCCGCGAGAAGCAGATCATCATCCGCGGTGGCCGCAACATCGACATCAACGAGGTCGAGGCCGCGATCGCGCAGCTGCCGGATGTCGCGCAGGTCTGCGTCGTGCCGGTGCCCGACGACCTGCTGGGTGAGCGCGCCGCCGCGCTCATCGTCACGAGCGGCGCCGAGATCGACCTGGACGCCGTGACCGCACACCTCGACGCGGCCGGATTCGCCAAGTTCAAGTGGCCCGAGTTCGTCCATCGCGTGGCGGCGCTGCCGCAGAACCGCGTCGGCAAGCTGTCGCGCGACGACGCGGTCAAGCTCGCCACGGAGCTGAGCAGCACGCCGGCCGAACACCCCACGACATAGGAGAAGCCATGTACAACCTGATCGTCCTCGCCGCTCGCCCGCGTGACTGGACGCACGAGCAGTTCATCGAGTGGTGGCGCAACGACCACGCCGACCCGACGTACGCCCTGCCGGGCCTGCGGCGCTGGCACCACACCGAGATCCTCGAAGCCATGGGCGAGAAGTCTGAGGGGTGGGACGGGCTCTCGGTGCTCAGCTTCGACTCCAAGGAGGCGATGGAGGCCGCGCTCGCCAGCCAGGAGTGGCTGGACGCGGTGGCCGACGTCGGCGACATGCGGGGCCGCCGGATCGCCATCATGGGCGAGGAGAAGGTCATGGTGGCTCACGAGTGACCACGACCTCGGGTGTCCCGACCTCGGCCTGGACCGATCCCGGCTGCTTCGAGGTCGCGCCCGGCGTGCACCGCATACCGCTGACGATGCCCAACGACGGCCTGCGGGCGATCAACGTGTACGCGATCGAGACGCCGCGCGGGCTCGCGCTGATCGACGGCGGGTGGCGGGTGCCGTCGGCGCTCCGCGAGCTGACCGTCGCGCTCGCCACGATCCGCTACTCCCCCGCTGACATCCACGACGTGTACGTCACGCACATCCACCGCGACCATTACACGTTCGCGGTCGAGCTGCGCCGGCTCTTCGGCTCACGAGTGCACCTCGGCCAGCACGAGCAACCGGGTCTCCACGAGGTCATGGCGATCCGCACGAACGTCCCGGTGGGTTCCATCCGCGAGCTCGAGCGGGCCGGCGCCCCGGCGCTCGCCTCGGACATGATCGACCTCACCGCCGCCGAGCCGTTCGACGACGAGGCGTGGGAGCTGCCGGACTCCTGGCTCGACGCCGGGACGATCGACCTGGGTGGCCGTCAGCTCGAGGTCGTCCCGACCCCGGGACACACCAAGGGGCACGTCGTGTTCCAGGACCGGGTCAACGGACTGCTCTTCACCGGCGACCACGTGCTGCCGACGATCACCCCCTCGATCGGCTTCGAGCTCGGGGCCCGCGAGCTCCCGCTCCAGCACTACCTCGCATCCCTTCGGCTGCTGCTCACCCGACCCGACGGACGCCTCATGCCGGCTCACGGCTTCCCGACCGACAGCGTGCACGAGCGCGTCGAGCAGCTGCTCGGCCATCACGCCGAGCGGTTCGAGCAGGCCGAGCGCGTACTGGGCTCCCTCGGCACCCCGGCCACCGCACACGAGGTCGCCCGGCGGCTCCTATGGACCCGCCGGGAGCGCCGACTCGCCGAGCTCGATCCGTTCAACCAGATGATGGCGGTCTGCGAGACGCTCGCCCACCTCGACGTCATGGTCGAGGACGGCCGCGTCCACGCGACGTCGACCCCCGTCGCGATGTTCTCCGCACGCTGATCAGCCGGCGGTTCACTGGGCCGAGCGCGACGTGAGAACGAACGAGTGCGCCGGACCACCCGCGGCGGCATGACGTACCTCGATGCCTCAATCCGTTCGAGGTGGGTGAGGTCGTCAGTGGCCGTGGTGGCAATCGTGTTGAGCGGGTGGGCTTGACCGTGCAGGCCCGCCCGCCCCTACTTGGCCTCGCTGAGGTGGACCATGGCGTCGTAGAGCTGCTGGTCCGTCATTGGCGGCTCGG
>NZ_JAKFCB010000412.1:0-22117 GCF_036676885.1 Aeromicrobium sp.
GTCGTCTCGAGGCTGTCACCGACGCGCGTCGTGCTGAGCTGCCGGAGCGTACGGGTGGTCGTCGCGCCCTCGCGACGCTTGCAGAACGCCGCGAAGTCGTGCAGGCCGAGCAGGTGTTGGCCGGCTGCGTTCATGGCGTCGACGTCGAGGCGGCGTGGCCACCGTACGACCGAGGTGCGGGTCAGCGGGTCGGGCCCGGTGGGGCCGTCGAACATCCGGTACGCATAGCGGCGCTCGAGCGCAGCGAAACGCGCGTCGAAGCCATCGGCGGCCAAGGTCAGCGAACGCAGGATGATGTCGTCCGGCAGGAGCCGCCGCAGCCGGCGCTCGAGGTGGGCCGGGTCGACGTCGTCGAGGTCGACGTGAGCGACCTGCCCGCGCGCGTGCACGCCGGCATCGGTGCGGCCGGCGCACGTGAGCTGTGCGGACCGGGGGAGTCGCAGGATCATCGCGATCGCGGCTTCGACCTCGCCCTGGACCGTCCGCAGACCGGGTTGGATGGCCCATCCACGGAATCCGGTGCCGTCGTAGGAGAGGTCGAGTCGCAGTCGCACCCCGTCACGCTACCGGGCTGGTCAGCGCCACGAGTAGAAGGACCAGGCGCCCAGCGCCATGCCGACCGTGCCCAGGGCGAGGTAGATGCCCCACCAGAGGAGCGATTCGGTCGGCTTGCTGCTGGCGCCCTTGCCGGATGTCCACATCGAGCCTCCCGTGGCCACGATCGCGATCAGTCCGGGGAGCGCCATGAGCTCGAACACGATGCCGCAGACGATCCAGCCCGGCACGTTGCCGTCGGGGCCGGTGAATCCGTACTCCAGGAAGTTCCAGCCCAGCGAGCCGAACAGGATGGTCCACATCGGGACCAGGAGATTCGGCGCCATGAGGCTGATCGCGGCGAACGTGCCGGCGAACGTCGCCAGGAGCATGACGGGAATCGCGATGCCGATGAAACCGGCGCCGCCGGGACACGGCTGCGCGCTGACGTACGGTCCGCCGTCGGCGCACGAGCCGCCGACGTCCATGACGGTGCGCATGCTGAGGAAGCTCCAGGTCAGGGTGAGCCCCAGCAGCAGGACGCTGATGAGCAGCACCGTGAGCCTGCGGACCGGCACGGCGGTCTGCGTGTCACTCATGCCGACACTCTGCCGCACCTTGGGCCTGCCGAGCGGTCCTTTCGACAAGCTAAAGGAACTTCGACAAGCCCAAGGGCGCGGGGGTCGGCCGAGTGCAGCGGCCTACTCGGCCCAGCGCTCCTCGGCGGGAACGAAGGTGAGCTGGCGGTCACCCGTGTAGATCTGCTTGGGGCGGGCGATCTTCTGCTCCTTGTCGTCCACCAGCTCGAGCCACTGCGCGAGCCAGCCGGGCGTACGTCCGATGGCGAACAGGACCGTGAACATCTCGGGCGGGAACTGCAGCGCCTCATAGATGAGCCCCGAGTAGAAGTCGACATTCGGGTAGAGCTTGCGCGAGATGAAGTAGTCGTCCTCGAGCGCGATCCGCTCGAGCTCCTGGGCGATCTCCAGCAGCGGGTTGACGCCGGTGACCTCGAAGACGTCGTCGCAGGCCTTCTTGATGATCGTGGCGCGCGGGTCGAAGTTCTTGTAGACCCGGTGGCCGAAGCCCATGAGCTTCTCGTCGCCGTTCTTGACTCCCTCGATGAACGCGGGGATCTTGTCCTTTGTGCCGATGCGGCGGAGCATCTTGAGGACGGCCTCGTTGGCGCCGCCGTGCAGGGGACCGTAGAGAGCCGCGATCCCGGCACTGACGGCGGAGTAGGGATCGACCTGGCTCGACCCGACGGAGCGGACGGCGTTGGTCGAGCAGTTCTGCTCGTGATCCGCGTGCAGGATCAGCAGGACGTCGAGAGCCTTGGCGAGCCGCGGGTCCGGGTAGTACTTCGGCTCGCTCATCTTGAACAGCATCGAGAGGAAGTTCTCGGTGTAGGTCAGGTCGTTGTCGGGATAGACGTACGGCTTGCCCTGCGCGTGCCGGAACGACCACGCGCCGAGGGTCGGCATCTTGGCGATCAGGCGTACGACCTGCTCGTGGCGGACGTCGGGGTCGCTGATGTTGCGCGCCTCGGGGTAGAACGTCGACAGGGCGCCGACGCTCGACAGCAGCATGCCCATGGGGTGCGCGTCATAGCGGAAGCCCTGCATCAGCGACTTGACGTTCTCGTGCACGAAGGTGTGGAACGTGATCTCGTGGACCCACCGTTCGTGCTGCTCCTTGGTGGGCAGCTCGCCGTGGATCAGGAGGTAGGCGACCTCGAGGAACGTGGACTTCTCCGCGAGCTGCTCGATGGGGTAGCCGCGATACTCCAGGATGCCCTTGTCGCCGTCGATGTAGGTGACGGCACTGCGGGTCGAGGCGGTGTTGGTGAAGCCGGGGTCATAGACGGCGAGGCCCGGGTTGTCGTCGGACTTCCCGATCTTGCCGAGGTCACCGGCGCGGACGGTACCGTCGGTGATCGGGAGCTCGTACTCCTCGCCCGTCCGGTTGTCGCGGACGGTCAGTGTCTGGTTTTCGGTCACGATGGGTCTCCTGTGACGGCGGGGAAATGCCCTGCTGCGAGGTGATGCAGCACTCAACCAACTTAGTGCGACCCTGCAATTCACACGATGTGGGGTCTGAGGTGTGAGACCGGCGGCCCGCTCGTTTTGACCCGAGTGGCTGCCGCCGGTTAACCTTGTGTGTCGTGTCTCCGTCGGCTTGACCCGCCGGAACGACCACTTGCTCCACCACCACGCCACACCACCAAGAACGAGAAGGTCACGCCGTGCGCACGTTCAGCCCCAAGCCGTCTGACATCACCCGTCAGTGGCACGTCATCGACGCCGAGGACATCGTCCTGGGCCGTCTCGCCGTCCAGGCTGCGACGCTGCTCCGCGGCAAGCACAAGCCGACCTACGCACCTCACGTGGACGGTGGTGACTTCGTCATCATCATCAACGCCGAGAAGGTCGCACTGTCGGGCAACAAGCGCACCGACAAGCTGGCCTACCGCCACAGCGGCTACCCGGGTGGACTCAAGTCCATCGCCTACGGTGACCTGCTCGACAAGGATGCCCGCAAGGCGATCGAGAAGTCGGTCCGCGGCATGCTCCCCAAGAACCGTCTGGGTGATCAGCTGATCACGAAGCTCAAGGTCTACTCAGGCCCCGAGCACCCGCACCACGCCCAGAAGCCCCAGCCGTTCGAGATCACGCAGATCTCCCAGTAAAGAAGAGAAGCAGGCGCATCGTGGCTGAGACCACCACCGAAGAGACCGAGTTCGAGACCAACGCCGAAGGTGTGGCATACACCTCCGAGACCGTTGGCTCCGCTGTCACCTCCGACAAGCCCGCGACGATCGCTCCGGGCGCTGCCACGGGCCGTCGCAAGGAAGCCATCGCGCGCGTCCGCATCGTTCCGGGCACCGGCGTGTGGACCGTCAACGGCAAGCCGCTCGAGGAGTACCTCCCCAACAAGCTGCACCAGCAGATTGCCAAGGAAGCCTTCGCCGAGACCGGTCTGCAGGACCGCTTCGACGTCATCGCCCGCGTCACGGGTGGCGGCATGACCGGCCAGGCCGGTGCGCTGCGCCTCGGTGTCGCTCGCTCGCTCAACCAGATCGACGAAGAGGCCAACCGCCCGGTCCTCAAGAAGGCCGGACTCCTGACGCGCGACTCGCGCATCAAGGAGCGCAAGAAGGCCGGCCTCAAGAAGGCCCGTAAGGCTCCGCAGTACAGCAAGCGCTGATCCCCTCGTGGGTCGGATCTTTGGTACAGATGGCGTTCGCGGACTCGCGAACCGTGATCTGACCGCAGAACTCGCGGTCGACCTCGCGGTCGCCGCGGCCCACATCCTCGGTGAGGTCGGTGCATTCGCCGACCAGCGTCCGACCGCAGTCGTGGCCCGCGATCCCCGCGCCTCAGGAGAATTCCTGGAGGCCGCGGTGGTCGCGGGTCTTGCTTCTGCCGGGGTCGACGTGCACCGCCTGGGCGTCGTGCCGACTCCCGGCGCGGCCTTCCTGACGTCATACCTCCAGGCCGACATGGGCGTCATGATCTCGGCGAGCCACAACCCGATGCCCGACAACGGCATCAAGTTCCTCGCCCGCGGAGGGCTCAAGCTCGATGACGACCTCGAGCTGCAGATCGAGCAGCGACTCGAGGAGCCCTGGGACCGGCCGACCGGCTCCGACGTCGGCCGCATCGGTGACAGCCACGCGGGCGTGGGGGCGTACGTCAAGCACCTCGTCGCATCGGCACCCGGACCGCTCGACGGCCTCACGATCGTGCTCGACTGCGCCAACGGTGCGGCGTACGAAGTCGGGCCCCAGGTGTTCGAGCAGCTCGGTGCGACGGTCATCGCGATCCACGCCGAGCCCGACGGCCTCAACATCAACCTCAACTGCGGCTCGACGCACCTCGACGACCTGCAGAAGGCCGTCCTCCACCACAGCGCCGACGCCGGGTTCGCGTTCGACGGCGACGCCGATCGCTGCCTTGCCGTTGACCACTCCGGTGCCGTCGTCGACGGCGACCAGATCCTCGCGATCCTCGGCATCGCCGCGCGTGACGCCGGCCGGCTGGCCGACGACACCGTCGTCGCGACCGTCATGAGCAACCTTGGGTTCGTCCAGGCGCTGCACGATGCCGGCATCACCGTCATCCAGACGGCCGTCGGCGACCGCTACGTCCTCGAGGCGATGCGCTCGGGCGGGTTCAACCTCGGCGGCGAGCAGTCAGGGCACGTCATCATGGACGACTTCGCGACGACCGGCGATGGCGTCCTGACCGCGGTGCACCTCGCCTCGCGCATCCGCGAGAGCGGCCGTTCGCTCGCGGAGCTCGCGTCGGTCATGACGCGGCTGCCTCAGGTGCTGATCAACGTGCCCGACGTCGACAAGGCGCGCGCCGACACCGACCCGGTCCTGCAGGGCGAGGTCGCGATAGCCACGGCACGGCTCGGCGACCATGGCCGGGTGCTGCTGCGTCAGTCCGGCACCGAGCCGCTCGTCAGGGTCATGGTCGAGGCGGCGACACACGACGAAGCCACCGAGGTGGCCCAGCACCTCGCGGGCGTCGTGCGTTCGACCCTCGCGCTCTAGGCCCTGACGGTCCGCCGCGCGAGGGACAGAGTCCAGATCCCACCCGCGAACGCGATGACCGCTGCCGCGCCGAAGGCCCACGGGATCCCTGCCGGACCCGCGATCAGGCCCAGTCCGATCGGCCCCAGGCCGAGCCCGAGGTCGAGCGCGACACTCGCGGTGCCTGACGCCGCGCCGCGCTGGGAGGCGTTCGCGGTCGAGAAGATCGCGGCAAAGAATGCCGGGGTGCTGAACGAGACACCGACGGCCATGACGACGACGCCGAGCAGGAGGCCTGCCGGTGCCTGCCAGAGCGCGACGAGCCCAAGGCCCGCTCCGATCACGCCGAGCGCCGCGGCGCCGAGGAGCAGGGACGGCAACCGGTCGGGGACACGCGCGAAGGCGATCCTGCACACCACGACGACACCGCCGTAGACGAACAGCGCGAGGCTGGCCTGGTTCATGCCGATGCGCACCGCGTGCAGCGAGCAGAACGCGAGGAACCCGCCGATCGCGACCAGTGACGTGAGCAGCCCGATCGAGATCGGGATCGCCGGCCGGTGGATGATCCGGCGGGGCGATTGGTCCGGGGCCGGCTCGGCGGCGGTGTCCTCCCGGGTCTCTCCGATCAGCAGCGACAGTGCCGCGGCAAGGACGGCCAGCGCTGCCGCACCCAGCCAGGCGGTGCCGAACCCCCGGGCCTGCACGAGGACCTCGCCGAGCGGCGGCCCGAGCGCGATCCCGAGATAGAGGCCGAGTGAGTTGTACGACAGCGCCTCGCCCAGCCGCTCTGGGGGCGCGAGGTCGGCGAGCGCCGCGAAACCCGCGACGAAGAACGCTGCCTCGGCGACTCCGGCGAGCAGGCGCAGCAGGACGATCGTGAACAGGTCGTCGGCCAGCGCGATCAGCGCAAGGCTGGCAGCCGCGATCAGGGCGCCGCCGACGAGGAGCGGCAGCCGGCCGGACACGTCGGCGATCCGGCCGGCAAACGGTCGCAGCACGAGTGCCGACACCGTGAACACGCCGAACGCGAAGCCCGCGCCGGTCTCGTCGCTGCCGACGGGGCCGGTCACGTAGACGGGCAGGACGAAGATCGACACGCCCACGGCAGTGAAGTAGGCGAGGTCAGAGACGCCGAGCGCGATGAACTGTCGGGTGAAGAGCCGCTCGGTCGGCGGCCGCGCCGTCATGGTGCATCGGCTCCGGAATTGTCCGTCAGAGGCCGTGTCTCGGCCACATCCACTGTATTCCCGACGCGCCTGACCCGCCGATGAAACGGCTAGACCTCGACCGTCTCGAGGATGCGGGCCTCGGCGCTGCCGGCCAACGCTGGGGATGCACTCGGCGATGCCCAGACCCTGGTCCGCAGGATCTCCAGCAGGGCCGTCGCCTCCTCCGCGGTGTCGAAGTCGAGGTCGACCACGACGTAGTGGTCGTCATCGATCGGCCGGCGTACGCGCTGGTCGCGCGAAGACCGGGTGCCGGAGTTGCGGTGAGCTCCTGGCACGCGCTGCCGACCGGTGAGCCGCTTCATAGACTGCCCGCGTGACCTCCATCGAGCGGCTCGATCCGACTGACGACGAACAGTTCGCCGCCTATCACGCCGTCTACGCCGCGGGACATGCTGAGGAGTGGGACCAGCCCTACACGGCGCGCGAGCAGCGGGCCGAGCTGCTGCAGGACGCGCCGCACCTCGACATCCGCGGGTTCCTCGCCCGCGACGGCTCGGGCACGGCGGTCGGGATGGGATACATCGAGATGCCGCAGAAGGACAACCTCGACCTCGGCTACATCGATGTCGTCGTGCTGCCGGAGCACCGCCGCCAGGGTCACGGGACGGCGGTGCTCGCCCGGCTCGACGAGGTGGCCACCTCGGCGGGCCGCCACACGCTGTTCGCCGAGGTCCGGTGGGACGTCGACCAGGACGGATCGGGGCACACGGCCTTTGCCGAGGCGATGGGCTTCCGGCGGGACCTCGTCGACGCCCACCGAGTCCTGACCCTGCCGGCCGACCTGCCGGCCGCGCCGCCCCGCGACGGATACACGCTGGTCTCCTGGCGTGGGCCGTGCCCGGAGGAGTGGATCGACCAGTACGCCCACCTGCTCACGCTGATCGTCCAGGAGGCACCATCGGGCGACTATCCGCTCGAGAACGAGTTCTTCGACCGGGCGCGCGTGCGATCGGACGAGCAGCTCCTCGTGGCGCAAGGACGTGTCATGCAGGTCGTGGCTGCGGTGTCACCGGACGGCATCCTGGCCGGGCACACCCAGCTGGTGTTCTCCGAGACCGACCCACAGGATGCCTACCAGTGGGACACCCTCGTGCTGCGCGATCACCGCGGCCACGGCCTGGGGCTGACCCTCAAGGTGCAGGCCATGGAGGAGGCAGCGGACCTGCTCGGGAGCCGGCGACACGTCCACACCTTCAACGCCGCCAGCAACGCCCCCATGATCGCGGTCAACGAGAAGATGGGCTATCGGCAGGTGGGCTGGCTCGGCGAGTACGTGCGTACGACCTGAGTGGTGGTCAGATCTTGCGGAGGCGGACCCAGTCGACCGAGTGATCGTGGCCCTTCCGCAGGACGAGCGACGCCCGGCCACGGGTGCTCTGGATGTTCTCACGCAGGTTGGGCAGGTTGATCGTGTCCCACAGCTCACCTGCGCGGGCCTCGGCCTCGTCGTCGGTGAGCACGCTGTAGCGGTGGAAGTACGACGCGGGGTCCGCGAACGCGGTCTTGCGCAGCGTGAGGAAGCGGTCGATGTACCAACGGCGCAGGTCACGGCTGGACGCGTCGACGTAGATCGAGAAGTCGAAGAAGTCGCTGACCGCCAGGCCCGGGCCGCCGTCGCCACGCGGACGGGCCGGTGCGAGGACGTTGAGCCCTTCGACGATCACGATGTCCGGTGCCTTGAGCGTCACGACCTCGTCGGTGCGGTCGTACGTGAGGTGCGAGTAGACCGGGGCCGAGACGACCTCGACGCCGGACTTGACCTCCACGACGAACCGGAGCAGCGCCTTGCGGTCGTACGACTCGGGGAAGCCCTTGCGCTCGAGCAGACCGCGCCGCTCGAGCTCGGCGTTGGGGAACAGGAACCCGTCGGTCGTGACGAGCTCGACGACGGGGTGGTCGGGGGAGTGGGCGAGCAGCTCCTTGAGCAGCCGGGCCGTGGTGGACTTGCCGACGGCGACGGATCCGGCGATGCCGATCACGAACGGCGTGCGCTGCGTCTGCGGGGCGTGGAGGAACGCCTCGGTGGCATGGTAGAGCGCACCCGCGAGGCGTACGCGCATGCTGATGAGCTGCGTCATCGGGAGGTAGACCTGGCGGACCTCCTCGAGGTCCAGCTCGTCACCGAGCCCTCGTACGCGCTCGATCTCGGCCGGCTGGAGCGGTTGCGGGGCGTCGCCGGCGAGCTTGGCCCACGCGGCGCGTTCAAGCTCGACATACGGTGACTGGTCGCGCGTCATGCCGCCATTCTCCCGCCTGCCCCGCATGACGGGTGCACTCGGTCCCCTCGCGGGCCCCGGGACGCCCCACGCGATCGCGGCCGATGCCGCTGCCGCCGGTAGTCTGGACGTCATGTGTGGAATCGTCGGATATGTCGGACAGCGCTCTGCGCTCGACGTCGTCATGGGTGGCCTGAGGCGCCTTGAGTACCGCGGGTACGACTCCGGCGGCGTCGCGCTCGTCCACGAGGGCACGATCGTGTCGGCCAAGAAGGCCGGCAAGCTCGTCAACCTCGATGCCGAGCTGGAGGAGCGCCCCCTGCCGGCGGCCCATACGGGCATCGGCCACACCCGCTGGGCCACGCATGGTGCGCCCAACGACGTCAACGCGCACCCCCACCTGGACCAGTCGGGGCGCATCGCGGTCGTCCACAACGGCATCATCGAGAACTTCGCCGCGCTGCGCGCCGGGCTCGAGGCCGGCGGTCACGAGCTGATCTCCGAGACCGACACCGAGACCGTCGCGCACCTGCTCCACGACGAGCTCGAGCACACCGATGACCTGTCCGAGGCCGTACGCGCCGTGTGCCGCCGGCTGGAGGGCGCGTTCACGCTCGTGATCTGCGATGCCGCTCACCCGGACGTCGTCGTCGGCGCGCGCCGCAACTCACCTCTCGTCGTGGGCCGCGGCGAGGGCGAGAACTTCCTCGGCTCCGACGTCGCCGCGTTCATCGAGTTCACCCGCGACGCGATCGAGCTCGGCCAGGACCAGGTCGTCACGATCACGCCCGACGACATCGTCGTCACGGACTTCGACGGCAACCCGGCCGAGACCAAGGAGTACCACGTCGACTGGGACGTGTCGGCTGCCGAGAAGGGCGGCTACGACTGGTTCATGCTCAAGGAGATCGCCGAGCAGCCGCAGGCCGTCGCCGACACCCTGCTGGGCCGGCACTCCACGGAAGGACGCCTGCAGCTCGACGAGATGCGGCTGTCCGACAGTGAGCTGCGCGACGTCGACCGCATCATCATCGTGGCGTGCGGCACGGCGGCCTACGCGGGGCTCGTGGCGAAGTACGCGATCGAGCACTGGACCCGCATCCCGTGCGAGGTCGAGCTCGCGTCCGAGTTCCGCTATCGCGACCCGATCCTCGACCGCTCGACGCTCGTCGTGTCGATCAGCCAGTCCGGCGAGACGATGGACACCCTCATGGCGGTCCGTTATGCCCGCCAGCAGAAGGCGCGCGTGCTGTCGATCTGCAACACCAACGGCTCGACGATCCCGCGCGAGTCCGACGCCGTGATCTACACCCACGCAGGGCCGGAGATCGCGGTCGCGTCGACCAAGGGCTTCCTGGCGCAGATCGTGGCCTGCTACCTCCTCGCGCTCTACCTCGCGCAGGTCAAGGGCACCAAGTTCGGCGACGAGATCAGCGGCATCATCGCCGAGATCGAGAAGATCCCGGCCGCGATCCAGCGCATGCTCGACGAGGGCGACCAGATGCGCAAGCTCGCCGCCGATCTCGCGGGCTCCCGGTCGATCCTGTTCCTCGGCCGTCACGCGGGCTATCCGGTCGCGCTCGAGGGTGCGCTCAAGCTCAAGGAGCTGGCCTACATCCACGCCGAGGGCTTCGCCGCCGGCGAGCTCAAGCACGGGCCGATCGCCGTGATCGAGGAGGGCCTGCCGGTGTTCGTGGTCGTCCCGCCGAAGGGCCGCGACCAGCTGCAGGAGAAGACCGTCAGCTCGATCCAGGAGATCCGCGCGCGTGGCGCCCGCACGATCGTGCTGGCCGAGGACGGTGACGAGGACGTCGTCCCCTACGCCGATCACCTGATCCGGCTGCCCAAGGTCCCGACGCTGCTCCAGCCGCTCGTCGCGGTGGTGCCGCTGCAGATCTTCGCGTGCGAGTTCGCCTCGGTGCTCGGTCACGACGTCGACCAGCCGCGCAACCTCGCCAAGTCCGTCACGGTCGAGTGAGCTTGACATGACCATCTTGGGCATCGGGGTGGACGTCGTGGATCTCGCGCGATTCGCGGAGACCCTCGAACGTACGCCCACGATGCGCAGCCGGCTGTTCACCGACGCCGAGGCGCACCTGTCGGTCGAGTCGCTCGCGGGGCGGTTCGCCGCCAAGGAGGCGTTCGTCAAGGCGCTGCGGGCACCGGCCGGCATGTCGTGGCAGGACATCGAGATCGTCAACGACCCCCAGGGCGCACCGGTGTTCCAGCTCTACGGCGCGGCGCTCGACCGGGCCAAGGAGCTCGGCATCACGACGGCCCACCTGTCGATCTCCCACGACACCAGCGTGGCGACCGCCTTCGTGGTGGCTGAATGCTGAGTGCGCACACCGTCGGCGACATCCGGGCCGCCGAGGAGGCCCTCGCGGCGACGCTTCCCGACGGTGAGCTCATGCAGCGGGCCGCTCGCGGGCTGGCCGATCGGCTGGCGCTGATCCCGGCCGGTGATGTCGTGCTGTGCCTGGTCGGTCCGGGCAACAACGGCGGCGATGCGCTGTTCGCCGCGACCCACCTGCTGGATCGCGGCGTACGCGTCGACCTCTGCCTGCTCGACGACGCCAAGGTCCACCCCGCCGGCCTCGCCGCCGCCACGGCCGCGGGAGCGCAGGTCGTGCCAGCTCCCGGTGGTCAGCGCTGGTGCCTCGACGCGATCTTCGGCATCGGGGCGCGAGGGGGTCTGAGCGGCAAGGCGGCCGAGTGGGCCACCTGGATCGACGAGAGCCTCCCCTACGTCGTCGCGGTCGACGTGCCCTCGGGGGTCGACGTCGACGGAGCGACCCTGCCTTCGGCGTACGTCCGGGCGGACACGACGGTGACCTTCGGCACGTACAAGGCCGCGTTGCTCGCCGATCCGGCCGCCACCGCCGCCGGCACGACCACGCTGGTCGACATCGGCCTCGCGCCGCACCTCCCGTCGCCGTCGATCGAGGCGATCGAGGCCTCCGACGGGCACCTGCTCGACGCGGTCCTGCCCGGTGAGAGCGCGCACAAGTACTCCCGCGGCGTCGTGGGCATCGCCGCCGGCTCCGAGCAGTACGCAGGAGCGGCGCATCTCTGCGTCGCGGGCGCCCAGGCCGGCCCGGCCGGGATGATCCGGTTCGTCGGCAGCACCGGCCTCACCCAGCGGGTGGTCGACCGTGCGCCGGAGGTCGTCGCGGGTCGTAGCCGTGTGCAGGCGTGGGTCGTCGGCCCTGGCGGCGGCGACGATGCCGAGGCGCAGCTGGCGATGGCGCTCGAGGACGGCGTGCCGGTCGTGGTCGATGCGAGCGCGCTGCAGCACCTACCCGACACGTTCGACGTCCCCGCGCTGCTGACGCCGCACGCCGGCGAGCTGGCCACGATGCTCGGCACGACCCGCGAACAGGTCGAGGCCGACCCGCTGGGCCATGCCACCGCGGCGGCCGGGCGTTGGAACGCCACGGTGCTGCTCAAGGGCCGGCGCACCCTCGTCGCCCAGGTCGGCGCACCGACGCGGGTCAACCGCAGCGGGTCGCCCTGGCTCGGCACGGCCGGCGCGGGCGACGTGCTCGCAGGCTTCGCCGGATCACTGCTGGCCGCCGGTCTCGACCCGCGCGACGCGGGCTCGGTCGCGGCATACCTCCACGGCATGGCGGCGGTCCAGGTGAACCCGGACGGCCCGATCGTGGCCACCGACGTGGCGTACGAGCTGCCGGCGACCGTGGCGGCCTTCATCCAGGGGAGCCTGGCGTGAGCGCACCGCAGGCCGAGGCGGTCATCGACCTGGCTGCCTTCCGGGCCAACCTCGCGGCGCTCAAGGCCTGCGCTCCGGCGTCGGCCCTCATGACCGTGGTCAAGGCGGACGGCTACGGCCACGGGGCCGCGCAGATGGCTCGCGCCGCCCGGCAGGCCGGCTCGGAGTGGCTCGGCGTCGCGACGCTGGACGAAGCCCTCGCACTGCGCCGGATGGGCGACACCGGCGACGTGCTCTGCTGGCTCGCGGCGCCCGGTGCCGACTTCGCGGCGGCGATCGACGCCGGCGTCGAGGTGACGGCGTCGTCGGCCGATCAGCTCGCCGAGATCCTCGCGGCAACGGCGTCCGTACGTCCGAAGGTCCAGCTCAAGGTCGACACCGGCCTGTCCCGCAACGGCGCCTTCGGCGAGGAGTGGACCGCGCTGGTCGGCGCGGCGGCTGCCGCCCAGTCCGCCGGAGCCCTGGAGATCACGGGGGCCTGGTCGCACTTCGCCTGCGCTGACGATCCCGCGCACCCGGCCAACGACGCGCAGGAAGCAGCGTTCGCTCAGGCGCTCGATGAGCTGAAGGCCGCCGGGATCGAGCCCGCCCTGCGACACCTGAGCAACTCCGCGGCGACGCTCACCAGGCCGTCCGCCCATCTCGACCTCGTACGCGTCGGCATTGCGGCCTACGGCATCCGCCCCGATCCACGGATGACCTACGCGACCGAGCTGACGCCGGTCATGACGCTGCGGGCGCGCCTCGCCGCGGTCAAGCGGGTGCCCGCCGGGGCCGGCGTGTCGTACGGCCACACGTGGACGGCCGAGCGGGAGACGACGCTCGGGCTCGTGCCGATCGGCTACGGCGAGGGCATCCTGCGCACGTCGTCCAACCGCGCGGAGGTCGGCTTCGACGGTCGGCGGGTGCGCCAGGTCGGTGTGGTGTGCATGGATCAGTTCGTCGTCGACCTCGGTGACGCCGAGGCGTCCCGCGGCGATGTCGTGACGGTGTTCGGGCCCGGCAGCGATGGTGAACCGACCGCGGAGGACTGGGCCGCGGCTGCGGGCACCATCGCGTACGAGGTCGTGACCCGCCTGGGCGGCCGCATCGAGCGCACGTATGTAGGAGAAGCATGAGTCGGACCGCCAAGGTCGCGACGACCGCCGGAGCCTTCGTGGCGGCGGGCGTCGTCGCGACGCTGCTCAACGGCCGTCAGCGGCACCAGCGCCGGTTGCGGCGCGGCGAGGACGTCGAGTTCGGCTCGGTCCACAGCGATCCCGTCCAGGTCACGGCCAGCGACGGCGTCCTGCTCAACGTCGAGGTCGACGAGGCAGAGCGCAAGACCCCGACGGTCGTGTTCGTGCACGGCTGGGTCGAGTCGATCGACGTCTGGCACTACCAGCGGCTCGCGCTGCGGGGCAAGGTCCGCATGGTGTTCGCCGACCTCCGTTCGCATGGGGAGTCGGGGCGTTCCCACCACGTCAACTCGTCGATCCCGCACCTCGCGGACGACCTCCGTACCGTCATCAATGCGGTGGCGCCGCGTGGGCCGATCGTGCTCGTCGGCCACTCGATGGGCGGTATGGCGATCATGGAGCTCGCTGCGGCCGAGCCCAAGCAGTTCGGTCGCCGGGTCAAGGGCGTCGTGCTGATCAGCACGAGCTCCGGCAAGCTCATGCGCAGCAGTCCGGCCCTGCGCTACCTGATCCCGCTGCTCCGCGTGACGTCGCCCGTGCTGGACTGGGGCCGTACGTTCAACAGCTATTCGGTGGTTCGACGCTGGGGGCTCGGCCCGCATGCGCAGGAGCGCCACGTCGACATGACCAACGAGATGATCCTCAAGTCGCCGACCCACGTCCTGATGGACTTCTATCCCGTCTTCGTGTCTCTCGACCTGACCTCCGGCCTGCACGTCATGGGCAAGGCCAAGACCGTGGTCATCGGCGGGACGGCGGACCTGGTCACGCCGTTCAAGCACAGCCGGCGCCTCGCGGAGGCCATTCCGGGTGCCAAGCTGGTCGCCCTCGAGGACGTCGGGCACATGGCGCCGTTCGAGGAGCACCAGAAGGTCACCAAGGTCATCGAAGAGGTCCTGGAGGACATCGCATGAGCGAGCGCCAGCGAGGGAACGGTGGGTCATGACGGCGCTCAATGTCATACACGCCGGACCCGAGCACGCACCGCAGATCGTCGACATCATCCACCGGTCGTTCGGCGCCCGCCCCGAGCTCGACCCGCCGTCGGACGCGTTCGACGAGACGGTCGAGTCGGTCGCCGAGGTGCTCAGGACGGCCGGAGGGCTGTTGGTCGAGCGGCGCGGCCTGCCGATGGGCGCGATGCTGTTCGACGAGTCGCGGCCCGGGCAGCTCGGCCTCAAGCGGGTCTGCGTCGACCCCGACATCCAGGCCCGCGGTGTCGCGTCAGCCATGCTCGGCGTCGCCGAGGACACCGCCGAGGAGCGGGGCAAGGACGGGATCTGGCTCGACGTGCGCGAGGAACTGCCTGAGACGGTGCAGTTCTGGTCGCGCCGGCTCTACTACCCGGTGGGCCGCGACCGGCAGTTCATCGAGTTCGGCAAGACCCTGTGGCTCGCCCGCGAGGTGCCGACACCCGCCGAGATGCACGATCTCGCCGCCAAGCTGTCGACCCTGCTGCGTCCGGGCGACCTGCTCGTCCTGTCGGGCGACCTCGGTGCGGGCAAGACGACGTTCACGCAGGGCCTCGGCGAGGCGATGAGCGTACGCGGTCCGATCACGTCTCCGACGTTCGTCATCGCGCGTACGCACCCCTCGCTCGCGGACGGGCCGCCGCTGGTGCACGTCGACGCCTATCGCCTCGGCAGCGCGGCCGAGCTCGACGACATCGACCTCGACGCCACGACCGAGGAGGCCGTCACGGTGGTCGAGTGGGGCGACGGCATGGCCGAGCAGCTCGCCGACAGCTGGTTGCACGTACGTATCGAGGTGCGGGGGGTCCGGCCGATCGACCCGCTCGGCACCCAGCACGAGGGTGACCTCGTCGAGGAGGCCGAGCCGCGCGTCGTGACGGTCAAGCCCCACGGCTCCCGCTGGGTCGGCGTACCCCTCCGCTCAACCCTCCTCTCCTGACCCTCGCTGAGGATGGGGGTCCCCCCACGAGCCCGCTGAGGATGGGGGTCCCCCCACGAGCTCTGCGAGTAGGGGGCGGGTTCCAGCCCGCTGAGGAGAGGGTTCCGGTGCGGTGAGGAGAGGGTTCCGGCGCTGGAACCCTCTCGCCGGCAGCCGGGTTCCCTCTCCTCAGCGGTCGACAGCGCATCGTCAGCGTTAGGGTTCATGGCGTGCTGTTGCTTGCGTTCGATACCGCCACCCCGGCCATCACGGTCGCCGTCCACGACGGCGAGCGCGTGGTCGGCGAGGCGTCCGGCGCGGGCGCCATGGCGCACGGCGAGCTGCTCGCCCCTGCGATCCGCGACGCGCTGGCCCAGGCCGGCGCGACGATGGCCGACCTCACCGACGTGGCCGTCGGCGTCGGCCCCGGTCCGTTCACCGGCCTGCGGGTCGGCGTCGTGACGGCCCTGACGCTCGGCTCGACGCTGGGCCTCACGACCCACGGCGTGTGCACGCTCGACATCATCGCCGCCGACACCCAGGTCGAGGGCGAGTTCCTCGTCGCGACGGATGCGCGGCGCAAGGAGGTCTACTGGGCCCGCTACGGCGCTGATCACGTACGCCTCGACGGTCCACATGTCGACTTTCCGGCCCAGGTCGCTGCCCGGCACCCGGACCTGCCGACGTACGGGCGAGGTGGCGAGCTGTACGACGGTGTCCTGCGGTCCGCCGGTGAGTCGAACGACCCGCGCGCCGCGGCACTCGCGAGGATCGTCGTCGCCGGCACGGTGCAGGCGCTGCCGCTCGAGCCGCTCTACCTCCGCCGCCCGGACGCCACACCCCAAGTCGCGACCAAGCGCGCATGATCCGTGCGGCGGTGCTCGCCGAGATCGACGCGATCCTGGTGATCGAGCGCGCCTGCTTCGGCGCCGAGGCCTGGAGCGAGAACCTCGTCGCGGCCGCGATCGAGGGCGAGCGCAACACCGTGCTGATCGACGACCTCGATGCGTACGCCGCGATGGCCGTCGCGGGTCAGGTCGCCGACCTCGAACGCATCGCCGTCATGCCGTCGCGGCGCCGTCAGGGCGTCGCCCGCCAGCTGCTCGACGCGCTGTGTGCAGCGGCCCTGGCCCAGGGCGCCACCCGCATGCTGCTCGAGGTGTCCGCGGACAACGACGCCGCGCTCGCGTTCTACGAGGCGTACGGGTTCTCCGCGATCAGCCGGCGCACCGGCTACTACCGTGGTGGCGTCGATGCGATCGTCATGCAGCTCGAGCTCGAGGAGGCCCGATGAGGAAGAACGTCAGCTCGCCGTCACCGTTCGAGGACGTCGTGGGCTACTCCCGCGCCGTGCGGGTCGGCAACAGCGCATGGGTCGCGGGCACGACCGCGACGGTCAGGGGCGAGGTCGTCGGCATCGGCGATGCGTACGAGCAGACCCGGGTCGCGTTCGGGATCGCGCTGGCGGCGCTCGGCACGGCCGGCATGGAGCGGCAGCACGTCGTCCGTACGCGGATGTACGTCACCGACATCGGGGACTTCGACGAGGTCGGCCGGGCCCACAAGGAGCTCTTCGACGTCGTACGCCCTGTCGCCACGATGGTGCAGGTCGTTGCTCTCGCGCGGCCTGAGCACCTCGTGGAGGTCGAGATCGACGCACACGTTGCGTCCTCAGGTTGGCGTGGAAGGCTTGGGTCATGACGGAGACACCCGACACGTTCAGCGACGACGACGGCCTCGACCAGGACGCCATATTCGATGATCCCGACGAGACCCTGGACTCGGGCTACTCGCCGCCGGAAAGCTACCGCGGTGAGGGATTCGGCACGACGGCTGACGAGGCCTTGCAGGGCGAGTCCCTCGACGAGCGCCTGCGTCAGGAGGTGCCGGACCCCGATCCGTACGCCGAACCGGGTGAGGACCTCGATGACGGCGAGGTGGGCACCCGTCGGGCCGGACGCCTGGTCGACTCCAGCGGTGGGATCGGCGAGGACACCGAGAAGGACCTCGTGGGTGAGGACGTCGGCATCGACGGCGCCGCTGCGAGCGCCGAAGAAGCCGCTGTGCACGTGATTGACGAGGACTGAGCGGGGAGAGCGTGAGCCTGCTCTCGGAGATCGCTCCGGTGTACGCGTGTCCACTAGGGTGACCTGATGCGCGACTTCACCTATCCTCCGGTCATCCTGACCGCCAAGACGCTGTTCAAGGCCCTTGGCATGAAGTTCCAGATGTCCGGCACCGAGCACATCCCGCGCACGGGTGGCGCGATCCTGGCGGCCAACCACATCGGCTACGTCGACTTCGTCTTCGACGGCTTCGCGGCCCAGCCGAGCGGACGACTCGTACGCTTCATGGCCAAGAAGGAGGCGTTCGACCACAAGATCTCCGGGCCCATCATGCGCTCCCTCCACCACATCTCGGTCGACCGCGAGCACGGCCAGGCGTCGTACGACCAGGCGGTCGAGTACGCCCGCAACGGTGAGATCGTCGGCATCTTCCCCGAGGCCACGATCAGCCGCTCGTTCGAGATCAAGGAGCTCAAGACCGGCGCCGTACGCATGGCGGCCGAGGCCGGCGTCCCGCTGATCCCGATGGTCACGTGGGGGACCCAGCTGCTCAAGACCAAGGACCACCCGTCCGACCTGAAGGGTCGGGGCAAGACGATCGGCCTGCACGTCGGCGAGCCGCTCGACGTCACCGGCGAGGACCCGGTCGCCGAGACGGCGCGGCTCCGCGAGGCCATGGCGGCGCTGCTCGACAAGGCGATCGCCGACTACCCGCTCAGCCCCGAGGGCCAGTGGTGGGCGCCGGCACGGCACGGCGGCACGGCCCCGACGCCCGAGCAGGCCAAGAAGCTCGACGAAGAGGAGCTGATCGCCCGCGCCGCGCGCCGGGCGGCCAAGAACGCGGAGTAACCCCACTGGGCGTGACGTTCTGCAGGCGACACGCCGATGGCGGGCTGCAGAACGTCACGCCCAGCGAGGGGACGGCGGGGTCAGTCGCCGACGGAGCCGTCGGCCATCTCGCGCAGCAGGTCGAGGTGGCCGTTGTGCCGGGCGGTCTCCTCGATCAGGTGCAGCAGGATCCACCGGGCGGTCAGGGGTATGCCCCGCCGGAGCTCGCCCTTCATCGTCATGTCGAGGTCGACGGTCTCGAACACCGCACGGGTGCGCGCCGCCTCCTCCTCATACAGGCTGATGACCTCGTCGAGCGGAAGCTCGAGGCCTTGGCGGAGCTCGGCGTCGGGGTCCTCGTCGGTCCACGGGCCGTCGTCCTCGCCGCCGAACAGGTCGGCGTTGACCCATGAGCGCTCGACCCAGCGCAGGTGGTTGAGCAGCGCCGCCGGCGTCGTGAGCGGCGAGGTCTCGATCGGCGCGTGGCGTGCCTTCTCCTCGTCGAGGCCCCGCACCTTGAACACCGCGGTCTCCTGGACATAACGCAGCATCGTGAGGAGCAGCGTGCGTTCGTCCCACGGTCCGTCAGGTCCTGGGTCGTCCGTTCTCGTCATGCGCCGAGCCTGCCACAATGGCGGCGTGAGCGAACCTCTGGTGATGGGCATCGAGTCGTCCTGCGACGAGACCGGCGTCGGCATCGTGCGCGGCACGGAGCTGCTGGCGCACGCGCTGTCGTCGAGCATGGAGCAGCACGTACGCTTCGGCGGCGTCGTCCCCGAGGTCGCGAGCCGCGCCCACCTCGAGGCGATGGTCCCGACCCTCGAGCAGGCCTACGCGGAGTCCGGCGTACGCGTGCAGGACGTCGACGCGATCGCCGTGACCAGCGGCCCGGGGCTCACCGGCGCACTGCTCGTCGGCGTCGCGGCGGCCAAGGCCTTGGCGTTGGCGCACGACAAGCCGCTCTACGGCGTCAACCACCTCGCCGCGCACGTCGCGGTCGACCAGCTCGAGCACGGCCGCTTCGACGAGCGCGTCGTCGCCCTGCTCGTGAGCGGTGGCCACACCGAGATCCTGCTCGTCGACGACATCGTCACCGGCATCACGCTGCTCGGGCAGACGATCGACGACGCAGCGGGGGAGGCGTTCGACAAGGTCGCCCGGCTCCTCGGCCTGCCCTATCCCGGCGGCCCGCACATCGACCGGGTCGCCCGCGACGGCGACCCCACGACGATCGCCTTCCCCCGCGGCCTCACCGGTGGGCGCGATCTCGACAAGCACCGCTACGACTTCTCGTTCTCGGGCCTCAAGAGCGCCGTCGCCCGCCACGTCCAGCACGAGGACCGCATGGGCCGTACGTTCGAGGTCGCCGACATCGCCGCGTCGTTCCAGGACTCGGTCTGCGACGTGCTGACCAAGAAGGCCATCGACGCCTGTCTCGACCACGACGTCAAGACGCTGATCATCGGTGGGGGCGTCGCCGCCAACGGCCGGCTGCGGCAGTTCGCCGAAGAACGCGCCGCCAAGGCCGGCATCCAGGTCCGGGTCCCCCGCATGGGCCTGTGCACCGACAACGGCGCGATGGTCGCGGCCCTCGGAGCCGAGGTCGTACGCCGTGGGCTGCCGCCGTCGTCGCTCAACCTGCCGGCCGACTCCAGCATGCCGGTCACCAGCGTCGTCGCCGCCTAGCGCAGGAAGTCGTCCAGCGCCTGGCTGATCAGCTCGCTGGGGCTCAGTCCGCGCTTGGCGGCCGCGTCGATGACGCGTGACTCGAGCGCCGGGGTCAGGAGCTCCGGTTCGCCTCTGGGGCGCCCCCGTCCGAACGCGGCCAGCGCGGACAGCACCACGGTGCCGAGCACGTCGAGGATCGCCACGACGCCGAAGGCCCGCCAGTACGTGCCACCGAGGTCATCGCCGTTGATGATCGCGATCGAGATCATGACGGCCACGACGGCGATCGCGGCGAGCGTGGCGATCAGGGCAGGCCCGATCCGGTGGCGGCCGACCAGCGCCAGGAGCAGGCACACCTGGGCGATCGAGGCCGCCAGCGTGACGCCCACGCCGAACGCCTGCCCCCAGCTCTCGTCGCCGTCGATCGCTTCCCAGGTCAGCAGGAGGGCGAGGACGAACGGGACGACCGACACCACGCCGCCCGCGATCCCCACCCACGCGGTCGATCGGCCGGCGAGCGAGAGGTAGCACAGGACCGCGACCGACTCGACGCCCACGATCACGGTCGTCAGCAGGATCTTGCCCTCGGTCTCACCGAATGAGCCGCCACCGAGGAGCGCGATGATCCCGAGCAGCGCTGCAAGCGAGAACGACCCGATGACGATCTTGACCACGGTGCCGCGCAGGCCTTTCATACGTGCATCTTGCCCCCTTCCGCGTGTCAGCCGAGCGATATTCGGCTGAATCGGACGATCTGCCCCGGCGCGGCCTGGGCCAGCCGGTCGGTGTGCCGGTCCAGCACGACCGCGATGACGGGATAGCCGCCGGTCACCGGGTGGTCGGGGCCGAACAGGATCGGCTGGCCGTCGGTCGACACCTGGATGCTGCCGCGAATGCACGGTTCGCTCGGCATCTCGCCGGTGCGGGTGCGCTCGAGCACCGGGCCGGTCAGTCGTACGCCGACGCGGTCCGAAGCCGGGCTGACCTGCCACGGTGCCTCGAGCAGCCGTCGTACGGCCGCCATGGTGAACCAGTCGTCTCGCGGACCAAGCGCCACCTCCAGGGTCAGCTCACCGGTGCGCCCGAGCGGGGGTATGTCCTCGAGGTCCGGAGGATGACCAGGTGGTCCGACCTCGAGGTGGTCACCAGCGCGCAGCGGCGCCGGTCCGAGGCCGGCCAGGGTGTCGGCCGATCGCGAGCCGAGCTCCTCGGGGATGGCGAGACCGCCCGCCACTCCGACGTATGCCCGCAGGCCCGCCGTGGGTGCTCCCAGGGCCAGGCGCTGGCCGGCGCGCAGCGGGATCGCGCGCCCGTACGCCGCAGGATCGCGATCGACCGTGATCGGCCCCGCGCCTCCGGTCACGGCGACCAGTGCGGATGACGCGGCCCGCAGCACGAGCCCGCCACCCAGCACCTCGATGGCGGCGGTTCCGGGTTCGTTGCCCAGCACGAGGTTGAGCTGGCGCAGGGCGGTGCGGTCGAACGCGCCGGACGGGCTGACCCCGAGGTGCCCCATGCCTGGACGGCCGAGGTCCTGCACGAGGCTCCGCAGCCCCGGTGACTCCACGACGAGTGTCATGTCACCTCGACGAACGTGACGGTCATTCCGGCGATGAGAAGTGCAGGCTCCGCGCGGGCGGTGTCCCACATCGTCAGGCCGGTGCGGCCGATGAGCTGCCAGCCGCCCGGCGACTCGCGCGGATAGATGCCGCTGAACTCGCCCGCGAGCCCCACCGATCCGGCCGGCACCCGGCCTCGGGGCGAGTCGCGGCGCGGCACGTGGAGGCGTGGGTCGCCGCCGACCAGGTAGGAGAACCCCGGCGCGAAGCCGCCGAACGCCACGGTCCAAGGCGTGCCGGTGTGTGCCTCGACGACCTCGGCCGTCGTGAGGCCGGTGAGCCGGGCAACCTCCTCGAGGTCGGCGCCGTCGTAGACCACCGGGACCTCGATCTCCTGCCCGTCGTGCGGTGCTGTGGGGTCCGCCAGCACCGTGCGGCCGACCAGGGACCGCAAGGCGGCCGGGTCCCCACGCAGCAGCACGCTCCGGGCGCCCAGCACCGCCTCGGCGTCGAGGTGCAGGGCGGCGAACCAGCGCTGCGCCTCGTCGAGCGTCTCGCAGTCCAGCAGCAGTGCGGTGTCGCCGTACGGCTTGAGGTTCACGGTGCGGCGCTCGTCAGCTCGGCACCCGCTGCCTCGAGCGCGGCGCGTACGGCACGGGCCAGGTCGACCGCACCG
>NZ_JAKFCB010000413.1:0-9107 GCF_036676885.1 Aeromicrobium sp.
GGGATTCGCGATGTTCGCCCTCAACCAGGGCGAGGTCTGCACGTGCCCGAGCCGCGGCCTGATCCAGAACTCGATCCTCGAGCAGTTCCTGCCCGCCGCGACCGACCGGGTCAAGCAGATCGTGCAGGGCAACCCGCTCGACACCGACACGATGATCGGTGCGCAGGCGAGCAACGACCAGCTCGAGAAGATCCTGTCGTACTTCGACATCGGCCTGAAGGAGGGCGCCCGCATCATCACCGGCGGCGAGCGTGTCGACCTCGGCGGCGACCTGTCGGGTGGCTACTACGTCGCGCCGACGATCTTCCAGGGCCACAACAAGATGCGCATCTTCCAGGAGGAGATCTTCGGACCCGTCGTCTCGGTGACGGGCTTCGAGAACTACGACGAGGCCATCGAGATCGCCAACGACACGCTGTACGGCCTCGGTGCCGGGGTCTGGTCGCGAGACACCCACACGGCGTACCGTGCCGGCCGCGACATCCAGGCCGGCCGGGTGTGGACCAACTGCTACCACCAGTACCCCGCACACGCAGCATTCGGCGGCTACAAGTCGTCGGGCATCGGCCGGGAGAACCACAAGATGATGCTCGACCACTACCAGCAGACCAAGAACCTGCTGGTGTCGTACGACCAGAACAAGCTCGGCTTCTTCTGATGAGTGCGGCGTGACCGTGGAACGCGTGGCGATCACCCCGGAGGCTGCGACCTTGCTTCGCAGCCTCCGGGCTTCGCACGCCCAGCCGCTGATGTTCCACCAGTCCGGTGGGTGCTGCGACGGCTCGGCGCCGATGTGCTTCACGCAGGGCACGTTCCTGACCGGCGCCCAGGACGTGCACCTCGGCGACCTCGACTACGGCGGCCCGGAGCCGGCGCCGGTGTGGATCTCGCGCGAGCAGTTCGCCTACTGGTCGCACACCCACATCACGATCGACGTGGTTCCGGGCAGGGGAGCAGGCTTCTCGATCGAGGGGCCGACCGGCAACCGGTTCATCATCCGCTCGCGGGTGTTCACCGAGGAGGAGACCGCGGAGCTGGCGACGTACGTCACGCCCTAAAAGGGGTAACTCGTTGTTACACTTCCCCGGTTCGCCCCGTCGCAGTAGCGTCGTGGGTGCCGCGAACCGGGAGCTGGGTACTACATGAGCGAGCTGGGCTACACACTGAAGGTCTTCCGTCAGATCGGGATGTTGAAGCCGGTCCTGCCGCACCGCATCATCGGCGCCGGGCTGCAGCTCGCCAAGTGGGGGCCCGGCCTGCCGTCGGGGGTCAACGCGGCGGCCAAGCGGTTCCCCAAGCAGCTGGCGATCATCGACGACGCCGGCCAGATCACCTGGACCGAGCTCGCCGATCAGATCAACCAGTTCACCCAGGCGCTCAAGGACCGCGGCATTCAGGCCGGCGACTCCGTCGCGGTGCTGTCCCGCAACCACCGCTACATGATCATCGCGCTGATCGCCGTCATGCAGGCCGGCGGTCGCGTGCTGCTGCTCAACACCATGGCGAGCCGTTCGCAGCTCGGTGAGCTCGCGAAGCGCGAAGGCGCCAAGCTCGTGATCCTCGACCAGGAGTTCCTCGAGGTCGGCGCCGACGTCGAGGACGACTCGATCGTGTTGTGCTGGGCCGACGAGACGGCACCGTCGACCTATCCCACGGTGGCGGGCCTGATGCAGGGCCAGCCGACCAAGGCGCATCCCAAGCCGTCCCGCCACGGACAGATCATCATCTTCACCTCCGGCACGACCGGCCTCCCCAAGGGCGCCAAGCGCGAGGAACCGGCGGACCTCAAGCCGCTGATCGCCTTCTTCGGCGCGATTCCCTATCGCGGCAACTCCACCGTGGTGCTCGCCGCGCCGCTGTTCCACTCGTGGGGCCTCATCAACTTCGGGTTCGGGCTGTCCACCGCGCCGACGTACGTCCTGCGGCGGCGATTCTCCGCCGAACAGGTGCTGCGCGACATCGACGACTACAAGGCGAAGGTCCTGGTCGTCGTGCCGCTCATGATGCAGCGGCTCGTCGACGCCGATCCGGTCGTGATCGAGAAGACCGACGTGTCGTCGCTCGAGGTCACGGCGAGCAGCGGCTCGGCCCTCGCGGGTGATCTCGCCAACCACTTCATGGACCTGTTCACCGACTCGGTCTACAACTTCTACGGCGCGACGGAGACCGGCTGGGTCACGATCGCCAGCCCCCAGGACCTGCGGGAGGCCCCCGGTACCGCCGGCACGCCGCCGTTCCGCACGCACGTCAAGATCCTCGACGCCGACGGGCGCGAGGTCCCGCAGGGCGAGACCGGTGTCATCCACGTCGGCAACGACATGCCGTTCGGCGGCTACACCGACGGCAACACCAAGGCGTTCGCGGACGGCCTCATGAACACCGGTGACCTCGGCTTCTTCGACGAGAACGGCCGGCTGTTCGTGTCGGGCCGCGACGACGACATGATCATCTCCGGCGGCGAGAACGTCTTCCCGCGCGAGCTCGAGGACGCCCTCATCGAGCATCCCGACGTCGCCGACGTCGTGGTCACCGGCATCGACGACCCGGCGTTCGGCCAGGCCCTCGCGGCGTACGTCGTGGTCAAGGAGGGCGCCTCGCTGAGCGAGGAGGATGTCGTGGCGTACGCCAAGGAGCACGTCGCCCGCTTCGCGGTGCCGCGGCGCACGATGTTCCTCGACGAGCTGCCCCGCAACCCCACCGGCAAGGTCATGAAGCGCGAGCTGCCGCCGTTTGAGTGACGCGGTCCAGTTCGGGCTCGCGCTTCGAGGCGTACGCCTGCTTCTGTGTCCGCTGTGGCAGGCTGGCCGCGTGGACATCGCGTACGACCTGCAACGGGACGCCGTGCCGCGGTTCCAAGCGGTCGTGGCAATGGGGCCGTGCCTGCCATGACGATTCGTCCTGCGGCGCCGAGGCCGCCACGGATCGGCCGGTTCGACGCGTTCCAGCGCAAGCATCGGGTGGTCGGCTTCCCGATCGCGGTGGTCTACAAGTACTTCGACGACCAGGGCCCTTACCTGGCGGCGATCATCGCCTATTACGCCTTCATCGCGATCTTCCCGCTGCTGCTGCTCGGGTCGTCGATCCTGGGCTTCGTGCTGCAGGACAATCCCGACCTCAGGGATCGCCTGCTCGACTCCGCGCTGAGCCAGTTCCCGATCATCGGCAACGAGCTCGGCCGGCCGGAGGGTCTCAGCGGCAGCACGACCGCGATCGTCATCGGGTCCATCGTGGCGCTGTACGGCGCCATGGGCCTGGGCCAGGCGGTCCAGAACGCCGCGAACATCGCCTGGTCCGTGCCCCGCAACAGCCGGGCCAACCCGATCATCCTCCGGCTGCGCAGCATCCTCTTCCTGGCGATCAGCGGCGCCGGCATCCTGGCCCTGGCGATCGCCACGTCGCTGTTCGCCCATCCCGAGGCGGTCGGCGCGGACCTCGAGACCGCCGTGCGATGGCTCATCCGCCTGGTCGGCTTCGTGCTCACGATCTCGATCTTCGTCAGTGTCTTCCGGCTGATCAGCCACGGCCGCGCTGGGTGGCGCTCGGTGCTGCCCGGGGCAGCCGTGACGGCGTTGCTCTGGCAGGGCCTGCAGTGGATCGGCAACACGTACGTCCGCGAGGTCATCGTCAAGGCCGACGGCAACCAGATGAACGAGACGTTCGCGCTGGTCCTCGGCCTGATCGCCTTCATCTTCGTCGCGGGGATCATGGTCGTGCTGGGCCTCGAGGTCAACGTCGTCCTGCGCCGTCACCTCTATCCCCGGGCGCTGCTGACGCCGTTCACCGACAACGTGATCCTGACGAAGGCCGACCAGAAGGCATACGCGGCCTACGCCAAGTCACAGCGACACAAGGGCTTCCAGTCCGTCGAGGTCACGTTCGAGGACCGCATCCCCCAGCCACCACCGCCGCCGGAGCGCACGCGGTCCGACTAGGCTGGTGGCGAACCACCCCATCGACGACCAGAGGACAGCGCCATGCCCACGGGCAAAGTGAAGTGGTACGACGCGGACAAGGGATTCGGCTTCCTGACGCAGGAGGACGGACCGGACGTCCACGTGCGCTCCGACGCGCTCCCCGACGGCGTCACGACGCTCAAGGCCGGCACCCGCGTGGAGTTCGGCATCGTGCAGGGCAGCCGTGGCGACCAGGCGCTCCAGGTACGCGTCCTCGACCCGGTCACCTCGGTCTCCCGGGCGCAGTCGCACGCGCGCCGCAAGGACCCCGAGACGATGGCCGTCATCGTCGAGGACCTCATCCGCCTGCTCGACACGATCGGTGAGGGTTACCGGCACGGTCGCCACCCCGACGGCAAGAAGGCCAAGTCGGCGGCGCAGGTGCTTCGCGCCGTCGCGAGCGAGCTCGAGCTCTGACGGGAGTCATCCAGGGCTTCGGGGTCATCGGGATCCTGATCGCCCTCGGACTGGGCCTGGCCCACGCCGGTGTGCTCGGCCAGGACTCGCAGCGGGTGCTGTCGCGCCTGGTCTACTTCGTCGCGACCCCGGCACTGCTGATCGACCTGCTGTCGCGCACCGACGTCAGTGACGTCCTCGGCGTCGGCTTCGCGATCGCCGGGATCAGCGTGCTCGCGGTGCTGGTCGTCTACGTGCCGCTGGCGATCCGTCGGGGCCGCTCGATGTCGCACGTCGTGATCGGTGCGCTGTCGGCGTCGTACGCCAACGGTGGCTACCTCGGCCTGCCGATCGCGGTGTACGTCCTCGGCGACGCGGCGTTCGCGGTGCCGATCATGGTGCTGCAGCTGATCGTGTACGCCCCGCTCGCCCTGTCGGTGCTGGACCTCGACGCGACCGGACGTCGCCCGACGATCGGCGCGCTCGCACTGGCGGGCGTACGCAATCCGGTCTCGGTCGGGGCGATGTGCGGGGTGCTGATCTCCGTCGCGGGGCTGGAGCTGCCTGAGATCGTCGGCGAGCCCCTCGCGCTGCTCGGCGGCATGGCGGTGCCCGGCGCCCTGCTGGCGTACGGCGTCTCGTTGCGGTTCGGCGGCGCGATCGGCTCGGCGCATCGTCGGGAGATTGCGGTCATCGCGCTGCTCAAGCTCGTCTGGATGCCGGCCGTGGCGTACGTCGTGGCGCGGTTCGCGTTCGGCCTCGACTCGCACGAGGTGTTCGGCCTGACCGTCATGGCGGCGCTGCCGACCGCGCAGAACGTGTTCGTCTACGCGTCGAGGTTCCAGCGGTCGGAGCTACTGGCCCGTGACAGTGTCGCGGTCACCACGCTGGTCGCGATACCCGTGCTCTTCGGGCTTGCTGCGATCCTCGCCTAGGGGCGGCCTGGTCCGCGCCCGGCTGAGCACGAAGGCCAGCCAGGCGATCAGGATCGCCGCGGTGACGAGGAGGCCGATGCGCGGGGTCGCGTCGATCGTGAAGAGGCCGATGCCGAGCAGGCCGCCGATGACCCACGACAGCTGGAGCAGGGTCTCGGAGCGGGCGAACATGCTCGTGCGGACCCGCTCGGCGACATCGCGCTGGATCAGCGCGTCGAGGCTGAGCTTGCCGAGCGACTGGCACAGCCCGACCGTGAGGCCGAGTGCGACGGCGGTCCACCACGTGAAGAACACCGCAACGGTGGCGACGACCGCGACGTCGAGGACCAGCACGGCGATGACGACCCGCTCTGGCCGGCGCGACTTCGCCGCGGAGCCGATCAGGATGCCGAGCGTGTTGCCCGCACCGGCCCCGCCGATCACGAGGCCGAGCAGGATCGTGGCGTTGCCCTCCCAGCCGACCGAGTCCGGTGGGTCGCGCAGCGTGAACGCCATGAAGATCGTGAGGAAGCCCGACAGCAGCCGCAGGCCCGAGTTGCTCCGCAGGGCGTTGACGACGGCGTGCGTGATGCTGATGCCGCGGCGCGGCGCGTCGGTGATCTGGGAGAGGTCGACCTGCTCCTCGCCCTCGCTGGAGTCGACGCGGGCGGGCAGCAGGATCGCGAGGATCGTGCCGACGACGAACAGCAGGGCGGCGTAGCGCAGGGCCCACGGCGCACCGATCGTGGCGGCACCGATGGCGATCGGCGCCGAGATCGCGGCCGCTCCGGTGCCGGTCAGCGAGATGCGGGAATTGGCCTTGACCAGGGTGAACTCGCGGGGGAGGACACGTGGCACTGCCGAGGCGCGCGTCACGCCGTACGCCTTGGACGAGACGAGGCAGCCGAGCGCGGCGACGTAGAACGCGGGCGACTCGTCGACCACGGCGCCGGCGAGGACCCAGCAGCAGAAGGCGCGGACGGCGAGGGTGGCGCCGATGGCCCACCGGCGGCCGCGGCGGAACCGGTCGAGGAACGGCCCGATCAGCGGTGCGACGACCGCGAACGGCAGCATCGTCAGGACGAGGAACAGCGCGACCTGCCCGGTGGCCTCGTCGGTCGGGACGGTGAAGAACAGCGTGCCGGCCAGCGAGATCGCCATCGCGGCGTCGCCCGCCGTGTTGAACGCGTGCATCTCGAGCAGCCGGGAGAATCCGCTCTCGCCGGCGCCGCCGGAATGGGTGAATCGGCGAGCGCCGGTGAACGCCTTGGTGCCGCCCTTCGCGAGGGCTCGCGCGGTCCCGGACGAGACCCGGCCGGCTATCTGGGCCGAACGCCCCAGGCGCGACTGCTCGGGCGGTAGGGGACGTGTCGGATCGGGTCCGCGTTCGTCCTCGTCTCCGTAGCCGTCCACATCGACTATCCTGCCTCACCCCGCGAGCCCCGGCCGCCCGGACATGGGCGACAATGGATGAATGCCCATCGATGAGCAGCTTGCCGCCGCTGTCGACGTTGCCCGCGCGGCCGTCGCCGAGGCCGCCGACGCCGGAACCGTCGGCGATCACGCGCGCGTCGTCGAGGATGGCGAGCGACTCGTCTCGCACCACTTCACCTGCCTCAAGCGGGGCTACCGGGGCTGGTACTGGTCGGTCAGCATCTCCCGCGCCCCCGACAGCGACCGCGTCACGGTCAACGACGTGGTCCTGCTGCCGGGCGACGACGCGATCATCGCCCCGCCGTGGACGCCCTACCGTGAGCGCATCCGTCCGGGCGACCTCAGCCCCGGTGACGTGCTCCCTCCCGACGAGGACGACATCCGGCTCGTGCCGTCCTGGTCCGCCGGTGACGGCGATGAGCAGACCCCGGACCGCTTCTTCGCCCGCGAGGTCGGCCTCGGCCGCGAGTGGGTGCTGTCGCTCGAGGGCCGCGAGCTCGCCGCCGACCGTTGGCAGGAGGGTGAGCAAGGTCCCGACGCCGCGATCGCCCAGCAGTCCGCCGGCGTGTGCCACTCGTGCGGCTTCATGGTCAGCCTGGCCGGCCCGCTGTCCGACCGCTTCGGAGTCTGCGCCAACGGCATGGCCAACGACGATGGCAAGGTCGTTTCGTTCGACCACGGCTGTGGCGCGCACTCCGGTGCTCGGCTGAGCCGCTCGGCCAGCGCCCAGGCGCTGCCTCCGCCGGTGTTCGACACCGTCGGCGTCGACGAGGTCGACAACTTCTAGCCAGTCGCTGTCTGACGGCCCGAGAACTCGTTCGCCGGTGAGGTGACAAGCTCGGTCGTGTCAGTCGATGCGGCGGCGACGGCCGGGTTGCATGCGCAGGGCGTTGCGGCGCCGGCGGCAGTACTCGATGCCGATCAGGCCGAGGCCGAAACCGGCGAGCGCGGTCCACAGCCACCACGTGCGGCCATCCTCGTCGAGCGTGCCGATGAACGGCAGGAGGGCGACCGCGATGACGCCCCAGACGATCGTGCCGACCGTCATGGTGCGGACCCCGTCGACATCCATGGGCTCGACCTCGGCGACCCGGTGGGTCTTGCGGCCGATCTCGAGCTCGGTGACCTCGGGCCGGCCGAACTCGTGACGACGCGCGGCGCGCTCGAGCCGGGCGATCTCGCGATGACCCATCTTGCGCTCGATGGTCTCGGGACCGTCGCCCTGACGGATCACCCATTCGTCGTCGTTGCTCACAGCACCGCCCGCGTGGAAAAGGCACGGTACGCAGACGGTGCCGTGATGTTCTGTTGGTTCACTCGCTGGCGCTCGCTCACATCACCACCCTACCGCCGCGGGCCGCCACGGTTTCGCGTGCTGTCATGCTGATCTGCAATGAATCCGCGCCATCGACGCCTCCTGATCCCGGGCCTCCTCATCGCCTTGCTGGTCGTCGTGCTGGTGAGCTCGCTCGCTCGCCGGGCCGACGGCGCCGAGGCCGGCCCGGAGATCGTCAGCCGGATGAGCGATCCCAGGATCACCGAGTCGAGCGGCCTCGCCATCAGCGTGAAGCACGACGACCTGGCCTACACGATCAATGACTCCGGCAACGAGCCGATCATCTTCGCGATCAAGGTCTCGACGGGGGCAGTGGTGGGCACCACGACGATCACCGAGAACACCCCGATCGACACCGAGGCGATCGCGATCGACGGCGACGGCGAGCTGTGGGTCGCGGACACCGGGGACAACCAGGAACGACGCACCGATGTCGCCCTGTACGCCCTGCCGGAGCCGGGAACAGGAGACCACTCGGTTGCTGCCGAGCGCTACCCGATCACCTACCCAGGAGGCCCGGCCGACGTCGAGACCCTCCTCATCAATCCGCGTACGGGAGCGAAGGGCGTCGTGACGAAGGGCCTTTTCGGCGGAGAGCTCCTGGCGTTGCCGAGCAAGCTCGCCGCCGACCGGGCCAATGAGGCGAAGGCACTCGGCCACGACATGCCGGCCATGATCACCGACGGCTCGATGTCCGCAGACGGGCGATACGCGTTGCTCCGGTCGTACAGCGACGCCTACCTGTACGACGCCACGACCTGGAAGCCCATCCGTTCGGCTCCGACCCCCGCGCAGGCGCAGGGCGAGTCGATCGCGTTCGAGCGGTCACAGAAGTCGTACCTGATCGGCAGCGAAGGGGCGAACTCGGCGCTGATCCGGATCCCGCTGACGCTGCCCAAGGCCGAGGTGGTCCCGACTCCGACGGCGAAACCCACGAAGCAGGCGGGGTCGACGAAGGATGCGAACCGGGCCGGCAGCGGCTTCGCGGGCAGCATCTGGCTCTGGGTCGTCGGCGGTGTCGCGCTGGTCGCGGCGATCGCCTCCGCGGCGAGTCGCCGCACCTGATTCCCAGGC
>NZ_JAKFCB010000414.1:0-1828 GCF_036676885.1 Aeromicrobium sp.
GACGCCGTTGCAGTCGTCGTCGATGTCGTCCGCGTCGGTATCGCGCGCCGAGGGGCTGATCGCAGGGTCACCATCGTCGCAATCGCCGCCGACTTCGGTGTAGCCGTCGTCGTCGTCGTCGGTGTTGACGGTGCCCTCGTCGACCGCGCCGTCGCAGTCGTTGTCCTGCCAGTCGGCGAGCTCGGTGGCGCCCGGGTTGGTCTCGGCGGCGGTGTCGTCGCAGTCGCCGGTGGACTCGGAGTAGCCGTCGCTGTCGGCGTCATCGAGGGAGGTGCCCTCGTCGGTCAGGCCGTCGCAGTCGTTGTCGAGGCCGTCCGCGAGCTCGGGGGCGCCGGTGAAGACGCTGCCGTCGGTGTCGTCGCAGTCGCCGCCGAGGGTGCTCGTGCCGTCGCCGTCGGCGTCGATGCTCCCGGCGTCGACGACGCCGTCACAATCGTCGTCCCGCCCGTTGCCTTCGATCTCGTCCGCGCCGGGGTGGATGTCGGTGTTGTTGTCGTTGCAGTCCCCCCCCTCCTCCGTGTACCCGTCGACATCGTCATCGGCGCAGGAGGTGCCCTCGTCGACGACGCCGTCGCAGTCCTCGTCGACGGTGTCGCAGGTCTCGGTGGCGCCGGGGTGGGCGCCCGCGTTGGTGTCGTCACAGTCGCTGCTGCAGCCGCTGAAACCGTCCCCGTCGATGTCGTAGAGGTCGGCCGAGCCGTTGAGGCAGTCGTTCCCGCGCAGCAGCCCGTACGGCACCTCGGCGTCCTCCCGCAGCCCGACCGACAAGGTCGCGTTCGCGGGCAGCTCGTCCGTGGGCGTGAACAGCACCCCGAGCGGGGTCGAGAGCCCCGCCGGCACCGCCAGCGGGAGGGTCACGTCGGAGGTGAACGACAGGTGGGAGAAGGTCAGGCTGGTCACCTCGAGGTCGAGGTTGCCGCCGTTGATGAGCGAGAAGGACTGCGTCCCGATGTCGCCGACGCCCACCGCGCCGAAGTCGACGAGGCTCGGCGCCAGCGTGATCAGCGCCTCGCTGGTGTGCACCCGCACGTCGACCACGTGGGTGTTCTCGGACTCCTCGTCCGTCTGGATGGTGATCTGCGCCCGGTTCCACGCCTCCGCCGTGGCGGTGTAGTGGAACGTGAGCGCGACGGTCTCGTCCAGGCCGACCGTGGGGAGATCCCCCTCCAGCTCGCCGAAGCCATCCCCCGCGACGGCGAGCACGTCCACCGCCACGATGTTGACATCGCTCCCGGCCGTGGTGGTCAGCGAGATCGTGTAGTCGAGCTCCGTGCCGACGGCCATCTCGCCGAGGTCCACGAGGCCGGGGCTCACGACGAGCTGCTTCTTCTTCGCGGTGAGCTCGTAGTCGCCGTCCCCGCAGGCGGTGAAGCCCAGGGAGGCGAGCGCCACCGCGGCCGGCCCGCGGCTCGCCGTTCCCACCGAACGCGCCCGGCGGCGCAGGCCCGCGAGGAGCATCAGCGCCAGGGAGGCCGCCCCCATACCCGGGGTTCCGCCGGTCGCGCAGCCGCATTCCTTCGCGTCTTCCACGGGGATCTCCTCCTCGACCGCTGCGTCGCAGCCCTCGTCGGTGTCGCCGTCGCAGTCGTTGTCGAGGTCGTCACAGTGTTCGGGCATGCCGGGGTTCACCCATCCAGTGGTGTCGTCACAATCGCCGGCGTCGGTCGTGTAGCCGTCCCCGTCCTGATCGAGCAGGCCGGCGTCGACCACGCCGTCACAGTCGTCGTCGAGGCCGTTGAGCACCTCCTCCGCGCCGGGGTTGGCGAGCGGGTTGGCGTCGTCACAGTCGCCGCCCTCCTCGGTGTAGCCGTCCGCGTCGTCGTCGAAG
>NZ_JAKFCB010000415.1:0-2225 GCF_036676885.1 Aeromicrobium sp.
GGTGTCGAGCTCGACGTGCATACCGCCGCTGCCCGCCGAGGCGAGCTCGCTCGTGGCGCACGAGAGGCCGGCCCCGCCGAGGTCCTGGATGCCGTTGACGACCTGCGCCTGGAACAGCTCGAGGGTGCACTCGATCAGCAGCTTCTCCATGAACGGGTCGCCGACCTGCACGCTGGGGCGCTTGGCGGGCCCGTCGGCGTCGAACGTCTCGGACGCGAGGACCGACACACCGCCGATGCCGTCGCCGCCGGTGCGTGCGCCGTAGAGGACGACCTTGTTGCCGACACCGCTCGCGAAGGCGAGGTGCAGGTCCTCGTGGCGGAGCACGCCGACACAGAGGGCGTTGACCAGGGGGTTGCCGAGGTAGGTCTCGTCGAACACGACCTCGCCGCCGATGTTGGGCAGGCCCAGGCAGTTGCCGTAGCCGCCGACGCCCGCGACGATGCCGGGCATGACCCGGCGGGTGTCCTCGGCCTCGAGCGGGCCGAAGCGCAGCGGGTCCATGACGGCGACGGGGCGAGCACCCATCGCGAGGATGTCGCGGACGATGCCGCCGACTCCGGTCGCCGCACCCTGGTAGGGCTCGACGTATGACGGGTGGTTGTGCGACTCGACCTTGAACGTGACGGCGTAGCCCTGGCCGATGTCGATCACGCCGGCGTTCTCGCCGATGCCGGCGAGGGTCTTGCCGAGCGGCGTTTCCTGGGGCAGGTCACCGAACTTCTTGAGGTGCACCTTGGACGACTTGTAGGAGCAGTGCTCGCTCCACATCACGGAGTACATCGCCAGCTCGGCGCCGGTCGGGCGGCGACCGAGGATCTCGCGGATGCTGGCGTACTCCTCCTCACGGAGGCCCAGCTCGGACCACGGCTGCGGCTTGTCCGGGGTGACTTCGGCAACGGCTGTGGTGTCCAGGCGGGGGGCTTCGCTCACAGCCCCGATCCTATCGGTCGTACCGGCAGCTTCCGACCGCGCGTGGGGCGGTGGACCAGCGTCCACCGACCACGAGGAGCGGTGAGTCTGCGTCCACAACCTTGACCGACGTGGACGCCAGGTCACCGACCACTGGCTGACGTGGACGCCAGGTCACCGCCCACTGGTGGAGGTGGACGCCAGGTCACCGCCAGGCGCCGCGGCGGTGTTGCGGAGGATAGGGAGCGCTCGCGGGCGGCACACCGAGCTCGTGGGCGGCGCGCAGCGGCCAGGCCGGCTCGCGGATCGCGACGCGGCCGAGCATCACGACGTCGGCCGACCCGCCCTCGAGCACCTGCTCCGCCTGCGCGGGCTCGGTGATCAGTCCGACCGCGGACACCGGCAGGCCGCTGACCTCGCGGACCTCGCGCGCGAACGGCACCTGGTAGCCCGGGCCGATGTCGATCTTCTGGTGCGCCACGGCACCACCGGACGAGATGTCGAGCAGGTCGACGTCGTGCTGCTTGAGCAGCGCGCCGAGCTGGGCGGTCTCCTCGACGTTCCATCCGCCGTCGGCCCAGTCCGATGCCGAGAGGCGTACGAACAGGGTCTTGTCCCAGACCTGCCGGACGGCGTCGACGATCTCGAGGACCAGCCGCGTGCGGTTGTCGAACGAGCCGCCGTACTGGTCGGTGCGCTGGTTGGCGAGCGGCGAGAGGAACTCGTGGATGAGATAGCCGTGCGCCCCGTGGACCTCGACGACGTCGAAGCCGGCCCGGTCCGCGCGCACCGCGGCGTCGGCGAACGCCTGCGGCAGTGCCGCCACCTCGTCGGTCGTCATCTCGCGCGGCACGTCATAGCCCTCGAATGCCAGCTCCGAGGGGCCGACCGCCTGCCAGCCGCCGCGCTCGACCGGCACGGTGCCCTCGCCGTCAGCGAACGGCGCCCACGTCGATCCCTTGCGACCGGCATGCGCGAGCTGCATCCCGGCGACGGCACCCTGCCCGCGGATGAAGTCGGCGATCCGCCGCCACGGCTCGATGTGCGCGTCGGACCAGATGCCGGTGTCCTCGGGGCTGATCCGGCCCTCCGGCACGACGGCCGTCGCCTCGGTCATGACGAGGCCGAACCCACCGGCGGCGTGCTGACCGAGGTTGACGAGGTGCCAGTCGTTCGGCATCCCGTCGTGGTCGAAGCAGGAGTACTGGCACATCGGCGCGAGCCAGATGCGGTTGCGGGCGGTGACGCCGCGCAGGATCAGCGGTTCGAAGAGGGCAGGCACAGGAATGACAACCGCGGCGGCGCGAGAGTCA
>NZ_JAKFCB010000416.1:0-8178 GCF_036676885.1 Aeromicrobium sp.
ACGTTCGACCGTGGCGTCGAGTCGCTCCAGGCCCACAAGGCGTACATCGACGGCCTGGGCTGGGAGAACTTCGATCCGGCCGAGATGCTCGAGGGCATGTCGCGCCCGACCGGATCGCGCCTCGGCGTCACCCACGCGACGCCGTTCGAGGTCTTCTCGATGACCTGGGGCGAATGATCTGGGCAGTCGGTTTGATGTCCACGACCGTTGCGTACCCGCGCGATTGATCTGACGCAGCCGCAGGTCACGCGCTTCCGACGATCCACGTGTCCTTCGCGCCACCGCCTGCGGACGAGTTGACGACCATCGAGCGGACCGGCGGCGCCCAATCCTGCCTGGAACCACGAAACGGCGCCGAGATCGGCGCCGCTCGGGTCTTGCTGTCCAACGGGCTCAGTACGTGCTGCCGGAGTTGCGTCAGGCCGCGGTCCACCAGAACGCGAAGCCATACTGGAGGTTCTGGTTCTGGCCGATGTACGTGCAGCTCTGGGTGATCCGCACCCGCATCGAGCTGTAGGCACGCTGCTGGTCGAAGCAGCGGCTCCGCACGTGCTCGTAGCTGCCGTATCCGCTGACGATCACCCGGTTGCCCTCGCCGTCCGCCTGAGCCGACGTCGACGAGCCGAAGAGCAGTCCGCTCGTGACTACTGCGCTGACGAGGGCGGTGCTGGCGATCTTCTTGGTTCGTATCATCGGAGTCCTGTTCGGTCGTGGGCGGTTGTGACAACCTATCGCCAAGCCGCGGAGTGGTAGCCACGCCACTCCGCAGCGGCCCACCAAGTTTGAGCTCGTCGACACGCGCAAGGGTTCGAGGGGCTGCAACGCCGTGCGATGCCCATCCGGGTTCATCGGCTGTAAAACAGGTAACGCCCGCTGGTATTCCAGCGGGCGTTACATGGTTTCGCGGTGATGCTCCCCCACTTGGACTCGAACCAAGAACCCTCCGATTAACAGTCGAATGCTCTGCCAATTGAGCTATGGGGGATCGGCTCCTCCCGGAAGAGGAGCACGGTCGACAACTTTAGCAAGTCGTCTCCTGAGTTGTCGCATCGCCTTGGCCTCGACGGCACGGACTTCGGCGACGGTCATGCCGAGGCGTTCACCGACCACCCGGCGAGGCATCGGGACGGCCAGCGGATCGCCCAGGCCAAAGCGCAGACGGAGCACGTCGGCAAGCTCGTCGGACATGCCGTTGAGAAGGTCCGGATCGGCCGGTTCGGCCTGCGCGGCCGGCCGGTCCTCGTCGCCGAGCGGCTGCTCGGGGCGATGCTCGACCGCCATCGCGGCACCGATCCAGTGCCATGCGTACGTCGCGAGTCGCGCACCGCGATCGGGGTCGAACCGGTCGATCGCGCGGATCAGCCCGATGGCGCCCGACTGCACGGCATCGCGCAGCTCCTCGCCGTTGAGGCCCCGCAGCCGCGCCCGCATCGCCACGGCCCGCATGCCCGCCGTGATCAGCGCTTCGCGCGCAGCGCGGTCGCCGCGCCGGGCCAGCCGGGCGAGCGCGATCTCCTCGGCCGCGTCCATCGGGGGCAACGACAGCAGCTCGCGTACGAATCGGTCCATGCCACCAGACTCCGACGGCGGGCGCCCCTGCCGTCGGGTCGGTCAGGCGGCCTGTGGACTGCCGGACGTAGGCGGCTCAGCTGGGGAAGTCGATGCCGAGCGAGCGGTCGCGCAGCGTGCGGAACTGCTGCTCGAGCGCGATCAGCTCGCCGAACATGCGGTTGTAGGCCTCGGCCTGCTCGATCGGGTTGGTGCGCTGCAGCTTGGACTTGACCTCGGTGATCCGGCGACCGCAGGTCAGCATCTGGAGCCGCAGGATCACGGACGCGACGACCGCGGCGGTGTTGCTCTCGCGCGCCCGCATGGGCTCGACCGCGGCGACCGAGAGCACGCGACGGGCGTCCTCGTCGTGGACCGACTCGGCGAGCCTCGGCAGCCAGTTGGAGTCGGGTCCGGTCGGCCAGGTCATGCCCTGGATGTGCTTCCAGAGGTACTTGGACACGAAATGGGTGAAGTCGTTGTCGTCGAGCTCGTCGGCGTGCTCGCGGGCGAGGTGCGGGTATTGCACGATCGCCTTGAGCGCCTCGCGCTCGTCGGCGAACTGCGGGGCGCCGAAGCTGACAACCTGGCTGGGCGGCGCGACGGATGGCTCAGCCGTCGCCGTCGCCGGCGTCCCGACCGCAGGCTTGGTGGTTGTGGTCGTGGTCGTACGCCTGCGGTGCTCGGCACGCACCTGCTCGATGTCGGTACCGACGCGTCCGGCGATCTCCCGCAGGAGCTCGTCGACCTTGGACTTGTCGCGGATCGCGGACGCCAGCGAGACCGCCTCGCGTACGGCGTCGACACGCTGGTCGCCGCGGTCGAGGTCGTACTTGCTCAGCATGTTGTCGAGGACGAAGCGATAGAGCGGTATGCGGGAGGCAACGAGCTCGCGCACCGCTGCATCACCCTCGGCGAGGCGCAGGTCGCACGGGTCCATGCCGCGCGGCTCGACCGCGACGTAGGTCTGGGCGACGAACTGCTGATCGCCGCTGAACGTCTTGAGCGCGGCCCGCTGACCGGCCTCGTCGCCGTCGAACGTGAAGATGACCTCGCCGTGGAACGCATCGTGGTCGAGCATGAGCCGGCGCATGATGCGCGCGTGGTCCTCGCCGAACGCGGTGCCGCAGGTCGCGACGGCCGTCGTGACTCCGGCCACGTGGCACGCCATGACGTCGGTGTAGCCCTCGACGATGACGGCCTGGCTCGACGACGAGATCGACCGACGCGCGAGGTCGAGCCCGTAGAGGACCTGGCTCTTCTTGTAGATCGGGGTCTCGGACGTGTTGAGGTACTTGGCTTCGACCCGGTCGTCGTCGAACATGCGCCGGGCCCCGAAGCCGATGATCTCGCCGGTCATCTCACGGATCGGCCACAGGAGGCGCCCGCGGAACCGGTCGTAGAGTCCGCGGGAGCCGCTGGCGGCAAGCCCACCGACCGTGAGCTCCTCGTCGGTGAAGCCCTTGGACTTGAGGTGGGCGACGAGGGCCTCTCCCCCGCGCGGCGCGAAGCCCATGCCGAACTTCTCGGCGGCGGACTGGTCGAAGCCGCGGTCCTTGACGAACTGGCGGCCGACGTCGGCGTCCTTGGAGCTCTGGAGTGCCGCGGCGTAGAACTCGCCCGCCTCGCGGTGGGCCGCGAGCAACCGGGGCCGCTGATTGGGGTCGCGGCGGGGGCCGGTGTGGCCGCCGTCCTCGTAGCGCAGCGTGATGCCGGCCTTGGCGGCGAGCCGCTCGACGGTCTCGACGAAGCTCAGGCCCTCGATCTCCATCACGAACCGGAACACGTCGCCACCGGCCCCGCAGCCGAAGCAGTGGTAGGACCCGACCGACGGCCGGACGTTGAACGACGGCGACTTCTCGTCGTGGAACGGGCACAGGCCCTTGCGGGAGCCGCCGCCGGCGTTCTTGAGCGTCACGTACTGCTCGATGACCTCGTCGATGCGGGTGCGCTCTCGGACGAGCTGGATGTCCTCGTCCTTGATGCGTCCGGCCATGAGGTGAATGCTAGTCGCCGCCACCCACGGCCGAGTTGCGTCATACAAAGTGTGGTCCGGAGACCTCACTTCTTATGACGCAAGGCGACGTCAATTCAGCAGACGGAGGGCCCACGTGCGGGCCGATGCGTCGGTGAGGCTGGCCACCTGGTCGATCACGACCCGGCGCCTCGCGGCGTCGTCGGCGGCGTTGGCGAAGTCGAGCGCGAACTCGGCCTCGAGCTCCTCGCCGTCGGACTTGTCGAGCACCTCCACCAGGGCCAGCAGCAGCTCGCGCTGGCGGCTGAGCGGACCGGCACGGTCGTCGGAGCGCATGACGTAGTGGGCGGCGATCGACTTGAGCACCGTGATCTCGTCGCGGGTGTCGTCCGGCACCTCGAGGTCGGCGGCAAACCTGATGAGCGGGCCGCCGCCCCACCTCTCGACCGTCGCGAGCTCGGCAGCGTGTGCGAACCGGCCGATCAGCGCACTCGTCAGGCTCTTGAGGACGGCCCTCGCGGCGCGGCTGCCGTCGAACGACGTCGTCGGCCATTCCGGCATCACCTGGAGGCGTTCGAGGGCGGCGTCGAGCCGGTCGTCGGAGGCGCCTGGGTCGTACCAGTCCCGTGCGACGGCATGGATCGACTCACGGTCGAGCTCACCGGACCGCAGCACGAACCAGCCGCCGACGACGCCGTCCTCGACGTCGTGGACCGAGTACGCGATGTCGTCGGCGAGGTCCATGACCTGCGCCTCGATCGACCGGCGCATCGGCGGCGACCCCTCGCGGAGCCACTCGAAGACCGCCAGGTCATCGGCGTACGCCCCGAACTTGCCGCTGGCGTCGGGGGCCTCGCCGCGGAGCCACGGATACTTCACGCACGCCGAGAGCGTCGCTCGGGTCAGGTTGAGGCCGACGCTCGAGCCGTCGGCGTCGAATGCCTTGGACTCGAGCCGGCTGAGGATCCGCAGCGTCTGGGCGTTGCCCTCGAACCCTCCGCAGGACTGCGCCGCCTCGTCGAGCGCCGCCTCGCCGTTGTGGCCGAACGGTGGGTGGCCGAGGTCGTGCGCCAGTGCGGCCGAGTCGACGATGTCCGGATCGCAGCCCAGCGCCTTGCCGAGCTCGCGCGCCACCTGCGCGACCTCGAGCGTGTGCGTCAGGCGGTTGCGGACGAAGTCGTCGAAGCCGGCGCCCATGACCTGCGTCTTTGCGGACAGCCGGCGCAGCGCCGCGGAGTGCACGACCCTCGCCCGGTCGCGCTCGAAGGGCGTACGGCCGGAGCGCTTCGGCGGCTCGTCGACGAAGCGCGCGCGAGCTTCGTCGCCATAGGGTGCGTCGGTCACGCCGGCGAGATCCGCTTCATCATGTGCATGCTGGTCGGGAGGTATCCCGCGGACTCGTAGAGCGCTCGCGCTGTCTTGTTGGGGGCGAAGACGTTGAGACGCACCGACATGCTGCCGTGCTCGGCGCACCAGGCCTCTGCCGCTGCCAGCAGCTCACGTCCCAGGCCCTTGCCGCGGTGCTCGCTGATGATCTCGATGTCGTAGATGAACGTCTCGCGCGACGGCAGGCTCGGGTCGGTGAACAGCCAGAGGTTGCCGACGATCTCGCCGTCGACCGTGCCGACGAACAAGTCGTGCCCAGGCGTCTGCATCCCGTCGGGCAGCGATGTCCCCTGTTCGGCCTTCGACAGCTCCAGCGCGTGCTCCTCGGTCCACACGCCCGCTTCGACCTTCTCGCGGGCGTACTCCACGATGAGTCGCTCGTTCCAGGCCGCGAAGTACTCCGCCGACATGGGTTCGAGAGACAACGTCATGACGTCAGCGTAGTTGTCATCAGCGTGGGATGATCGCGACCTGGGGGCATGGTCCGAAGGACAGATCAATGAGCGAACCCTCGTACGCATGGCGGCCCGCGGCAATCCTGGCGCTGCGCAGGCTCGCCGTGGCCAGTCTCGCCGGGGCGATCGTGGGATTCCTGGCCGGCGGGGTCGGCGGGCGCCTGGCGATGAGTCTCCTTGCCAGCCTCAACCCGGAGGATGCCGGAGTTGTCAGCGATGACGGGTTCACGATGGGCCAGGTCACGCTCAACGGGACCCTCAACCTGCTGCTGGTCGGCACGCTGCTCGGCGTTCTCGGCGGCGGGATCTACCTCGCCGTCAGGGACCTGCGCATCGGCCCTGCGTGGTTCAGGGCGGCCAGCCTCGCGGTCGGCGTGACGGTCGTCGTCGGCGCCGGCCTCGTGCACTCCGACGGCGTCGACTTCACCCTGTTGGAACCGACGTATGCCGCGATCGGCCTGACCTTGGCCATGCCGTTCGTGTACGCGTTGGCGCTGCCGCCGCTCGCCGACCGATTGCTCCGCGACGACTCCACACCGATGACGACGACGAACTGGCTGGTGTTCGTGCCCCTCGTCCCGTGGGTGTTCCCCCTGACGCCGGCCGCCGCCGTCCTCGTGCTCGGCTGGGTCGCCGTACGAGCGCTCAGCGGCGCGCTGAGCTCCCGGGCCAGAGCACTGATGCCGTGGATCGGGAGGCTCGCCCTGACGGCGGTGTTTGCCGTTGGACTGGCGGAGCTCGTGCAGACGACTCGCGAGATCTACCGAATCACCTGAGTCAGAACTTGCCGTTGCGCGGGCGGGGCTGGCACGTCGGGCACCAGTAGGACGAGCGGTTCATGAACGCGTCGCGGCGGATCGGCGTGCCGCACCGCTGGCACGGCTTGCCCTCCTGGCCGTAGGCCTGCAGGGACCGCTCGAAGTAGCCACTCGTGCCGTTGACGTTGACGTAGAGGGCGTCGAACGACGTGCCGCCCTGCGCCAGGGCCTCGAGCATGACCTCGCCGATGTGCGCCAGCAGCCCCTCGACCTCGCGGGCGCGCAGGTGCCGGGTGTTGCGGGCGTAGTGCAGCGGCGTGCGCCACAGCGACTCGTCGGCGTAGATGTTGCCGACGCCGGAGATCAGGGTCTGGTCGAGGATCGCGCGCTTGACGCCGGTCTCGCGCTTGCGGAGCCGCGCGGCGAACTCGGCGGCGTCGAACAGCGGGTCGAGCGGGTCACGGGCGATGTGGGCGATCTCGGCCGGCAGCTCTGCGCCGTCCTCGCTGAACGACATGCCGCCGAAGATGCGCTGGTCGGCGAAGCGCAGCTCGCGGCCGTCGTCGAGGGTCAGCGCGATGCGCAGGTGCCTGGGTGCGGGCGCGTCCGCCTCGGAGATCAGGAACTGCCCGCTCATGCCGAGGTGGCACAGCACGGCGTCGCCATGGTCGAGCTGCATCCAGAGGTACTTGCCGCGCCGCGCGGCGCCGACGACCGTACGGCCCTCGAGCCGGTGCGTGAAGTCGGCCGCACCGGGGAGGTGCCGGCGCACCGAACGTACGTCGTGGACGACGCTGTGCGTGATGGTGCGCCCGACGACGTGCTCCTGGATGCCGAGGCGGACGACTTCGACCTCAGGCAGCTCGGGCACAGGTGAAGCCTAGGCGGGATCGGCGACAGAACTCTCGAGGCCGGTGCTGATGGAGCGCCATGCGATCTCGGCAACCATCTGCTCGGCCTCCTTCTTGGAGCGACCCGTGCCGCCGGTGAAGACCCGCTCGCCGACGTGCACCTCGGCAGTGAAGGACTTGTCGTGATCGGGGCCGGTGCCGTCGAGGACGTAGTGCGGCACGCCGAGATCGTTGTTGGCGGCGATCTCCTGGAGCGACGTCTTCCAGTCCAGGCCGGCGCCGAGCTCGGCCGCGACGGCGATCACCGGGTCGAAGATGCGGTGGATGACCTCGGCAGCGCGTTCGATGCCGAACTGCACGTAGATCGCCCCGAGCAGCGCCTCGACGGTGTCGGACAGGATCGAGGCCTTGTTGCGGCCGCCGGTGGCTTCCTCGCCACGGCCGAGGCGTACGTGATCGCCGATGCCGAGCGTGCGGGCGACCTCGGCGAGGGCCTTGGCGCTGACGACGGCGGCGCGGAGCTTGGCGAGCTGGCCCTCAGGGAGCTCGGGGTGCTCGGTGAAGAGCGTGTCGGTGACGACCAGCCCCAGCACCGAGTCACCGAGGAACTCGAGACGCTCGTTGTTGGGGACGCCACCGTTCTCATAGGCGTACGAGCGATGTGTCAGGGCATGCTGAAGGAGCCCCGCATCCAGGTCCTCCACACCGAGAACCTGCCGGAGCCCATCAGCATCAAATGCTGCAGAGATCAGAGGACCTGGCGACGCTCGCCGCGAGCTCCGTACTGTCCGCACTTGGTGCACGCGTGGTGCGGCTGCACCTTCGAGTCGCACGCGGGGTTCGCGCAGTCGACGATCGCAGTTGCGGTCGTCTTCCACTGCGAACGACGGTGACGCGTGTTGCTGCGCGACATCTTCCGCTTCGGGACTGCCACGATCTACTCCTTGCTGTCGTCGGACGAGGTGTCCGACTCTGACTGGTCGGCCGACGGGACCGGTTGGTCCGCCAGCTGGCTCAACGATGCCCACCTCGGGTCAATCGCCTCACCGTGTGTGTGATCTGGATCATCCGCGAGCCGCGCTCCACATTCGGGGCACAGTCCCGGACACTCCGGACCACACAACGGGTTGTGCGGCAGTGCGAGCACCACCGCGTCCCGCAGGACGGTCTCGAGGTCGAGCAGGTCGTCCTCGAGGAAGAACTCC
>NZ_JAKFCB010000417.1:0-11416 GCF_036676885.1 Aeromicrobium sp.
ACCGCTACGGTGGCAGCGCCCGTTCCCAGGAGCGCGCGTCGGCTGATCACCACGGCAGGCTAGCCGACTCGTCGCGTTCACCGGAGCCCCGCTGGTTCGGTAGGGTGGAACCGACACTGATGCCGGTGCCGACAAAAGAACACGGAGGATGAGCCATGGACGAACGACTGGCGACCCTCGTGGATGAATGTGTGTCGGCGCTCGGCTTCGACGTCGAGGCGATCGAGCTGACGCCCGCAGGCAACAAGCGGGTCCTCCGCATCGCCCTCGACCGCGATGGCGGCGTCGGCATCGACCACATCACGCAGGCCACGCGCGCACTTTCCGAAGAGCTCGACGCATCCGACGTGATGGGCTCGCAGCCCTACACGCTCGAGGTCACCTCGCGGGGCGTCGACCGCCCGCTCACCGCGCCCCGCCACTGGCGCCGCAACGCCGGCCGGCTCGTACGCCTGAGGCTCGCCGACGACTCGTCGATCGACGGTCGCATCGGCGACAGCGACGACGAGGGCGTCGTGATCGAGGGCCGCACCACCAGCCAACGGCTGACCTACGACCAGATCAGCACCGCGCTCGTGCAAACCGAGCTCAACAGGAAGGACGCCTGACATGGACATCGACATGGCAGCACTGCGCGCCCTCGAGCACGAGAAGGACATCTCGTTCGACGTCGTCGTCGAGGCGATCGAGACGGCGCTGCTGTCCGCGTACCACAAGACGTCCGGCTCCCACCCGCACGCGCGGGTCGAGCTCAACCGCAAGACCGGGCACGTGACGGTGTGGGCCAAGGAACGGCTCGAGGCCGAGCCGCTGCCCGAGCCCGCCGAGGGTGAGGAGCCGCCGGAGCGCCCGGCGCAGCAATTCTCGGAGGAGTTCGACGACACGCCGGAGGACTTCGGCCGGTTCGCCGCGACGATCGCTCGCCAGCTCATCATGCAGCGCATCCGCGACGCCGAGGACGAGTCCAAGTACGGCGAGTTCGCCGGCAAGGTCGGCGACATCGTCTCCGGCGTGATCCAGCAGGGCCGCAGCCCCGGCGACGTCATGCTCGACCTGGGCCGCATCGAGGCGATCCTGGTCGCGTCCGAGCGGGTGCCGGAGGAGAAGTACGCCCACGGCGAGCGCCTCAAGGCGTACGTCTACGAGGTCGAGAAGGGCCTGCGCGGGCCGCGGGTCAAGGTCTCGCGCACGCACCCCAACCTGGTCAAGCTGCTGTTCGCCCTCGAGGCGCCGGAGATCGCGGACGGATCCGTCGAGATCGTCGCGATCGCCCGCGAGGCCGGCCACCGCAGCAAGATCGCGGTGCGCGCCAACGTGCCGGGCGTCAACGCCAAGGGCGCGTGCATCGGCCCGATGGGCCAGCGCGTCCGCAACGTCATGCACGAGCTGCACGGCGAGAAGATCGACATCGTCGACTACAGCGACGATCCGGCGGAGTTCATCGCGCACGCGCTCTCCCCGTCCCAGGTCAAGGGCGTGACTCTGGTTGACCCGGCGACGCGGTCGGCCCGGGTCGTCGTTCCCGACTTCCAGCTCTCTCTCGCGATCGGCAAGGAGGGCCAGAACGCCCGCCTGGCCGCCAAGCTCACGGGTTGGCGCATCGACATCCGCTCGGACACCGAGGCACCCAGGACTGCGGGCGCCTGAGTCCCATGGCGCGACCGCTTCGCGAAACGGGTAGACTGGTCGAGGTCGTTCGGACGTGCATCGGTTGTAGGCAACGTGCGGACAAGACCACTCTGGTGCGAGTCGTCGCAGTTCAGGAGCCCACGACCACGGTTGTGACGCCTGATCCGCGCGGAACGCTGCCGGGGCGAGGGGCGCACCTGCACCCCACGGCCCGGTGCCTGGAGCTCGCGACTCGCCGCAAGGCGTTCGGTCGGGCCCTTCGAGTCGAAGGGCCGCTCGACCTGAGCGCCGTGGCGGCAATGATCGAGGACCCGGGTCCAACAGCTTGACCACAAGGAGCGCACAGTGCGCTTCCCGACACGAATACGGAGCATTCGCTCATGACTAATGAAACGGTTTCTGGCCGATGAGTACTGCGCGATGAGTACTGCGCAATGAGCACGTTCGTCAACTAGTGGTCTGATCCTCCTCAGGGTCGGACCCCCCTGAAGGAGAAGAGTGGCTGTAAGAGTCCACGAACTCGCACGCGAGTTCGGCGTTGAGAGCAAGGTCGTCCTGTCCACCCTGAAAGACATGGGTGAGTACGTGAAGTCGGCCTCCTCGACCGTAGAAGCCCCCGTCGTCCGGCGCCTCAATGAGGAGCACGGAGAAGCCCTGCGAGCGCAGGGCGCCAAGAAGTCCGGCGGCAAGCCCGCCGCCAAGAAGGCCGCACCGGCCAAGGCAACCGAGCCCGAAGCCGCACCGGCTCCGGTCGAGGCAGCCGCACCGGCCCCGGTCGAGGCAGCCGCACCGGCTGCACCTGCACCGACGCGCACGCCTGGCCCGACGCCTGGTCCTCGGGTTGCCCCGACGCCCGAGCCCGAGCCCGTCGCTGAGGCGCCGGCCCCCGCGGCCGAGCCCGAAGCGCCGGCTGCTGCTGCCTCGGCGCCGGCGCCTGCCACGCCGGGACCGCGTCCCGGACCCAAGGCCCGGCCCGGCAACAACCCGTTCTCGTCGACCCAGGGCATGCAGAGCGCCCCGCGTCCGCCGGCCGCACGTGCCGGCGGTCCGACGCCCGGTGCTGCGCCCGGCATGCCTCGTCCCAACCCGGCCATGATGCCGCGCCAGTCCGGCCTCGCCGGTCCCTCGACCGGTCGCGGTGCGCCCGGTCGCGGTGGACCCGGTGGAGCCCCCGGTCGCGGTGGTCCCGGTGGCGCACCGGGCCGTGGTGGTCCCGGTGGCGGAGGCGGCGGCGGTTACGCCGGTCGCCCCGGCGGTGGCGGCGCTCCCGGTCGCGGTGCTCCCGGCGGTGGAGGCGGCTTCAGCGGTCCTCCGCGCACGGGTGGTCCCGGTGGCCGCAACACCCGCGGCGGCACGCAGGGCGCGTTCGGTCGCGCCGGCGGCCCCGTACGTCGTGGACGCAAGAGCAAGCGCGCGAAGCGTCAGGAATTCGACCAGATGCAGGCGCCCGCGATCGGCGGCGTCCGCGTTCGCAAGGGCAACGGCGAGACCGTACGCCTGACGCGTGGCTCCTCGCTGGCTGACTTCGCCGACAAGATCGGCGGCGACTCCGCATCGCTGGTCGAGGTGCTGTTCCACCTGGGCGAGGTCGTCACGGCGACGCAGTCGGCCAACGACGAGACGTTGATGCTGCTCGGTGAGGAGCTCAACTACAACGTCGAGGTCATCTCCCCGGAGGACGAGGACCGCGAGCTGCTCGAGTCGTTCGACATCGAGTTCGGCGAGGACGAGGGCGACGAGGCCGATCTGGCCGCGCGTCCCCCCGTCGTCACCGTCATGGGTCACGTCGACCACGGAAAGACCAAGCTCCTCGACGCGCTGCGCAGCAGCAACGTCGTCGACAAGGAGGCCGGTGGCATCACGCAGACCATCGGCGCCTACCAGGTCGCGACCGAGGTCGACGGCACCGAGCGTCGCATCACCCTGATCGACACACCGGGCCACGAGGCGTTCACCGCCATGCGTGCCCGTGGCGCCCAGGCGACCGACATCGCGATCCTCGTGGTCGCGGCCGACGACGGCGTCATGCCGCAGACGGTCGAGGCGCTCAACCACGCCAAGGCCGCCGGCGTCCCGATCGTCGTCGCGGTCAACAAGGTCGACAAGCCTGACGCCGACCCGACCAAGGCACGCGGACAGCTCACCGAGTACGGCCTCGTGCCCGAGGAGTACGGCGGCGACACGATGTTCGTCGACGTCTCGGCCAAGGCCGGCACCGGCATGGACGAGCTGCTCGAGGCCGTCATCCTCACGGCTGACGCCTCGCTCGACCTGCGCGCCAACCCCAACCAGAACGCCGAGGGCCTCGTCATCGAGGCGCACCTCGACCGTGGTCGGGGACCTGTCGCGACGGTGCTGGTCCACCGCGGAACGCTCAAGGTCGGCGACTCGATCGTCGCCGGTCCGGCGTTCGGACGTGTTCGCGCGATGCTCGACGAGCACGGCGAGAACATCGAAGAGGCCACTCCGTCGCGCCCGGCACTCGTGCTGGGTCTGACCGCGGTCCCGGGAGCCGGTGACAACTTCATGGTCGTCGCCGACGACCGGCTGGCGCGCCAGATCGCCGAGAAGCGCGAGGCGCGCGAGCGCAACGCCCTCCTGGCACAGCGCACAGGTCGTCGTACGCTCGAGGACTTCATGTCCTCGATGGAGAAGGGCGAGACCGACGAGCTGCTCCTCATCCTCAAGGGTGATGGTTCCGGTTCGGTCGAGGCGCTCGAGGACGCACTGGCCCAGATCGACGTCGGCGAGGAGGTCGCACTCCGGGTCATCGACCGCGGTGTCGGTGCGATCACCGAGACCAACGTCATGCTGGCCGCCGCGTCCAACGCCGTGATCATCGGCTTCAACGTCCGCCCGCAGGGCAAGGCGACGGAGCTGGCCGACCGCGAAGGTGTCGAGATCAAGTACTACTCGGTCATCTACAACGCGATCGAGGAGATCGAGGCATCGCTCAAGGGCCTGCTCAAGCCGGAGTTCGAGGAGGCGCAGCTCGGTACCGCCGAGATCCGCGACATCTTCCGCTCCAGCAAGATCGGCAACATCGCCGGTTGCATGGTCACGAGCGGCACGATCAAGCGCAACGCGAAGGCACGCCTGCTTCGCGACGGCTCCGTGGTCGCGGACAACCTCGACTTCTCCAGCCTGCGCCGCGAGAAGGACGATGTGTCCGAGGTCCGCGAAGGCTTCGAGTGCGGTCTCGTGCTCAAGGGCTTCAACGACATCAAGGTCGGCGACATCGTCGAGACGTTCGAGCTGCGCGAGAAGGTTCGCGCGTAGTCGTAACCCCCGTCGGACGTCTCCCTCTACGCGCTCGCGCGTGGGGGGAGGCGTCCCACTCAGTTTGGAGAGAATCATGGCTGGACCGCGGATCCACAAGGTCGGCGACCGGATCAAGGTCATCGTGGCGCAGATGCTCGAGCGCCGGGTCAAGGATCCGCGCCTGGGCTTCGTGACGATCACCGACGTACGCATGACCGGCGACGGCCAGCAGGCCTCGGTGTTCTACACCGTCATGGGCGACGAGACCGCCCGCGCGGACACCGCCGCTGCCCTGCGCAGCGCGACCGGCCTGATCCGCTCGGAGGTCGGCAAGCAGCTCGGCACCCGCATCACGCCGTCGATCGAGTTCTTCCTCGACGCCGTCCCCGAGACGGCCAAGGAGATCGAGGACCTGCTCGCCAAGGTCAAGGAGTCCGACGAGGAGGTCGCCTCCCGCTCGGCGGGTGCGCAGTACGCCGGTGACCCCGACCCGTACAAGAAGAAGGACGAGGACGACGCGGAGCTCGATGACTGACCCCGCGGTTCCTGGCGAGCGCAGCGAGCGGGAGGGAGCGCAGGCGTCGGGGCTCGTCGTCGTCGACAAGCCGGCCGGCTGGACCTCGCACGACGTCGTCGGCCGCATGCGCCGCATCGCCGGCACGCGCAAGGTCGGCCACTCCGGCACGCTCGACCCGATGGCGACCGGGATCCTGGTGCTCGGCATCAACCGCGCCACGCGCCTGCTGGGGCACCTGACGCTTGCCGACAAGGAGTACGTCGCGACGATCCGGCTCGGCCAGTCCACCGTCACCGACGACGCCGAGGGCGAGATCACCGCGTCGACACCGGCGTCACACGTCGACGAGGACGCCGTGCGCGCGGTGCTGCCGGCCTACACCGGCGACATCCAGCAGGTCCCGTCATCGGTCTCGGCGATCAAGGTCGACGGCGTGCGCTCGTACGCTCGCGTGCGCTCCGGCGACGAGGTCGAGCTCCCGGCCCGGCCGGTCACGGTGTCGGTGTTCGAGCTCGGTGCGTTGCGTGTCGAGGGCGATGTCGTCGACGTCGACGTACGCGTCGTCTGCTCGAGCGGCACCTACATCCGTGCTCTGGCCCGCGACATCGGCGCCGATCTCGGCGTCGGGGGACACCTGACGATGCTGAGGCGTACGCGCGTCGGCGCGTTCGGGCTCGACCAGGCGCACACGCTCGAGGAGCTCGAGCAGGAGCTCGTCGTCGTCGGGCTCGACGATGTCGCGCGGGCGAGCTTCCCGTCGTACGACCTCGAGGAGCGCGAGGCCTCGGACGTACGCTTCGGCCGCCCCCTCACCGGGATCGACCTGGGTGCGCCGGGTGCCGTCGCGGTGTTCGCCCCGTCGGGGGAGTTCCTCGCGCTCTACGAGCAGCGCGGCGGCGTCGCCAAGCCCGTCGCCGTCTTCGTCTGACCCACCCCCCGCTGGGCGTGACACTTTGCAGGCGACACGCCGGTCTGAGCCTGCAACTCGTCACGCCCAGCGGGGACAGCGTGACTCGCTAGGGTGAGGTCACCATGCGACTTCGCCGACCGTCCCCGCGGGGCATCCTCAAACGGGCACTGACCGCACTGCTGTCGGCGCAGTTCCTGATCGTCGTGGCCCTCATGGTGACGACCAAGGTCCGCAAGCTCATGCGCGGCAAGGACGGCGGCACGTTCCCCGTCACGGCGCCCGCACCGATCGGGATCGGTGCCGGCAACACCGCCACCGCCTTCACGTACGGGTCCGACCTGTACGAGGACATGCTGGAGGCGATCGGCAACGCCCGCGAACGCATCCTGTTCGAGACCTACATCTTCAAGGGCGACGCGATGGGCCGCCGGTTCAAGCAGGCGCTGATCGACGCGGCCGATCGCGGTGTCGACGTCTACGTGATCTACGACGGCTTCGCCAACCTCGTCGTGACGCCGAGCTTCCTCAGGTTCCCCGCCCCGATCCACGTGCTGCGCTATCCCGTGTTCGCCACCGGCTGGCGGTTCTTCAGCCCCCGCAAGATGGGTCGTGAGCACCGCAAGGTCCTCGTCGTCGACGACAAGGTCGCCTACGTGGGCGGCTACAACGTCGGCTCGCTGTACGCCTCGGAGTGGCGCGACACGCACCTCAAGATCGAGGGGCCGTCCGTGTGGGACCTCGACAATGCCTTCGTCGACTTCTGGAACCTGCGCCGTGGCAAGAACGCACGGATCCTCAAGGAGCGCGGTGACGCGAGCTGGGAGCCGCAGATCCGCGCGCACCGCAACGTGCCGATGCAGCTGCTGTTCCCGATCCGCGGGATGTACATCGAGGCGATCGACCGCGCCCGCGACCACATCTACATCACGGCGGCCTACTTCATCCCCGACCGCGACATCCTGCAAGGACTGCTCGACGCAGCGGCTCGTGGCGTACGTGTGCGGATCCTCGTCCCGGAGGTCTCCAACCACGTCGTCGCCGACTGGCTGTCGAGGGGGTTCTACTCCCAGTTGCTGGACGGTGGGGTCGAGATCCTGCTCTACCAGGACTGGATGATGCACGCCAAGACCGCGACGATCGACGGCCGCTGGACGACGATCGGCACCGCCAACATCGACCGGCTCAGCCTGACCGGCAACTACGAGATCAACCTCGAGATCCTCGACGACGCGCTCGCCACGCACCTGGAGAAGGTGTTCGAGGCGGATGCCTCCAACGCGCGGGTGCTGACCCGCGCCGAGTGGACATCGCGCCCGTTCGTCGCGAAGGCGTGCGAGTGGATCCTCGCGCCGCTGCGTCCCTTGCTCTAGAGAGGCCGCGGCCTGTCCCCCCGCCACATGAGAGACCTCTCATTCGTGGCTCATTCCCGCCTCACGTCACCGCGACAGGTTGGTCTCATCAGTACCAATCGAACGAGGAGACATCATGGACAAGTACATGCGTGCAGGAGCCGTAGCTCTGGCGGCGACCGTCATCGTCGGCACCGCAGGGATCGCGGTGGCCCACAATGCGGCGGACGACACCCCGGACCCGGCCACCACCTCGGCCACCACGCCGACACCGGACCCGACGCACGACGTGGGCGACGACAACGGCGGGCTGCGCGACCGTGACGATCGCGACGAGCCCGGCGATGACCGCGACGAGCCCGGCGATGACCGCGACGGCTCTGATGACTCTGCCGGCCACGACGTGGGCGACGACAAGGACGACCACGACGACCGCGACGAGCCCGGCGACGACCACGACGACCACGACGAGCCCGGCGACGACCACGACGATCGCGACGAGCCCGGCGACGACTCCGACGACGACTGACCCCGCCGCCCCACCCCGCGACTTGTGACGAAGTGCCCCGCTCCACACCAGTGAAGCGGGGCACTTCGTCACAAGTCGCGGGGTCAGTCGACCCGGTATCCGACGCCCCGGACGGTCGTCACGAGGTCGGCTCCCAGCTTCTTGCGGAGATAGCCGACGTAGACGTCGACGACGTTGGATCCGGGATCGAAGTCGTAGCCCCACACCTGCGACAGCAGCTGCTCGCGGGACAGGACGAGCCCGCGGTTGCGGATCAGCACCTCGGCAAGTGTGAGCTCGCGCGCAGACAGCTCAACCTCGCGGTCACCGACGTATGCCCGGCGGCGCCGCAGGTCGAGGCGTACCTGGCGGACGGTCAGCTCGTCGTCCGGTGGGGTGTCCGCGGGGGAGCGCAGCCGCAGCCGTACGCGGGCCAGCAGCTCGCCGAACTTGAACGGCTTGGACATGTAGTCGGCTGCTCCACCCTCCAGTGCAGCGACGGTGTCGGTCACCGAGTCGCGCGCTGTCAGGACGATGACCGGCAGGCCCGGCCGGTCGACGGTCACCCGTTCGAGGATGCGGAAGCCATCGAGCCCGGGCAGCCCGATGTCGAGGACCATCAGGTCGAACTCGCCGGTGAGTGCGTAGTCGAGTCCCGTGATCCCGTCCGCGACGACCGTGGGTGTGAAGCCCTCGGCCTTCAGGCCCTTGGCGACGAACGACGAGATCCGGTCCTCGTCCTCGACGATGAGGATGCGGCTCATGCCGCCGCCTCCGTCAAGGAACAACGGTACGGAGACGGCGGCATGAAGTGCCCTGAATTGTTCATCGCTTGCGCTCGCTCATGTTCGGGCTCCTGTCGGGAGGCGGAGCCTGAACGTGGCGCCCGCCTCGGTCTCGTCTATCACGACCTCGCCGCCATGTGCCTCAGCGATCGCGGCGACGATCGAAAGCCCCAGGCCGAAGCCCTCGTCGTCGTGGTCTCCTCGCGTGAAGCGCTCGAAGACCTTGGTCCGCAGACCTGGCGCCACGCCGGGCCCACTGTCGCGTACCCACAGCTCCAGCTGGCCTTCGTGCAACCGCGAGCCGATGCCGATCTCGTCGCCCGGCGCGGTGTGGCGTGCTGCGTTGTCCGAGAGCTGCAGCAGTGCCTGGGTGATGCGCTGCCCGTCGAGGAGTACGGTCTGCCGGGCCACACCGTCCAGCAGCCACCGGCGATCCGCCAAGGCGCGGGCCCGGTCAATGGCGCCGTGCGTGAGGGCCTCGACGTCGGTCGGGTGGGGGTCGACGAAGTCCGGACGTCGGGCCTTGGCCAGCATCAGCAGGTCGTTGACGAGTCGCGACATGCGGTCGATCTCGTCCAGGAGCAGGGCACGCGTGGCCTCCACGTCGGCGGGATCGGCCGGGTCGAGCACCTCGAGGTGGCCGCGCAGCACGGTCAAGGGCGTGCGCAGCTCGTGCCCGGCGTCGTCGAGCAGCTGGCGCTGCGTCGCGAACGCCGACTCGAGCCGGTCGAGCATGTCGTTGAACGTACGTTGGAGGTCGGACAGGTCGTCCTGGCCCGTGACCTCCAACCGGCCGCCGAGGTCGCCGTCGGTGATGCCACGCGCGGTGTCCCGGAGCCGACGGACTGGTCGAAGGAGACGTCCCGCGCTCCAGGAGGCGAGGCCGGCAATGAGGATGACCGACAGCGCCGCGAGCAGCGCGTACGTGAGCATGAGCTCGCGAAGGTCGTTCCGGCTCGATCCGACGTCGTGCACGACGACGAACGCGGCGGACTCTGCGCCGGCCCTCACGGGTTGGACCGCGACCCGGTAGGTGCGCCCGTCGATGTCGAGCGAGCGCGTGCCGCCCGTCGCCTTCAGCTCTTCCACCAGCGCGGGGAAGGCCGCGGACTTCTGGAGCACTGCGTCGTACTCACCCTGGTACGTCGGTGTCCCGCTGGTCGGGAACGCGAAGAGCTCCTCGTTGTCATCTGGCAGGTTGCGTTCGAGGAATACCTCGAGCAGCCGGTCCGCGGACGCGAACGGCTGCTGCGTCTGGGGGTCGGACTCCTTCTGGAGAGCGCGGAACTCGCCCGTCTCCTGGCTCAGGCTGGCCTCGATGTCGCGGTCGATCCGACGGGACTCGAGCGCGTACAGGGTCAGGCCGACCACGACGAGCGCCAGGGTCGTGAGCAGGGCAATCGTGATGGTGAGCCGTTGTCGCACCGACAGGCGCGACATCGAGAGGAGGACCGCCATCAGCCCTCAGTCGTCTTCTGGATGGTCGCGGCCACTCGAGTCGTCGTCATTCCCGCCGCCGCTGTGGTCATCGTCATCATCTATGTCCTTGGGCGGTGGCACCTCGCGCTCGTAGTCGTCGTCATCGTCTCCGTCGTCGGATGGTCGTGTCGTGGTCGTCGGGGTCGGTGTGGGCGTCGCCGCGGGGGAGATGACGATCGGTGTGAAGTCCTGCGGCTCGGAGTCTGCGCCGGCCGCAACGCGCATCGTGATGACTGCCGTGAGTGCCAGGGCAATGACGGCCATGACGAGAGCGGGAAGGCGCCTGCGCAGGTCCATGTGTCCAGCCTGCCGCATGCCTGCGCGCCGGTCGATGAGCTGGCGATGAGAGTGTTCTTAGGTTTGGCTCCTGCCAGGTCGTGAGCGGCGGTGTGGCAGAGTTTTACCGTGATGATCTGGCGTGACTTCCGTGGAGCCGCGACGGATCCACGATCCGAGCCGGCAGCGGTCACGGTCGGCAACTTCGACGGTGTCCACAAAGGTCACCAGCATGTGCTCGCCCGCACGCGCGAGCTGGCCGCGGGGCTGCCGGTCATCGCGGTCACCTTCGTCCCGCACCCGCTGGCGGTCGTACGCCCCGAGCACGCGCCGACGCGGCTCACGACGATCGAGCGACGCGTCGAGCTGCTGCGTGCGGCCGGCGCCGACGAGGTACGCATCCTCAACTTCACCGCCGAGATGGCGGGCTGGTCGCCGCAGGAGTTCGTCGACCGGGTGCTCGTCGAGCAGCTCAGCGCATCGCTGGTCGCGGTCGGCGAGAACTTCCGCTTCGGCTTCCGCGCCAGTGGTGACACGACCTTCCTCCGCGGGGCGGGGGAGCGGGCCGGATTCGCGGTAGACGGCCTCGCCCTCGACGGCGGCGAGGTCCCGTACTCGTCGACCCTCGTGCGTACGTTGGTCGCCGAGGGCCGGCTCGTCGAGGCCGCCGAGGTGCTCGGCCGCCCGCATGAGGTGTCCGGC
>NZ_JAKFCB010000418.1:0-12724 GCF_036676885.1 Aeromicrobium sp.
CCGGCCAGTGTCGGGCGTACGTATCGGTCGATCAGGTCGGCGTTGCCGGACGCGACGATGTGCGGCAACGCGATGCCGTGGGTGAACAGTGCGGCGATGAGTCCGGTCGAGCCGCCGGCCTCGAGCACCGCCTCGCTCACGATCGCCGAGTCGATCAGGTCGCCGCCCTGGCCGCCGACCTCCTCGGGGAATGCGACGCCGAGCAAGCCGGCGGCGGCCGCCTTCTGGTGCAGCTCTCGCGGCACCTCGCAGGCGTCCTCCCACGCCGGGAGGTGCGGGACGACCTCCTTCTCGGTGAACGAGGTGACCATCTCGCGCAGGGCCCGGCGTTCCGGTGTGTCCCAGGCGTTCACAGCGCAGCCTCCGCGATCGCATCGGGCAGCAACGACGCCGGGATGGCACAGTCGCGGGCCCGCAGCCACTCGCCGACGCCCTTGGCCTGCGGGTCGAGGCGAGTCGACGAGGCCACGCCCTCCCCGAGCAGGCCGCGGATCACGATGTTGACCGCGGCGAGGTTGGGCAGCGGGTGGATCTCGACATCCAGCATCGCCGCCTCGCGGATCAGCTCCCGGACCGTCGCCTGGTCGAGGAAGCCGGCCAGCCAGGCGTACGCATCGGCGCGCGCGGGGTGGTCGGCGGGGATCCACACGCCGATGTTGGCGTCGCCGCCCTTGTCACCCGATCGCGCGTACGCCAGCCGTCCCAACGGCGCCCGCACGGTCTCACCCACCCAGTCACCCCGCGGTACCACCGCGAGTGGCGCAATATGGCCGGTTTCGGCGGGCTCGACCCGACCATTCTGCGCCACTCGCGGCGGTGGTATCTCTTCGCGGCGGCCGTCGGGGTGCACGACGACGTGCGGGACCTCGGACTGCGGGACGTACGCCGGCCGGTAGACGCCGTAGGGGGTGCCTGCCGACGGCGGACGCGTGACGCTGAAGCCCGGGTACGAGGCCAGCGCCAGCTGAATCGCGGCGTCACTGAACGACCGGCCGACGGGATCAGGTGAGGCGCTCTTGACGTGGCACCGCAGCAGCGACGTGGCCTGCGCCTGGGTCGCCGGGTCCGGCGTGTCGGTGCGGTCGAGCTGCCACTCGACCGTCTCCGGCGCCTTGCCGGCCGCCAACGCGGTCTCCATCTGCCGCTGGATCAGCTCGGCCTTCTCCGGGATGTCGAGGCCCGTGAGCAGGAACTCGACGCTGTTGCGGAAGCCGCCGAACGCGTTGAGGCACACCTTGGTGGTCGCCGGCGGTGGCTCCCCGACGACGCCCGTGATCGCCACGCGGTCCGGCCCTTCCTGGGTCAGGTTCATGGTGTCCAGCCGCGTCGAGACGTCAGGACCGAGATAGGACGGCCCGCCGACCTCGTAGACGAGCTGAGCCGTGACGGTGTCGACCGTGACAGCGCCGCCGGTGCCCTCGTGCTTCGTGATGACGACCGAGCCGTCCTCGGCGATCTCGGCGATCGGGAAGCCGAGAGGCGTCGACATGTCGACATTCGTGAACCCCGAGAAGTTGCCGCCGGTCGCCTGCGTGCCGCACTCGATGACGTGTCCCGCCACGACGGCTCCCGCCAGCTGGTCGAGGTCGTCGCGACCCCAGCCGAAGTGCGCGATCGCCGGGCCGACGACGACCGACGCATCGGTGACCCGCCCGGTGACGACGACATCAGCACCGCCCTGCAGCGCCGCCGCGATCCCGAAGGCTCCGAGGTACGCGTTCGCGGTCATCACGTCGCCGAACGAGAACTCGTCCGCCCGGTCCAGCAGGTCGTCGCCCTCGACGTGCGCGATCACGATCGACAGTCCCTGCGACTCGGCGATCTCGCGCAGCTTCGCGGCGAGGCCCGCCGGGTTGAGGCCGCCGGCGTTGGCGACGATCCTGACGCCGCGCTCCTTGGCCAGCGCCATCGACTCGGTCATCTGCCTGACGAACGTCTTGGCGTAGCCGAGCGACTCGTCCTTCATCCGGTCCCGGCCCAGGATCAGCATCGTGAGCTCGGCCAGGTAGTCGCCGGTCAGGTAGTCGAGCCCCTTGTTCCCTGAGCTGGTCGACGGGTCGAGCATCTCGCGCATCGCCGAGAGCCGGTCGCCGTAGTAGCCCGAGCAGTTGCCCACCCGGATGGTTGAGCCTGGTGAGGCCGTCATCGGTCGGCCAGCCTGACGGGATCATTGCCGGGCAGGCCGGCGAACGCCTGCACGATGGTCAGCCAGTACGCAGCGTTGTCGCCCTCGGCTCGTACGTCGACGTCCTCGACGTGCCGCCGGCGCGTCGCCAGCAGCGCGAAGTCGTAGCCGGAGCCGGTGACCCGCTCGGGGGCATCCTCCGGTCCCCACGTCCACACGTCGCCGTCGGGCCCGGTCAGCTCGACGCGCACCTCGACGTCCGGCAGCTGCTGCCCGCGGACCAGGTAGGCATACCCCCGCGCGCGTACGCCGATGTGGCAGACGTGCTTGGCGCGCGAGGTCTGCGGGATCTTCAGGCCGAGCGCCTCACCGACATCGTGGCTGTGCGCCCAGGTCTCCATGACCCGCGCCGTCGCCATCGACGCAGGGCTCATCGGCGGACCGAACCAGGGGATCTTCTCGCCGTCGGGGACGCTGCGGAGTGCGGCGTCAAGCGCCACGCGCCCTTCACGCCAGGTCGCGAGCAGCTCTTCGGGCGGCAGCAGCGCCATCTCCTCGGCGCCGTCGTCGACGTAGCCCGCGGGGTTCGCGGCGGCCCGCTTCATGCCCCGGCCGAACTCGTCCTGGTCGGTGATCGCTGCCAGGGATGCCGCGTCGGTCCAGTGCAGGTGGCCGATCTGGTGCGCCACGGTCCAGCCCTCAGGCGTCGTCACGGTCGCCCAGCCGTCGGCCGGCAGGCTCGCGACCCAGGTGTCGAGCTGCAGGCTCTCGTCCACCAGGTCGGACAGGATGCCGTCGAGGATGCTCGTCATGAGGTCTCCAGCTCGTGGTCGAGGACGACGGCCCACGAGTCGAGCACGTCGGCCCGGCGCTTGGTGTCATCACTGAGGGATGCCGCGAGGCCGAGGCCACGCAGCAGGTCGAGGGTCGCCTGCACGAGGCGCCGGTTGTCGCCGCGCGCCTCGTCGATCGCGAGCAGCTCGACCGCGTACGCATGGGTCTCGCGTCCGACCCGGCGTTCCAGAGGTGCGACCTCGGCGCGCAGGTCGGGGTCGGTGCGGGCCGCGACCCACAGCTCGAGGGCCGCGAAGAAGACGGGAGAGACGAACTGCTGACTGAGGATCTCGAGCACCGCCCGGGTGCGACCGGTGGCGGGCAGCTCGGCCGCGGCGAGCTTCATGTCCTCGCGACGACGCTCGGTCAGGTGGCCGACGGCGGCGACCACGAGGTCCTGCTTGCTCGGGAAGTGGTGCAGCTGTGCGCCCCGGCTCACTCCCGCGCGCTTGCTCACGACGGTCGTCGTGGTGCCGGCCCAGCCCAGCTCGACAAGGCACTCCACGGTCGCCTCCATCAGGCGCAGTCGCATCGCGCGGGTGCGCTCCCCCTGGGGCGTACGCATCGAGGTGCCGGAGTCGGTCGTCACCACCCCAGCATGCGGACATTGCCACAAACAGTCAAGCCTGATTGTTTGTGTCCCGGTCTCGACCACCGATCTCCGGTGGCCCTAAAATTGTCGGTGCGCGCGAACCGCGCGTCTCAGTCATCGGGGGGTTTCTGACGTATGCCCATGCTCGGCTCGCGGAGTCTCACCTCCCTCGCAGCAGCTCTGGCGCTCGCCGTCAGCAACCTGGCGTTCGCCAGCCCGGCACCGGCCGCCATCGTCGTCAAGCTCGACGCCAACGACACGACGATCACCGACTCGGTCACGGAGACCGCCGAAGCCGAGCCGGGCATCACGCCCGCGCCGGTGAGGTTTCCCAACCCCTGCACCGTCGTCATCCCGACCACGCCCCACGTGACCTACTTCGTGGATTTCCATGACGGCGACCACGCCCCGATCGCCGCCGGAACCTACGACGGCACCGAGTTCGACAGCGACCGCGACCCCGTCGTGTTCTTTGCCGACGCCGAGGAGGGCTTCGAGATCGCCGAGGACGCCCACGCCCTGTGGGAGTACACCGTGCCGAAGAAGTGCTTTCCCGACGTCGTGAAGGTGAAGGCGACGTGCGGCGAGGCGACGTTCACGAACGTGCTGGGCGAGTCCGTCATCGTCGTCTACGGCAAGGACGGCCGGCCGCCGGGAGGCGGTGAGTTCGCGCTGGCCGTGGGCAGGACGCGGACGGTCAAGACGACCCGCTCCAGGCTCCGGTTCGTCGCTTTCAGTCGCTGGGGCTCCCGCTCGCAGACCGACTACGTCGCCGTCCCGCAGGGCTGCGGCAGCGGGGTGAGCAGCGGCAATGAGGTGGGGAGCGGCAGCGGCAACGGGAGTGGACGCGGCAAGCGTCCCGACCACCCGGCCGTAGCGCCGGCCGCCGGCGTCGCTTCGCCAGGTGACTCGCGATCGACACCGGAGCGGCCGTCTCCCTCACGAAAGCCACACCTTCAGCCGCCTTCGCGTGGGAAGTCATCGGCCGCCCGGGCCTGATTGTTGACATTTCACGCATTCGTCGCTCAGGTGATCGACGATGCCCTAGAGTTGGCGGCTCGTGCCTTGGAGCACGTTCCATTCATCGGAGGGTCCCTTTCGCATGTCCATGCTCATCACGCGCCGCGCCCGGAGCCTCAGCTCCTTCGGAGCAGCCTTCGCTCTTGTCATCAGCGTCTTCGCGTTCGCCAGCCCGGCTCAGGCCGCCGTCGGCGTCGACCTGAACGTCACCGACACGACGATCACCCAGGGCGAGAGCGTCACGCTGTCGTGGACCAGCACCGAAGCGATCGACCTCGTCGCGTCCGGACAGTGGTCGGGCACCAAGGCCAACCCCGCCGGTGACGAGGTCGTCACACCGGCCGCCGCCGGCGATTTCACCTACACCCTCACCGCGACCGACGAGAACGGCCGCGAAGCGACTGACTCGGTCACCGTCACCGTGGCACCCGCAGGGCCTGCGGACATCACCCCGGCGCCCGTGACGTTCCCGGATCCCTGCACCGTCGTCGTCCCCAGCACGCCCAACGTGACGTACTTCGTCGACTACGGCGACGGCGACACCGAAGCGCTCGACGCCGACAGCTATGACGGCACGGACTTCTCCGACGGTGACGAGGTCACCTTCTTCGCCGAGGCCAACGACGGCTTCGCTCTGGCCGATGGTGCGGTCACGGAGTGGGACTACACAGCCCCGGATGAATGCTTCGGCGAAGAGGCCACGCTCCTCAAGGTGGATGCCTCGTGCGGCGAGGTGACGTTCGAGAACGTCGTCGACGAAAGCGTCACGGTCCTCTACGGCAGCGAAGGCGAGAACGCACCGGACGGCGACTTCACCCTCGGTGCGGGCAAGTCACACACCGTGAAGACGCACCGGGCCGACCTCCTGTTCATCGCCTTCACCACGGACGATGACAAGGTGCAGTTCGACACCGTCGAGGTGCCGCAGGACTGCGACAACGACGCCGACAGCGGTGACGAGAGCGGGTCCGACCACCCGACGGTCGCGCCGGCTGCCGGTGTCGCCGCGCGCTAGGTGACACCCGAACAACAGCCGGCCGGCGGCTCCCCTCGCGGGGGTCGCCGGTTCGGCATGCTCGCCGGCGTCACGGTGGTCGTCGTGACGGCCGTCGCCGTGGCGGCGACGCTGACGCTGACGCGCGACGACGACGAGGCTCCGACCCCGCAGGCCACCACTTCAGTCAGCCCCAAGCCCACGAGGACCTTGCCGTTCAGCATGGCGGCCAGGCCGATCGGCGAGCCGACGCGACTCGTCATCGGCGAGATCGGCGTCGACGCCAAGGTCCGGCCGGTCGGCACGACACCGGAGGGCGCCCAGGAGGTGCCCACCAGCCTGGCGGAGACCGGCTGGTGGAAGGACGGTCAGCAGCCGGGGCAGCCGGGAAATGCCGTCATCGTCGGGCATACCGCGTCGCAGGATGACGGCGTGTTCGACGACCTGGCCGGCCTGGAGAAGGGTGACCGGTTCACCGTGAAGGGCAAGCGCGGCAGCCTGGAATATCGCGTCACGTCAGAGAAGGAAGTTCGCGTCGAGGACTTCGCCGCGGAGTCCGACCGGATCTATCGCGACACCGGCGCCAGCGGTCTCGTCCTGATGACCTGCGGCGACTGGAACGGGAAGCGGTTCGAGACCACGGTGATCACGTACGCGAAGGCCGTCGGCCGGCAGTAGGACCGATCCTCCAGACAACCTGACACGGGCGCTGAGTCTCCGATAGTCTCCTCTGACTCCCCCAGAATTCTTCGAAGGATCCCGCATGACCGAGCAGCCGCCGATCACCTATGAGCTCTCAACTCCTCCGGCCGAGCCGTCCACCGGTGGTCGCAACATCAAGCGGCTCGTGATCGGCGGGATCGCAGCGGTCGTCGTGCTCGCCCTGGCCGGTGGCGCCTTCGCCGTCGTCAAGAAGCTCGATGGTGGTGGCGCCCAGCCGCACGACGTGTTGCCGGCCTCGGTCATCGCGTACGCCCGCGTCGACGTCGACCCGTCGGCGAGCCAGAAGATCGCCCTGTTCAAGCTGATCCGCAAGTTCCCCGAAGCGGCCGACGAGATCGGCATCAAGAGCGTCGATCAGGACGTCCGCAAGCTCCTGGTCGACGAGGCCCTCAAGGAGGGCGACTGCGACCTGACGTACGACAAGGACGTCAAGCCGTGGCTCGGCCACCGCATCGGCGTGGCCCTCGACACGGAGCAGACCCCGCTCGTCGCGATCCAGGTGACGGACGAGAAGAAGGCTGAGGCCGGCATCAAGGACCTGTTCGACTGTGATGACGAGAAGGCTGCCGTCGCCTTCCTCGACGGCTACGCGATCGTGGCCGAGACCCAGAAGCAGGCCGATGCCGCCGTCAAGGCCGCCGAGAAGAAGCCCCTGGCCGAGAAGACGGCATTCGCCGCCGACTTCGAGGACCTCGGCGAGCAGGGCGTGGCCTCGGCCTGGGCCGACACCAAGAAGGTCATCGACTCGTTCCCGGAGTTCAAGGACCTGATGGCGACCGCTGGCGGCGCCAACCTCAAGGAGCTCGAGCAGGCCGGCACGCTGGCGGTCACCGTGCGGACTGACGGCTCGACGCTCGAGCTCGCGGGGCTCGCCGGCGTGACCGACTCGGTCGACAAGATGACGCCGGTCTCGATGGACAAGCTGCCCTCCGACACCGTCGCCGCGCTGTCGTTCGGCGGTGGAATCGGAGACCAGATCGCGGAGCAGTACGACGCATTCCTCGAGCAGTTCACCGAGGGATTCGAGTCCAGCTTCGACGATCCCTCGATCACCGAGGGCATGACGCCCGAGGAGAAGGCCGCGTTCGAGGCCTACCTCGAGAACAACCCGATCGAGTCGCCCGACCCCGAGGACTTCATCGCGGGCTTCGAGGAAGAGACCGGGCTCAACGTGCCGGAGGACCTCGAGACGCTGTTCGGCGACGGACTCACGCTCGCGATCGGGTCGAAGAACCTCGAGAAGCTGCCCACGTTCTCCGGCCCGGCCGACGTCGCGACCCTCGACGTGGCGCTCAAGATGACGACCGATCCGGACAAGGCGCTCGACCTGGCCAAGCGGCTCGCGACCCTGGCGACGCAGGTGGGCCTCGACCTCTCGACGGCGCAGACGGACGATGGCGCGGTCATCGCCACCAACCAGGACGCCGCCGATGGGCTCGACGGCTCGGGCAAGCTCGGATCCGACGCGACGTTCCAGTCGGTCATGCCGTACGGCGACCAGACGCTCTACGGCATGTTCGTCGACGTCGGCACGATCCTCGACAAGGTCAGCGAGGCCGATCCGCCGGCCGATGTCGCCAAGGACATCGACCAGGCCAAGGCCGTCAAGGCAGTCGGCATCTCGTACGGCAAGCAGGACGAGCACACCGTGTTCAGCGTGCGGGTCGCCTTCGCGAAGTGACGTGACGCGGTCAGGCCGCGGAGTCGTCCCGGTCCGGCACGAGCTCGCCGGAGATGATCTCCTCGTGGCTGTCCGGGTCCTCGATCGGGGCCCGGTCGAGCTCGCCGATCGAGCGGCGGGCGAAGTCTGCGGCGAGCTGGATCGCCATCTCGCTCTCGGGCAGCAGGTCGACCAGGACCGGGAAGGCGTGGACCAGCTTGCGCCACAAGTGGGTCTCGACCTCGACACCGCGCGCCGACAGCGACAGCGCCATGGCCTCGACCTCGGGCCGAAGCAGCTCGTCCTCGACCGCGACGAGGAACGTCGGCGACGAGATGTACGCGGCGGCGTGCAGCGGCGATGCGTAGCCCTCGATCGTGGCGCCGTCCTCAGGCAACCAGTGCGCCCGGATGTGCGCGATCCGCTGGATCGGCAGGTACGCATCACGCGGCCGGGCGATGCGCTCGACGGCCTTGTCCTCACGTTCGGGGTCGACGCTGAGCAGGGGTGAGAAGCCGAGCAGCGCGGCCGGCGCCGGGAGGCCGCGCCGGCTGGCGAGCTCGGCGACCTTCATCGTGAGATAGCCGCCCGCGGAGTCGCCCGCCACGACGATCTTGTCGGGGTGGTCACTGGCCTCGACGAGGGCGGCGTACGCCGAGATGGCATCCCGCACCGACTCGGCGATCGTGCCCTCGGGCAGCTGGACGTAGTCGACCGAGACGACCGTGGCACCGGTCTTGAGCGCGAGCCGTTCGCAGATGCGGCGATGCGTCTCGATGCTGCCGGAGAAGAAGCCGCCGCCGTGGAGGTAGAGCAGCGTCATGTCACTGTCGGGCCCGTAGCGGTGCGTCATCCGCTCGACGCGCACGCCGCCCAGCTCTGAGACGTCGAACGTGACGTGGGGCGAGCGCTTGCGGTGGGTCTGCAGACCGTCGATGGCCCGGATCGCGGCGAACGTCCGCTCGCTGATCGGCGTGAAACGGAGCACGGGCTTGAACACCATGCGGATCGTGCGCTGCAGGACACGCGCCCGGAAGCTGTAGCTCTCGTGGACCACGGCCTTGTCGTAGACGACGCGCATCGGACCGCGGCCGGGCAGGCTCAGGCGCACCCGCTTGCGCGGGAGCTTCGCCCCGCTCACGAGCGCCGTCACCCGGTCGAACAGCAATGACCACATAAGTCGAGCGTACGCTCGGTATGCTGACGGCTCAAATCGACGCCGGACGTTTGCGCAGGTCAGAGGGCATTCGCCGGACCCGATGACCGCCGGGCAACGCGATACGTGACACTCGATCAGGCAGAACGTTCACGAGAGGCGCGATCACATGCTCGAGGCCAGCGTCATCTTCGCGGCCGGCGTGTGGGCCGGCACGATCAACGTCATCGTCGGCTCCGGGACACTCATCACGTTCCCGACGCTGCTGCTCTTCGGGTATGCGCCGATCACCGCGAACGTGTCGAACAACATCGGCCTGGTCGCCGGTGGCCTGTCCGGCATTCACGGCTATCGCGCGGAGGCGCTCCGCCATCGCTCGCTCCTGCTGCGCCTGGCGCCGGCGTCCGCCGCCGGCGCCCTGACCGGGGCGCTCCTGTTGCTCGTCCTCCCGGCCGAGGCGTTCAAGACGGTCGTCCCGGTCCTGATCCTGCTCGGCCTGGTCATGGTCGTCGCGGGTCCGGCGATGCAGCGGCGCACGGCCCGACGTCACGCACAGCTCGGCTCAGCCCCGCCGGCGTCACGCTGGACGCTCCCCGCCGGCATCTACCTGCTGGGGATCTACGGCGGCTACTTCGGCGCCGCCCAGGGCATCTTGCTCGTGGGACTGATGGGGGTCCTGCTGACGATCGGCCTCCAGGACATCAACGGCATCAAGAACGTCCTCGGGACGATCGTCAACGGGATCGCCGCGGTCACGTTCATGGTCGTGGCGTGGGACCGCATCGACTGGCAGGTCGTCGGGCTGATCGGCACGGGCAGCCTGCTCGGGGGCTACCTGGGTGCCCGCATCGGTCGCCGCCTCCCACCCGGCGTGCTCCGCGCGGTGATCCTGGTGATCGGCGCGCTCGCTCTCGTCAAGATCGTGTTCTTCGACTAGGAGCCGGGCTACTCGGCGACGAAGCGGGCGTCCACGTCGACGTGGATGACGATCTCCGAAGGCGTGAGATCGAGCTGTGGCCCGCCGTCGGACGACTCGGCGAAGCCGGCCTTGGCCAGCATCGGGAGACCGGCAGCGCTCTCGCCGGAATTGGTCAACATGCCCGGATCGGCCAGCTGCACCGCCATGACCTTGCCGCGACGGACCGCGTTGGCGTACGACTGCGCCTTCGCGACGGCATCGTCGACCGCCGCCTTGCGGACCTCGGCCTCGTACGTCCGACGGCTCTTGACCCCGACGTCCCACGCGATGCCGCCGACCTCGACGCCGTCGGTGCCGGACCAGAAGTCGAGGAACCCGCTGAGCCGCTCGAAGTCGGTGAACTCCGCCTCGACCTGCACCCGCGCGACATGCACCATCGGCGCGCGCTTCCCGCCGGCATCCCACGGGCGGTGGCTGAAGACCCGCACCTGGTCGCTCGACCACTGGCCGACCGCGTGCAGGCCGACAAGATCCCGGAGCTGGGACACCAGCGGTTCATGGATCGCGACCGCGTCCTGGAAGACCTGCTGTCGGTCCGGCCCTTCAACGGCCGCGGCGATGGACACGATGGCGCGTTCGGCGGGGTAACGCTGCTCGGCGGACCCGCGCACGGTGATGTCGAGCGTCATGCCGTCATCTTGCCGCATCGCCTGCCCCACAACCGTGACATCCGGGTTGTCACATGGCCCGGCGGATGCTTTACTGGTTTCAGATATTCTGATTATCTGAATGAGGAGCCTCATGTCCGACACCATCCACGACGCCGCCATCATCGGCGCCGGATTCGGCGGCATCGGCGCAGCCATCCAGCTGCGCCAGCTCGGCTACGACGACCTCGTCATCCTCGAGCGCGAGAGCGACCTCGGCGGCACGTGGCACGTCAACCGGTATCCGGGGCTCGCGGTCGACATCCCCTCGTCGACGTATTCCTATTCGTTCGAGCCCAATCCGTACTGGTCGCGGCTCTACGCGCCAGGTGCGGAGCTCAAGGAGTACGCCACGCACGTCGCGAGCAAGTACGACGTGCGCCGCCACATGCGGTTCGACACCGTCGTCGAGGGCGCGGTGTGGGACGAGGACAGCGGCCACTGGACCGTCAACGTCGCGGGCGGCGAACGCCTGCACGCCCGGATGCTGATGACCGCGACGGGCTTCCTGTCGCAGCCGGCCTTTCCCGACATCCAGGGCATCGACTCGTTCGCCGGCACCGTCATCCACACGACACGCTGGGACGATTCGATCGACCTCGACGGCCGACGTGCCGCCGTGATCGGCACGGGAGCCACGGCCGTGCAGCTGATCCCGGAGATCGCACCGCGCCTCGCCGAGCTCACGGTCTACCAGCGCACCGCGATCTGGGTGACGCCGAAGCGGGACGGCGCGATCCCGAGACGGGTGCAGAAGCTGTATGCCCGGGTGCCGCTCGCCCAGCGGGTCGTCCGCACGATCGGCAGCAGCATCCTCGAGCTCATCATGGTGGCCGGCGTGCTCAACTACCGCCGCACCAAGCTGCTCAACCGGACCGTCGAGAAGATGGCGCTCCGGCACCTCGAGCGGCAGGTCAAGGATCCCGAGACCCGCCGGAAGCTCACGCCGGACTACACGTTCGGCTGCAAGCGCCCGACGTTCTCCAACACGTACTTCCCGACGTTCAACCGCGACAACGTGCACCTCGAGACGACGCCGATCGCCCGCATCGAGCCCGACGGCATCGTCACCGAGGACGGCACGAAGACGCAGATCGACACGCTCGTCCTCGCGACCGGCTTCAACCTCTGGGACACCAACTTCCCGGCGTTCGAGGTCATCGGGCGTGGCGGCAAGGACCTCGGCAAGTTCTGGCGCGAGCAGCAGTTCCAGGCGTACGAAGGCGTGACCGTGCCGGGGTTCCCCAACTTCATCTCGCTCAACAGCCCCTACTCGTACTCGGGCTTGTCGTACTTCACGACGATCGAGTCGCAGATGAAACACGTCAAGCGCCTGCTCGGCGAGGTCGAGAGGCGGCGCGCGACGACGTTCGAGGTCACCGAGGAGGCCAACACGGAGTTCCTCGGCCGGATGACGGACCGCGTCGAGGACTCGGTGTTCGTCAACGGCAGCTGTGCGACCTCACGGTCGTACTACTTCAACCAGCACGGCATGGCGACGCTGCTGCGCCCGACCTCGACGATCAACGCCTTCCGCGAGGCCGGCAGCTTCCCCCTCGACGACTACTCGTACGCCTGACTTGGTCTCGATACTCGCCCTCGTTCCTCCCGAGGGGATCTGGTCCGGTGTCACTCGCGACATGCTGTCAGTTGGTCGGGTAGGGTCACCTCCCTAACCAACGAAAGGGCGTCCATGAAGCGTCTCGTGAGACTCGCAACGATCATCGCGGCAGCAGTCGCGATGTCGATCCCGGCCACCGCGTCCGCCAACACCGGCGACGGCGGCGGCGGCGCCCCGTTCACGATCAACAACCAGTACTTCATCGCGTACTCGTGCACGTACTACGGCCGCTTCTACCACGGCGACGGCGGCAACCTGTACCAGTGCACGAACGGCATCTACACCCGCTGGAACGGCAAGCGCTATTGGGGCAACATCTGCGTCGCCTACCCGGACGGCAAGGCGCCGATCTGGTACGACGGCCGCTGCTGAC